>JAPPKD010000370.1 GCA_028820215.1 Spirochaetaceae bacterium | reverse complement strand
GACTCTTCCGCCACCGCGTGCACGCACGCGCCGTAGTAGTACGTCCCGGAACTCGCCGGCGTGGTCAGCTCCACCGACGCAGGGCTCCGCTCCAAGGCCGCCAGCTCCGGGACCGCGGCGGCGTCCACCTGCTCGTCGGAGGGCGTGATAGCGTCGTCTTCCGACCGGTAGACGACCATCGTCGTCGCCGCCGCGTCTCCGTCCCCGGCGTTGCGCACCGTGGCCGAGAACGAGAAGCTCGCCCCGGCAACCGGGCGGTCGTCGCTCACGGCGGGAGCTTCCACGACCAGATCCGGCTGCGGCGCCGTATCGCGCGCCTGCACGTTGACTCGGACCGCTGCCGAACAGTTGTTCGCGGTGTCGGACTCTCCCGCCACCGGATCGGCGCACGCGCCGTAGTAGGAGGTTCCGGGACTCGACGGCGCGGTCACCTCCACCGACGCGGCGCGGCTCGCCGAGGCCGCCAGCCCCGGCACCGCGGCGGCGCCCACCTGCTCGTCGGAGGGCGTGATCGTCGCGTCATCCGAACGGTAGGCGTGCAGCGTGGTAGCCGCCGCGTTCCCGCGCCCGGCGTTGCGCACGGTAGCCGAGAACGTGAAGCGCTCCCCGGCAGCCGGGCGCGGGTCGCTCGCCGCGGGATCCTCCACCACCAGGTCCGGATGAACCGCGCCCGGACCTCCGCCGCAAGTGGCCAGTGCAATGCAGGTCAGCGCGACGAGCGCGCTGCACGCGACCGGCTGCCTGCCGGAGCAACGTACCGTCGGCTTGGTGTTGCACGGCATCCTCCACTCCTCCGGTTCGGCGCGACCGTACCACCGGCGGCCCCGCCGCCGTCGTTCGCCGGCGGCGAGGTTGCCCGCTACGTTTCTTCATCGTACAAGGTATTCAATGAACTTTCCATGACTATCAATCAGGAAACAGGGATAAAGTACATCTCTCAGGATGAGTTCGTGTCGTCGCTACCGAAGTCGTCCCGAGCGACGAGTGGACGAGTCCGTCCGAAACACCCGAATCAGCCGGGTCGTCGCCTCAGTCGTCGGGTGTGCGAAATGAGCAGAGGCAACCCGGCGCACGGGCCAGGCGCCGGTCCAGCGTGATCAGGTCGACCGCCAGCGACTCCGCGAGTGCGACACTACCAATTGCGTCGCGTGTCTCACTTTGAAATTCGGTAGCGCAGTCCTCGGCTCCTCTCGCGCGTGGCCGGGTCGCGTTAGACAGCCTGGACCGTCTCCCCGTCAACCGCCGCTCACCGAGAATTGCTGCGTCAATCAATCCTATTTCGCTTGACGAGCATCCGATGGGGGCGCTAATGTACAGACATGACCGACCAGGAACGCGACGCGCTGCTGCAACGCATGGACAAGCGGCTTGACAGAATCGAAAAGGACATGGTCACCGCTGATCGCCTGGAGCGCTTCATGCGGGTGACGTTCGGCGAGATGCTGAGCGTATCCCGCATCGCTGCCGGTCTCGCCGAATTACGCCGCCACGCCCCCGAGGAGCACCCCGTCAGCGAAGCCACCGGGTAGCTCGCCGGAGCGCGCGGCCCGCCACGTCGGCACAATCCCGGCGATGGTCTGCACCACCGACGCGCCAGATCTCGTTCAGTATCAACGGAACTCGATTGCGGTGGCCGACGAACAGTTGTTCGCCGTGTTGGATTCCCCGCGCACCGCGTCCACGCACATGACGTAGTAGTACCCCCCGGCGGTCGCGGGTGCCTTAAACTCCACGTACCGCAGGGAGGACGCCGCCGAGTTGTTTGTAACAACCAGCTCCGGCACGCCGACCTCGCCCACCTGCGTGCCGGCGGACGGTTCGCTCGTCCGACTCGGCAACAGGAGGAGGCGCAACGTCGTCGCGTCGGACGGGCTCCCGTAGTTCGACACTCGCGTTGCCACCGACAACGTTTCTCCGATAGAACGGGCGGTCACATCCCACGAGCCGACCCTGAGTTCCGGTTTGTTGTGCAACACTTCGACCTTCACCGCCGCCGAGCAGTTGTTCGCGGTGGCGGACTCCCCCGCCACCGCGTCCACGCACGCGCCGTAGTAGTACGTCCCCTTGCTCGACGGCGCCTTCACGGTCATGGACTCGTACCCGCGATATTCGTCCGAGTCGATGCGCAACCGCGCCACCCATTCGGTGGCCAATTCCGTGTCGGACCGCGTGACGGTCGCATCGGTTGAGCGGTAGAAGCGCAGCATCGTATATGGTGATGTCCCACCGCCGCGGTTGCGCACGTCCGCCCACAACTCGAATATTCCCCCGATGGGCGGACTGGCGGTGTTCACCCAAAACCGCTTGACCACCAGATCCGGCCCTGGCGGCCCCGACACCGGAACCCGCGGCGCCTGCACCGTGACCGGCACCGGCGCCGAGCAGTTGTTTGTCGTGTCGGACTCTTCCGCCACCGCACGCACGCACGCGCCGTAGTAGTGCGTCCCGGAACTCGACGGAGCACTCAGCTCCATCGACGCAGGGCTGCTCTCGGAGGCCGCCAGCGCCGGCACCGTTGCGGCGCCCACCTGCTCGTCGGCGGGCGTGATCGTCTCATCGTCCGAACGGTAGACGCGCAGTGTCGTCGCCGCCGCGTCTCCGTCCCCGGCGTTGCGCACCGTGGCCGACAACGTGAAGCTCGCCCCGGCAACCGGGCTGTCGTCGCTCACCGCGGGATCCTCCA
>JAPPKD010000209.1:1567-2697 GCA_028820215.1 Spirochaetaceae bacterium | reverse complement strand
GTGGCCAGATCGTCGGCCAACAGCGCCTCGGTCAGTGCCGCCGCGAGGTCGACGAACGGCGTGTCATCGGGCAGACCGGCGATCACCTCGGTCAGGTCGGGAGGCGGGCACGGCTGGTACAGGCCGCCGCCGGGCGGCAGACCGGCCAACAGCGAATCGCTGAAGGAAAGTCGTACGCTGGCGTCTCGCGTGGAACACACTTGCATGTCAACGTCCTCCTCTCGGGCGCCCGGTCAGCACTGCGCGGCGATGCGCGGGCCGGCGCGGCTGATTTCGGACACGTAGGCGGCGGCGGTGAGCCCGGCATCCGCGAACGCCCGGCGCATCGCTTCGGCCACCTTCTCCGCGCGCGCCGCCGAGGCGGCGAGGGCGAATACCGCCGGGCCGGCGCCGGAGATGGAGCAGCCGATGGCGCCGGCCTGCAGCGCCGCCGCCTTGACGGCGGCAAAGCCGGGGATCAGCACGGCGCGCACCGGCTCGGCGATCAGGTCGTCGAGAGAGCGGCCCATCAGGGCCAGGTCGCCGGTGTACAGCGACGCCACCAGGGCGGCCAGGTTGCCCCATTGCGAGACGGCGTCGGCAAGCGGGATCTGCTTGCGCAGGATGCGGCGCGCCGCCTCGGTCGGGATCTCCACGTCGGGGCTGAGCAGCGCCACCGCCAGCCCGTCCGGCACCGGCAGGCGCACCAGGTCGAGCGGCGCGGTGCTGCGGATCAGCACGAAGCCGCCCAGCAATGCGGGCGCCGCGTTGTCGGCGTGGCCGGAGCCGGCCGCCACCTGCTCCGCGGCCAGTGCGCACGGCAGCAGTTCCTCCGCCGCCAGCGGATCACCGGCCAGCCGGTTGACCGCAAGCAGGGCGGCGGCGGCACTCGCCGCCGAGCTGCCGAGTCCGGAGGCCAGCGGCATGCCCTTGTGCAGGACCAGGTCCACGCCGAACGGCTCGCCGAGCCGCTCCAGCAGCCTGCCGGCGGCCACCACCGCCGTGTTGCTGGCGTCGCGCGGCAGGCGCCCGCCGTCGCCGGTCACCTCCAGCAGGGCGACGCCGGCACCCTCGCGCCGGCGCGCCTCCACGGTGTCGCCGGGGCGTTCCACGGCGAAGCCGAGCACGTCGAACCCGGAGCCCACGTTGGC
>JAPPKD010000209.1:0-1467 GCA_028820215.1 Spirochaetaceae bacterium | reverse complement strand
GGCCGCAGGGTGTTCTTGATGAGGATCGGAATCGCCTGCTCCACCACCGGCACCATGGTGTAGGGATGGATCACGCGGGCGCCGAAGTAGGACATCTCCATCGCTTCCTGGTAGCTGAGCTGGCCGATCACGAACGCCTCGGGGACGTGGCGCGGGTCGGCGCTCAGCACGCCGTCGACGTCGGTCCAGATCTGCAGTTCGCCGGCATCCAGGGCGGCGGCGATCAGCGACGCCGTGTAATCGGAGCCGTCGCGGCCGAGCGTGGTGGTGACCCCGTCGGCGGTGGCGCCGATGAAGCCGGGCACCACGCAGGCGATCCCCGCCAGCGGCTGCAGGGCCGCGCGCACGCGCCGGTAGGTGGCCTCGAACTGCACCGTGGCGTTGCCGTGTGCAGCGTCGGTGAGGACCAGCTCGCGGGCATCCAGGAGGCGGGTCTCCAGGCCGAGGTCGGCCAGTAGCCGGCTGGCCACCGTGGTGCTGAGCCGCTCGCCGAAGCTCATCACCAGGTCCAGGGTGCGCGGCGAACACTCGCGCAGCAGGCTCACCCCGTGCAGCACCTCGTCCAACTCGGCGAGCAGCAGTTGCAACTCGGTCAGGGTGGCCGCCTGGCCGCGCGGCGGGCACAGGTCGCGCACCACCCCCACGTGCCGGGCGCGGATACCCTCCACCCGCTCGCGCACGTCCCTTCCGGTAGCCGCCTCGCGCGCCGCGGCGATCAGCACGTCGGTGGTGCCGCCCATCGCCGAGCACACCATCACCCCGCCGTCCGCCAGCCTCGTACGGGCGACCTGCATCGCCTGCCGCAGCCGTTCACTGTCCGCCAGGGAACTGCCGCCGAATTTCACGACTATTCCGCTCACCGTGTCGCGCTCAATGCTTCCGTTGGCCGGCAAAGTACTCAAATGCAAGCAGGAACGTCTCGCTCGACTCGCCGCGCGACGCCGCCGGCTTGGCGGTGCGCACGCGCGCGAATGACCGCCGGGCATGCGCCAGAAGGTCGGGCAACTCCTCCCCCTGCAGCACCTTGGCGACCAGGCTGCCGCCCTCCCGCAGGTGGCCGCGCGCCAGGCCGAGCACCGCCTCCACCAACTCCGCGGAGCGCGCCGCGTCCACCGCGTGATTGCCGCACGTGGCCGGCGCCGCGTCGCTCAAGACCAGGTGGAAGCGCTGTCCGCGCAGCTCGCCGCGCAACTGCTCGCCGGCGAGGTCCGCCTGCAGCCAGCGCAGCCGCGCATCGGCAGCGCCGAGCGCCGCCGGCCGCGGCACCAGGTCGACCGCCGTCACCGAGCCGGCGGCCCCTACCTTCTCGCGCGCGTACAGCGACCAACTGCCCGGCGCGGCGCCCAGGTCGAGCACGTTCATGCCGCCGCGCAGCAGCCGGTGGCGCCGGTCCAGCTCCCGGAGCTTCCACACCGACCGCGCCGGAAACCCGCTCGCCCGCGCCTGCCTGCTGTAATAGTCGGCACC
>JAPPKD010000045.1 GCA_028820215.1 Spirochaetaceae bacterium | reverse complement strand
CCCCACCCCCTTTACCGCCGCCTATCTTTCGTGTGGATATTTGCATGAGGCATCCACTTCACTTCGTGTGGATATTTGGGTGAGGCAATAGGGTCCGGGCGGTTCCCGCGACTGCGTTCGGCATGCGATGCGGGCCTGGATCCGTCCGCTTCATCGCTCCACCAGGGGCTGCAGGTTGCGTGTGCCGGCCCGGAGCGGTACTCTATGTCCAGCCATGGTGCAGCGCCTGACTCCGGAGGGGGCGTTGGCGCCCGAGTGTCACGACGACCCGGGCATGACCGACCAGCAGCTCCTGTACGCGTTTCAGGTGATGATCCAGTCACGCGCCATCGACGAGTGGGCGGTCAGTCTCACCCGGCAGGGCAGGCTGCTTCCCTATCCGCCCGCCGTCGGCCAGGAGGCCAACAGCGTCGGCGGGGCCATGGCGCTGCGCGACGACGACTGGATCGTCCACGCCTACCGGGAGCTCGGCGCCCTGCTGGTGCGCGGCCTGCCGATCACCACCCACTTCCAGTACTGGTACGGCGTCGAGGACGGAAGCCGGCTGGACATCGATCGCTACCACCTGGCGCCGGTCGCCATCCCGATCGGCTCTCAGCTCCCGCATGCCGTGGGCCTGGCCTTTGCCGAACGGCACCTGGGACGCGACCGCGTGGTGCTCTGCTACTGCGGCGACGGCGCCACGTCACAGGGAGATTTCCACGAGTCGCTCACCTTCGCCGGGGTGTGGAACACGCCGACCGTGTTCTACGTTCAGAACAACCAGTACGCGCTTTCGACCCCGCGCGACACGCAGTGCGCGTCGCCGTCGCTGGCGGCGAAGGCCGAGGGCTACGGTTTCTCCGGCGTGCAGGTGGACGGCAACGACATCACCGCCGTCTACCAGGTGGTGCGCGACGCGGTGCGCGGCGCGCGGGCAGGTGACGGGCCGACGCTGATCGAAGGAATCACCTACCGGGTGGGGGCGCACACGACCACGGACGACCCGACCCGCTACCGCACCCGCGAGGAGGAGCGGACGTGGGAGCGTCACGATCCCATCAGACGCGTGCAACGGCTGTTGATGGAACGGGGACTGCTGACGGAGTCGGAAACGCGGGCACTGGTGGCGGACGCGCGGACCAGGGCCCGGAAGGCCTTCGAAGCGGTCGAGTCGGACCCCGATCCCGACCTGGAAGCCGGCTTCCGCCACACGTTCGCGGAGGCTCCCCCGCTCCTGCAGCAGCAGCTCGCGCGGCTGCGGGAACTGCGCGGCGACCGATGAGAGGCCGTCGATGAGAGAACGGCGATGAGGCCGGCCAACCTGGTCTCCTCCATCAACGACGGGCTGCGCACCGAAATGCGCCTCGACGAGCGGGTGATCACCTTCGGCGAGGACATCGGCGTCAACGGCGGCGTGTTCCGCGCCACCACGGGCCTGCAGGAGGAATTCGGCGCTTCCCGCTGCTTCGACACGCCGCTGGCCGAGAGCGTTGCCGTGGGCAGCGCGCTGGGGATGGCGGCGGCGGGGCTGCGCCCGGTGGTGGAGATTCAGTTCAGCGGGTTCATCTGGACGGCGTTCAACCAGATCATCAACCACGTGGCACGCATCCGGACCCGTACGCAGGGGGCTTTTACCGCACCGATGGTGATCCGGATGCCGTACGGCGGCGGCGTGCGCGCGCTGGAGCACCACAGCGAGAGCATGGAGGCGATCCTTGCGCATGTTCCCGGCATCAAGGTGGTGATCCCGTCCACCCCTCATGACGCGAAGGGCCTGCTGATCGCCGCGATCCGGGATCCCGACCCGGTGATCTTCATGGAGCCCAAGCGCGTCTACCAGGCGCCCAGACAGGAGATCCCCGAAGGCGACTTCGTCATCCCGCTGGGGACCGCTCGGGTCGTGGTGTCCGGCGCCGACCTGACCATCGTCTCCTACGGTGCCCAGATGAAGGAGGCGGTCGCCGCGGCGCGGCAGCTCGACGGCGAGGCGTCGGCGGAGGTGATCGACCTGCGGACGATCTATCCTCCCGACCTCGCGACGGTGGTGGAGTCGGTGCGGAAGACCGGCCGGCTGCTGGTCGTGCACGAAGGTCCGCGCTCCTACGGCGTCGGCGCGGAGTTGACCTCGACCGTCGCGGAGCAGGCGTTCCTGCACCTCGAGGCGCCGCCGGCGAGGCTGACTGGCAGCGACATCATCGTGCCGCTGCCCCGCCACGAGCGGCACTACCTGATCGGCGTCGCCGACATCGTCAGCGCGGCACGGCGGCTGCTGAGCTATTGAGGCGGATGAGGGAGATGTACGAGTTCAAGTTTCCGGACATCGGCGAGGGGCTGCACGAAGGCAAGATCCTCGAGCTGAAGCTGCAGCCGGGCGATGCGGTGGAGGAAGGCGATATCCTCGCCATCGTCGAGACCGACAAGGTGGTGGCGGAGATTCCGTCGCCGAAAACCGGGGTGGTGCGCCGTTTCGGATCCGCCGCCGGGCAGGTCATCAAGGTCGGCGACCCGTTTGCCTACATAGAGGTGGAAGGCATAGAGGCGGAAGGCATAGAGGCGGAAGGCGAGGAGAACGGCGCCGAGCCGGCGGAGAGCGCCGAGCGCACGGACGGCGACGGGGTGCGGCCGCCGGAGGGGGCAACCGTCGTCGGCCGGCTGGACGCCGGCTCCGACCTGCTCCCCCCCAGCGACGAGGCGCCGCCGGCCGCCGCGGGTGACGAC
>JAPPKD010000038.1 GCA_028820215.1 Spirochaetaceae bacterium | reverse complement strand
CCTTGAAAATTCTGTGATGATCGCAGATATTTCAAGGGTATGGAGGGACGACACGTAGCCCGCGCACGGGTGACCGAGCGGCTCACCCGTCTGCTCGCGCGGTTCCCGGTGGTTGGTCTGGTCGGTGCTCGCCAAGTAGGCAAAACCACTCTGGCACGACAGATCGCTGCCACCAGCAGCGGCCCGGTCGCGGTGTTCGACCTGGAGCACCCGGGGGACGTGGCACGCCTGGCTGAACCGATGCTCGCGCTGGAGGGCCTGACCGGCCTCGTGGTGATCGACGAGGTGCAACGGCGTCCCGACCTGTTCCCGGCGCTGCGCGTGCTGGCCGACCGTCCCGGCGTCCCGTGCCGGTTTCTGGTGCTGGGGAGTGCTTCCCCGGCGCTGTTGCGCCAGTCCTCGGAGTCGCTCGCCGGTCGCATCGCGTACCTGCAGGTGGGCGGGTTCCTGCTCGACGAGGTGAGTCCGGGTCACGCCGGAGCGCTCTGGTTGCGGGGCGGGTTTCCGCGCTCCTTCCTGGCGCCGTCGGACGCGGCGAGCTTCGAGTGGCGCCAGGAGTTCGTACGCACGTTCCTGGAACGCGATCTGCCGCAACTCGGTGTCACCATCGGCGCCACCACGCTGCGGCGATTCTGGACCATGCTGGCGCACAGTCATGGCCAGGTGTGGCGCAGCGCCGAGCTGGCGCGTTCGTTCGGCGTGGCGGACACCACGGTGCGACGCTATCTCGACCTCCT
Organism: Spirochaetaceae bacterium; assembly: GCA_028820215.1. The sequence continues at coordinate 1,972 of JAPPKD010000038.1, read as the reverse complement.
CACGGGAGCGCTGATCGTGCGTCAACTCCAGCCCTGGTATGAGAACGTCGGCAAGCGTCAGGTGAAGCGGCCGAAGGTGTACATCGGCGACTCGGGTCTGCTGCATGCGCTCCTCAACCTGCGCGGGCGGGAGGATGTCGAGTCGCATCCGGTGCTGGGTGCGTCCTGGGAGGGATACGCCGTTGAGCAGCTCATCGGCCACCTGCGCGCGGATCCGGAGGAGTGCTTTTTCTGGGCCACCCACTCCGGCCCGGAACTGGACCTGTTGATCGTGCGCGGTCGGCAGCGTCGCGGTTTCGAGATCAAGCGAACGGTCGCGCCCAGAGTAACCAAGTCGATGCACTCCGCGCTGCAGGTTCTGCGGCTCGATTCACTGGACGTGGTCCACGCCGGGCAGGCAACGTTCCCTCTGGCCGAGCGAATTCGCGCGGTGAGTATGACCGGACTCCTCGACGAAATCGAGCCGCTGGCGCCCTGATCGACCTCTTTGCGAATCCTACTGCAAACGAGAGACTTGTACAAGTAACCGAACAGGTCTTCTCTGTGCGTTGTCGGTCACCGCCAGTGGCGGCAGGGGAGGCCGTCGATCCGGGTGAAGTGGGTGAGGTTGGCGGTGATCACTTCCGCTCCGTGGACGCGGGCGATCGCCGCCACGGCGATGTCGAAGTCTTCGATGATCATGCCCGCGGCCTCCAAGGCCGCCTTGATGGCGCCGAACTGCACCGAGGCTGCGGGAATCCAGTCCAGCAGAGGGATCGCGGACAACAGCCGTTCCTTCTGCGTGGTGAGCAGGCGCAGGCGGTGCGATGCACGATCCAGGCGGCGCAGTCCATATTCTATCTCTGCGACCACCGGCGGTACGACCGCGAACGCTCCGGGCGGACGCTCGCCGAGGAAGGAGACGATCTCCGGCTCATGCCGCATGGCCGCGGAGAACGCCGTCGTGTCGAGCACGCTGATCACAACAGCGGCGCTCCGCGGCTGCGGCGGGCGGCCCGTATGCCTTGTTCCATCTCGTGGCCGGCTTCGCGCAGCGCTGCCAGTTCCTCCGGGGTCAGGTCGAGGTGAAAGAAGTGCTCCGGCCACTCGCCGGCGTCCTTGGCCAGGGAGTCCTGGCAGGCTCGCATCACGAATCGGTTGCGGCTCACTCCTTGGCGTCGCGCAGCCGTGTCGACCTGTTCCAGCAGTTGCGGCGGAAAATGGACAGTCGTGGATGGCATGAAGCGAATATATTCTATTCGGTCGCCGGTGGCAATTGGGCCCGGACAAGTACGGCTGTAACCGGTTCAGCGCGCCGCGGCGAGGGGGAAGGCGGTGGGGATGCGTTGCAGGCAGGCGAGGGTCTCGGTCCAGTAGTAGACGGTGCGGAAGAACACCAGTACGTCGCCCCGCTCCAGGAGCAGCTTGCGGTACATGATCGAGCGGCCCATGTCGTAGCCGTCCATCACCTCGCGCCAGGCGGCGCAGTCGCCGGCCAGCAGGTAGGTGCAGCGCGGTTCCGCCTCCGCCCGCGTGGTCAGGCAGGCGCCGGTGCAGGCGCCGCGCTCAAGCTTCAGCATGATGGTGTCCGGGTTGCGGTCGGGCAGGTCGCGCACCGCCAGGGCGAGCGTGCAGTTGACGGTGGCCCGCGCCCGCTCGATCCAGTTCCAGAATCCCTCCACCTTGCGCTCCACGGTGGCCGGGTCGGGGCCCTCGTTGATCGCGGTGCGCGCCGCCTGCGCCCAGTCGGCGGAGAAGAACGGGGTCGGTGCCATCAGCCGCCGGCCATCACCGGGTCCATCTCGTCGATCATCTCCTCGACGTCGGCGGGCAGGGCGACCCCGACCAGGTTGAGCTTCTTGCGGAGCTGGCGGCCGCGCAACGCCTTCTCGCGCTCCGCCGACCAGCCGAGCACGCCGAGGTCCACGCGCATGCTGCCGGTGTTGGCGAACGTCAGCAGGGTGCGCATGGTCTCGTGCAGGTCGTGTACCAG
>JAPPKD010000031.1 GCA_028820215.1 Spirochaetaceae bacterium | reverse complement strand
GACCGCTGGCCGATGGGCGACCCGCGCGGCCTGGACGACCCGGCCACCGCGCCGCCCTCCTACGAGGAACTGTGCGAGAACACCTGGGCTGCCTATGCGGACATGGACGGCTCGCCGTCGAAGGCGTGGATGGTGCACCACCGCGGCGAGCCGGAGGTGCGCGCGCTGTTCGAGATGGGCTTCGGCAAGTTCCCGGCGGAAGAGCTGTACGACCTGGACCGCGACCCGCACTACCTCCACAACGTCGCCGGCGACCCGGCGCATGCCGAGACCCGGGAGCACCTGTCCTCCCGCCTGATGGCGGTGTTGCGCGAGCAGCAAGACCCCCGCGTCACCGAGCCGGCCTGCCGCTTCGAGCGCTCCCCCTACACCGACCCGCACACCGGCTTCTGACCGCCAGCGACGAGGCCGGCGCCGCTTCCGCAACGGTCTGGCCTCGATCGGCTCCGGTGACCGATGATGGGAACCGGAGGCGGGGAAAGACGTTGAGACTGGCAGGCAAGGTGGCCCTGGTGACCGGGGCCGGCAGAGGATTCGGCAAGGGGATCGCCACCCTGTTCGCGGCGGAGGGGGCTCTGTTGGCGGCGGCGGACATCGACGGCGAGGCGGCCGGCCGGGTGGCGGCAGAGATTACAATGGCCGGCGGCGCAGCGCTGGCCGTTGCCGGCGACGTAAGCAGGGACGGCGACGTGGCAGCGATGGTGGCCGGGGCGCTGGAGCGTTACGGTCGGCTCGACATCGTGGTGAACAACGCCGGCACCACGCACCGCAACCGGCCGATGCTGGAGGTGGACGAAGCGGAGTTCCAGCGCGTGTTCGACGTGAACGTGAAGAGCGTCTACCTCAGCGCCCGGCACGCGGTGCCGGTGTTCCGCCGGCAGGGAGGCGGCGTGATGGTGAACATCGCCTCCACCGCCGGCGTGCGGCCCCGGCCCGGCATCGTCTGGTACAGCGCCACCAAGGGCGCCGTGATCACCATGAGCAAGGCGATGGCGTTGGAACTGGCGCCGGAGCGGATCCGCGTAGTGGCGGTCAACCCGGTGATCAGCGCTACCCACCTGTTGCCGGCGTTCCTCCCCGGCGAGGACACGCCCGAGACGCGCCGCAAGATGATCGACACCATTCCGCTCGGCCGCATGAGCACGCCGCTCGACGTGGCCCGGGCGTGCCTGTTCCTGGCCTCCGACGAGGCCGACCTCCTGACCGGCTGCTGCCTGGACGTGGACGGCGGCCGCTGCGTCTGAAGCCGTGGAAGGCATCGAGGTTACGCCGGCAGCGGAACAGGACGTGGCGACGGTACGGGCGCTGACCGCGGAGTGGGCTCGCGAGGGCTCCACCATCGGCCAGGGTCCGTCAACCGAAGCCTACCTGCTCAGCTTCCTTTCCGAATGCTCTCTCGTGGCTCGCGTGTCGGGCCGCATCGTGGGTTTCGCGTGCGCCAGGATCGCGAACAAACCCGGCTATGCCGTGACCCCCGCGGACCGGCGCGTGCTGCAGATCGAGGAGTTGTACGTATGCCCGGAAGCTCGCCGACAGGGCATCGGGTCGGCGCTCGTGCGCACCGTACTGCAGTGGGCACGAGACCGCGGCGTAGCGGCGTTCCACGTGTTCACCGCTACCAGGGACACTGACAGGATTCTGCGATTCTACCGGCGGCTCGGCTTCGAACCGTGGGGCATTCAGATGTACCGCTCCGAACGCACTCCCGGCACCGATCCTCACACCGCGTTGTGAGATTTCACGATGCGGTCACGCGGCGGCGCTGACGGCGGCGTCCGCCGTTGGGCCGGCCGCCGCCGAGGCCACGGACCTCGGCGGCCCGGTGGGAACCCGCCGGCTCCGGACGATGCCGCCGTTGCGGCGCCGGTGGTGAGACGTGGAACGGCTGGTCGCGGACCGTCTGCAGCGTGACGCGGGCGAGTCTCTCGATGGCGCGCAGTTGCGGCACCTCGCCGGGGTCGCAGAACGACAGCGCACATCCGGACGCACCGGCGCGCGCCGTCCGTCCGATGCGGTGCACGTAGCTCTCCGGCTCGTGCGGCAACTCGAAGTTGATGACGTGGCTGATGCCGTCGACATCGAGCCCGCGAGCCGCGATGTCGGTTGCCACCAGCACGCGTGAGCTCCCGCGGCGGAACCGTTCCAGGGCTGCCTGGCGGGCATTCTGCGACTTGTTGCCGTGGATGGCGTCCGCCGTTACCCCGGCCGCCGCAATCTTTTGGGCCACCCGATTCGCGCGGTGCTTGGTACGCGAGAACACCAGCACGCGGGACAGCTCCCGGTCGTTCAACAGTTCGCGCAGCAGGTGCGACTTGTCCGCGTTGTTCACGAAATACACGAGCTGCCGAACGGTGTCCACCGTGGTGGCCGCCGGCGTCACCTCCACCCGCTCCGGCCGATGCAGAATCTCACCGGCCAGGCTGGCAACGTCGGCCGGCATGGTGGCGGAAAACAGCAGCGAGTGGCGGCGGACCGGCAGCTTGGCGATGATCTTCTTCACGTCGTGGATAAAGCCCATGTCCAGCATGCGATCCGCTTCATCGAGAATGAAGTGGGTGATGCGGCTCAGGCGGACATGACCCTGCTCAAGAAGATCGAGAAGCCGGCCCGGCGTCGCCACGACGATCTCGACGCAGCGTGACAGCGCGGCGACCTGCGGGCGTTGCGAGACGCCGCCCAGGATGACCGTCTGGCCCAGCCCCAGCCCGGCGCCGTAGTCGCGAAA
>JAPPKD010000089.1 GCA_028820215.1 Spirochaetaceae bacterium | reverse complement strand
ATCATTCTGACCAATTCACCCGCTCTCTCGACGATTCAATTCGGGATACAACACAGGGCGCTACTCCAGTGACGCGCCGGCCTACTTCGCGCCCCCTCAAGATTACTCGTCCCAGTCTACGCCCGCGTCCGTGTTTCTCCCATGCCAACGCCGGTCCGACCCGGCCGGTGGGGAAGCTTGACAGGAGCCGGGCGGTGACTGACCGTCAGTCAATTACCGGTACGCACGTACCGCTACACGAGGAGGCCGAAAGAGTGACTCACCTGAAGAGACGCTGCATGGTCCTTGCCGGACTGTGCCTGAGCGCCACGCTGGTATTCGCCGCCGCGCAGGACGAGGGCGCGGAGATGGGACCGGACGTGGTGACCGTCATGACCTGGGAGAACGACGACGCTTCCTACCCGCTGACCGGGGAGCAGCCGATCATCGACCTGGTAGAGCAGGAGCTGAACATCGAGTTCGACTGGCGTGTCGTGCCGATCGCGGAGCTGGGCAAGCAGCTCGCCCTGCTGATCGCCTCCGGCAGCGAGATGCCCGACATCTTCACCGCCCACCCGGAAGGCCTGACCCCGAGCGAGATGGCCGACAAGGGCGTGATCATCCCGTGGAGCGACAAGCTCGACGCCGGCGAGATGCCGAAGCTGTCCGCGAAGCTGTCACAGCCCGCCTATCAGGCCTACAAGGGGGCGGTTTCGGAACGCGACGGACGCATCCTGGGGCTGCCCTCCATCCTGCCCAACCGGTTCAACTACTGGGCCCTGCTGATCCGGCAGGACTGGCTGAGCAACGCGGGCGTCGACGTTCCGGAGACCGTCGACGACTACCAGGAAGCCCTGAGCGCGCTGGTCGCAGGTGACGCCAACGGCAACGGCCAGGCGGACGAGATCGGCTGGTCCAGCTACTACGGCGGCTCCAACTGGGTCGTGAAGTGGTATCCGTCGTTCGGCATCGGCTACCTGTCCGGGCAGCCGTCCGGCGACGACCACTACGCGGTGGAGGACGACCAAGTCTACTTCGTGCCCACCAGCGACCGCTTCAGGGCGATGCTGGAGTGGCTGAACGGGATGTTCGAAGCGGGTCTGATCGACCAGGACATCTTCCAGCTCGACTCGCCGAAGTTCAACTCGCAGTACCAGCAGATGGTCTCCTTTCACCTGTGGCTGCACGTCGCGGCCAGCATCACCGGCACGCTGCGCGGCGAGCAGTCGGAGGATGCGCACGTGATCCCGATCCTGGAGCCGACCAGCGCCGTCTGGGACGGCAGCGACCGGTTCTACCCGCGCGATTCGGCGACGATCTGGTCCAACTTCCTGGCCAAGGCCGGGCCCAACACGGACGCCGCGGTGCGCGTGGTCGACTACACGCTCGGCGACACCGAGTTCCCGCTGAAGGGCGAGATCGGCATCGAGGGCGAGCATCACGTCATGGAGGACGGCGAGGTCAAGTTCATCGGCAAGTGGGCGGAGCTGCCCAGCCGCTTCTACCCGATGGGATCGGCGGTCGGGCGCATCGCCCGCGAGTACGTGCTGTACGAGAACAACCGCGCCTCCGCGGTCGAGCCGCTGTGGCAGGACGTGCGCGACTTCGAGGAGCTGATCAGCCCCTGGGCCGGCGCGTTCGTGTTCTGGAAGCTGACCGGGGACGAGTCGGAGGTCGTGCAGGCGTCGCGGAAGGGGTTCGACGACTACGTCGACGAGATGGTGGCCAAGTTCATCTCCGGCCAGGAGTCGTTCTCCGGCTGGGACGCGTACGTCGATACCGTGAACCGTATCGCCGGCGAGGAGATCGACGCGGCGCTGGCCGTCTATCAGGGCTATTACGACGAGTTCCTGAAGGGCATGTAACGGCCGGATCGACCCGGCTCGATCCAAGGGAGGGAGGGAGCGGAGCGCGCTTCCTCCCTCTCGCTATTCAGAGGAGCAGGATGGCACCGGTGACGGAATCGTCCGCGGTACCCACCGTGGGAGTGCGTGTGCGCCAGCTGGTCGCCTCGCAGGGCGAGTACCTGCTGATCATCTCGCCGGTGGTCGCCTACTACATCGTCTTCGCGTACCTGCCGATGTGGGGCTCGGTCATCGCCTTCAAGGACTTCGGCATCGGCGACACGATCGGCTCGGCGCCGTGGGTGGGTGTCAAGTGGTTCGTGGAGTTTTTCGAGTCCTTCTATTTCTGGCGGCTCATCCGCAACACGCTGCTGCTCAACGTCCTGATGCTCGTCTTCGGCTTCCCCGCGCCGATCCTGTTCGCGCTGGTCATCAACGAGCTGCGCGTACGCTGGTTCAAGCGGTCGCTGCAGACGGTGAGCTATCTGCCGCACTTCGTGTCGACCGTGGTGGTGGTCGGCATGATGTACAACTTCCTGAGCGTCAGCCACGGCTGGATCAACACCGTGTTCGTGGAGCTGGGCCTGGAGAAGATCAATTTCTTCCTGGAGTCCCGCTATTTCCGCTCGCTCTTCGTGGGCTCGGGGATCTGGCAGGGGTTCGGCTGGGGGTCGATCATCTTCATCGCCACCATCGCCTCGATCGATTCCGAGCTCTACGAGGCGGCGGTGATCGACGGCGCCACCCGCGTACAGCAGATGCGGTTCATCACCATCCCCGGGATCATGCCGACGATCGTGATCATCCTGATCTTCACCGTCGGCAACATGATGAACATCGGCTTCGAGAAGATCATCCTGATGTACACCCCCGCCACCTACGACGTGGCGGACGTGATCCAGACCTACGTCTATCGGCAGGGCCTGATCGAGCTCGAGTACAGCTTCTCCGCCGCGGTCGGGCTGTTCAATTCGGTGATCAACTTCGCGCTGCTGGTGGGGGCCAACCAGCTCGCCCGCCGCATCGGCGACACCAGCCTGTGGTGACGGGAACCCGGTAGGGCGCCGCAGCGATGGCCATCAGACACCGCGAGCCGGGCCTCGACGTCGCCGTCTGGAGCATCGCCGTGCTGGCGCTGCTGGTCACGGGGCTGCCGTTCCTGTACGTGCTGTTCCTGTCGGTCTCGACGCCGGAGGCCGTGTTCTTCAACCAGGTCCTGTTCCTGCCGGACCGCATCTACCTGCAGTCGTACGCGGACATCTTCGAGCGGGCGGCGATCGGGACGTTCTACTTCAACACCGTCTTCATCGTCGCCATCGGCACGGCGATCAACCTGGTGATGACCTGCCTGGCGGCCTATCCGCTGTCGCGGCGCGACTTCCGGTTCCGCCACCTGTTCATGGGCTTCATCGTGTTCACGATGTTCTTCCACGGCGGCATCATCCCCTTCTTCATCGTGGTGCGCAGCCTGGGACTGGTGAACACGCGCTGGGCGCTGATCATCCCGTTCGCGGTGGCGGCGTGGCACATCATCATCACCCGCACCTACTTCCAGTCGGCGATCCCGGACAGCCTGCACGAGTCGGCGCTGATCGACGGCGCCAGCAGGACGCGCATCCTGGTGAGCCTCGTCGTGCCGCTGGCCAAGCCGGTGATGGCCGTGATCTGTTTGTGGACGGCCGTCGGCTTCTGGAACACCTACTTCTGGGCGCTGGTGTTCATCTTCGACGCGGACAAGCAGCCGATCCAGATCTTCCTGGTCAAGCTCCTGATCCAGGGGCAGGGGGCGGAGCTCGGCCTGGGGCGCGCGCCGGGCATGCTCACCAGGAATTCGGGGGTGGCCGAGCAGATGAAGTACGTCGCCATCGTCGTGACGATCGCGCCCATCGTCGCCATCTACCCGTTCCTGCAGCGCTACTTCATCAAGGGCGTGATGATCGGCGCGCTCAAGGGGTGACGGGCGCTCACGAAACCCAGGTTTCGATGCCGCCGTGCTACCGTGCGTTGCGTGGCCGACATGAAGGCAGTGCAGCAACGCCTGTTTACTCCCGGCGACGGCGCCACCCCGCCGGCCCTCACCGGACGCGAGCGGGAGGAGGCGGTGTTGACGCGCTGCCTGGCGGACCTGCTCGGCGGCAGAGCTCCGCCGCACAACGTCGCCCTGACCGGGCCGCGTGGCACCGGCAAGACGGTGCTGCTCAACTGGTTTGAGCGCACCTGCCGAGACCACGAACCGGACGTGGACGTGGTAAAACTGACCCCCGCCGACGTCCCGACTCCGGACGCGCTGATCGAGGTTCTGGCGCCGCCGTCCGGAATCGCCAAGCTGCTGCCTCGGAAACTCGGCGTGGCGGCGGTCGGCTCCGTCGAGTGGGCGCCGCCGTCCGGGGGCGTGAGGAACCTGCGGGCGGAACTGACCGCCCGGTGCCGCAGGAAGCCGCTGGCGGCGCTGCTCGACGAAGCGCACACGCTCGACCTGGAGGTGGGCAGAACGCTGCTGAACGCCAGTCAACAGGTGCGCGCCGACGCGCCGTTCCTGCTGGTACTGGCCGGCACGCCCGGCTTGCCTGCACATCTCGGCGCCATGAACGCGTCCTTCTGGAGCCGGCTGGATGAAGGCCGCCTGGGCATCGGTCTACTGGGCGCCACGGCCGCCCGCGCCGCCCTGGTCGAGCCGCTGGCGGCCCACGGCGTAGGCATCGACGCCGACGCGCTCGACACGGTCGTGGAGGACAGCCAGCGTTATCCGTACTTCATCCAAGTCTGGGGCCGCGCCTTGTGGCAGCAGCGCCTGGCGTCCGGTGCGACCCGGCTGACCGCCGCCCACGCGGCCGCGGCGCGGCCGGACGTGGCTGCCAGGGTCACCGACTACTACGAGGACCGGTACCTGGAGCTGGATCAATCGGGCTGGCTGGCCGTTGCCGAGTCGGTGGCCGCCCGCTTTCAATCCGCGCCTACGCTGACCTACGAGGAGTTGAAGGGCGCGGTCGTCTCCGACCTCGGTGCGGACGCGGATCCGGGGCACGTGCATGCGGCCCTGAACGCCCTGCAGCGCCTGGGTTTCGTCTGGCGCCCGCCCGGACAGCTTCCACCGGTTCGCTACGAACCCGGTATTCCCTCACTGACGGCCCACGTGCTCGAACACGCCGCGCCTCTCGGCCGGATCTGACCGGGCGGCACGGTCGCGGGCGCGAAGTCCGAGAAGCAGTAGCCGACCAGGTCGTGCAGCATGAGGGCGGCGACCGGGTCGGTGTCGGCCGAGGACAGCAGGTCGAGCGTGACCACCACGATGCGGCCGGCCTTGAACCGGAACCGCGCGGCCAGCGCCGCCACTTCCCGCGGGACGGCCTCGCCCTGCAGCCGGCCCGGGGAGCGCGAGCGCAGCCACTCGGAGTAGCAGCCGATCAGGATGTCGTCCTTCACGGAGGAGTCCAGGTCCCCGATCATGGTGGCCAGCCGGGGGGAGGAGCCCGAGCCGCCGGGGAGGGTCTCCTGGCCGGGCGGCGCGGCCAGCACCTTCAGGAAGGTCCAGCCCAGCGGATTCTGGTACGGGATGGCGCCGAACAGGCCGTGGGCGGGGTTGACGTACGCCCAGAAGTTGCAGCCCGGCATCGTGCCCAGCGCGTAGCCGACGGTCCCGATCGCGACGCCCAGCTCGGGATCGACCTGGGTGCCGTCCCCGGCGAACAGCAGCACCGTGCCGCCGGCGCTCAGGTACTCGTCTACCCGCGCGTCGAAGGCGCCGGCGACGGTCACCGGGATGCCGGGATCGATGCCGTCATGAGTGTCGTAGCCGGCGTCCTGCAGCGTCTGCCGGTCGGCGCGGTACACGTTGATCCGGTGCCGGCGCGGCGCTCGCCTGCCGCTCTCCGGGTACAGGTAGAGGTCGAGGTAGTTGGCCGACCGTATTTCGTCGACGTCGATCAGCTCCACGATCAGCCGCGCCCGAGTTCCGCGCTCCACCGCCGGCGCCGGGAAGGAGATGCTGCCGACGGTGCGGACGCCCACCGCCTCCATCGAAACGCCGGTCACCTCGCCGTGCGGGTCGAAGCCGTCGAGCCGCCAGCGCACCGTGCAGCCGGCGATCGGGCGGGCGCCGTAGTGCGACAGCAGCAGCGCCGCGCGCACCGTCCGGCCCGGCCAGTAGTTCAGCTCCTCCCAGTCCACGATCAGCAGGTCCGGGCTGTTCAGCCGCGCCAGCTCGCCGTGGAACGGCCGCAGGCTCAGGTCGTAGTCCAGGAGCCCGTGCACGTACGGCCCCATGTTGGAGAACATCGTGAACACGTAGCCGGTCACGTCCGGTCCCTTCCTGATCTGCTCGACCTCGTCCTTGATGTCCGCGAAGGCCGACCAGTCGTGCCGCTCGGCCAGTCCGGCGAAGCTGCCGTACACCTGGTCCAGCCCCCAGGCACGGAACCGCTCCTCGTAACCGTCGGCCATGCGCTCGCCCAAGGCGCCCCAGCCCAGGCCGGCCGAGCGCAGGATCGGCCACGGGGTGCGCCCGCCCCATTGCCCCCGGAACTTGCCCAGGTCCGGGAAGTAGATGTAGCCGCCCAGCTCGCCGACCAGGAGCGGCTTGGGATCGGGGTCCGGCTGCTCGCTGACCGCGCCGGGGATGCGGCTGACGCGGTCGGCGCGCAGGGCGGGGTAGTGCTCGCGCGACCGGCGGTAGTACTGCGGCCCGGAGAAGCCGTAGCGCATCAGCGAGCGCACCTCGCCCCGGTAGAACTCCCCGCCGGCGGTGTCCATGACCGGCCGGGTCGGGTCCAGGCGCTTCACCAGGTCGTGGGCGACGCGGACGATCTCCGCCCGCTCCTCGGGAGTGGTCGCCGCACTTTCGTGCTCGGCCCGCTTGTCGTAGGCCGTGGGCATGGGCGCAAGGCCCTGCGCGGCGTTGAACAGCGTCCACATAAGCATGGAGGGATGGCCGCGGTCCCGGCGCACCCACCCCTCGACCAGCCGGCGCCAGCGGCGGACCGAAGCGTCGGTGATCCGCCGGTAGCAGGGCGGCTGCCCGTACACCAGCAGCCCCAGCCGGTCGGCCCAGCGCAGGTAGCGGTGATCGTCGATCTGGTGGTGCTTGCGGATGCAGTTGAAGCCCATCCGCTTGGCCAGCAGCACCTCGTTTCTGATCTCCTCCTCGGTGGGGGCGTGGTACTCGGGGAGGTAGATGTTCTTGTCGGGGATGTCCTGCGGGTCCATCGCGCCCATCAGGTAGATCGGCTGTCCGTTGAGGCGGAGGTGGATGCCGTCGATGTCGATCGTGCGCATGCCGAACTCGCGGGAGGCGGCGTCGAGGGTGCGCTCGCCCTCGGTGAGAACGGCGTGCAGCCGGTAGAGTTGCGGGTCCTCGACCGTCCACGGCCGCGGGTCGTCGATGGCCAGCGCGGTCGCGACCTCTGTCGAGAACTGCTGATCCGCGGCTGGCAGCACCAGCTCCTGCTCGGCGGCATGCGTAGACCCGTCCGGGCCGTCCGCCCGCAGGCGCAGCCGCACACTCCGGTCCGCTCCGTGCGCGGGCGCGGTGATGCCGATGCGGAGGTCCGCCCGTCCGGCGTCCAGGTCGGGGGCGACGAACAGGTCGGAGAAGTGGGTGGAGCCGGTGACCTCCATCCACACCGGCCGCCAGATGCCGCTCCGGTGGGAGCCGGAGGTCTCGTCCCCGGGGATCTCCAGTTGGTCCTCCGGCACCGAGGCCCGGACCGTGATCCGGTCGGGCCGATCGAAGGAGACCAGGTGGGAGGCGTCCACCGCGAATGGCAGATAGCCGTCCTCGTGGGTGCCGGCCAGCCGTCCGTTCACCCACACCATCGCGTGATAGTCGACCCCGGCGAAGACCAGAGCGATCCGGCGGCCCGGGTGATCGGCAGGAGCGGTGAGCTCCCGCTCATACCACACCGGCCCGCGGTAGTCGCGCAGGTCGTCGAACAGGAACTGCCACGCCGCCGGCACCGGGCACGGGCGTCCCTGCACGCCGCTGCGGTGCCAGCCGTCGGCTTGGCCGCGGTCGTCGGGGTCCGGCGCGAACCGCCACGTGCCGTCCAGCGAACGCGTGACCTCGCGGTCAAGCGGCACGTAGAACGGATTGGGCGGAGTGAGCTCAGCCGTCATCGGCATTCTCATCGCCGTGTGCCCGTATGACGACCGTCACCAGATTCGGGTGATAGGGTAGGGGTCGAATCCGTGATCGACACTGACGATCGGGAGGTTCTCGACGACCGCCTGGGCGATGAGCAGACGATCGAAGGGATCGCGGTGGTGCAACGGCAGCGCCGCGACTTCACTGGCATGGCGGTACGAGATGGACAGTTGCTGAATGCCATGTTCCGCCAGCAGTTCGGCGAATTCGGGATAGAGCGGACGCGACATGGCGAGCTTGCCCAGACCGAGCTTGATTGCCATCTCCCACACGGACGCGACGCTGCAAAGGACGGTATTGTCGGTGTCCTCAATGGCGGCCTGGGCGCGCGGGGAGAGATCTGGCGCGTCTTCGACGAACCAGAGCACGGTGTGCGTATCGAGTAGCAGCGTCACTACCGGTAGTCGGCGAAGTCGTCCAGTGGCGCGTCGAAGTCCGGAGCGATGTAGGTGAAGGTGCCCTTGGCGAAGCCGGCGCGACGGGTGCGAGCCGGCGGCGCGACGGGCCTGAGCTCCGCGATCCGCTTGCCACGGCGGGTCAGGTAGAAGCTCTTGCCCTCGAGGACCTGACTCAACAGCGCCGAGAGGTTGGTCTTGGCTTCCAGCGTGCCGATCTCCTCGACCTTCATCAGAAGCAAATGTAGTCAGGATGGTCAGGTGGTGCAAGCCCTCGCCTTCAGGCGAGGGTCAATCACTCTGCGCATCAGCCCTCCTCGGCCCAGGGACAACCGTAACGACACTGGCCGCCATCGCTGACAGCGATCATCATGATAATCGCCATGTCTCCAGGCATTCATACGGAGGACGCGTGGACCCCGGGCTGGCTTCAGCTAGAGTGACCAGGCGATGAAGCGGCTGGAGGGAAGGCGGGCGGTGGTCACCGGAGCCGGCCGGGGGCTGGGGCTGGCGGTGGCCGAGCTGTTCGTGCGCGAAGGGGCCGCGGTCGTGCTTGCCGATCTGGACGAGGGCTCCGCCACGGCAGCGGCGGAGCGGCTCGCGGCTGACGGCGGCGAGGCGGCCGCCGTGCGCGCCGACGTCACCTCGACGCGCGAGGTGCAGGAGTTGATGGACGCGGCGGCCGAGCGCATGGGCGGCCTGGACGTGCTGGTGAACAACGCCGGGATCTCCAGTGCCGGTACGGTCACCGAAGTGGACGAGGCGCACTGGGAGCGAGTGCTGGCGGTCAATCTCACCTCCTCCTATCTGTGCTCCCGCTACGCGGTCCCGCAGATGGAGCGGTCCGGCGGCGGGTCGATCGTCTGTATCGCTTCGGCCTCCGGCGTGACCGGGCAGAAGGGTCAGGTGGCCTACAACGTGTCCAAGCACGGCGTCATCGGCCTGGTCCGCTGCATGGCGCTGGACCATGCCGACTCCGGCATCCGGGTCAACGCCGTGTGCCCGGGAGTGATCAACACGCCGATGACGGACTCGCTCTCAGCCGAGCACCGCGCGAAGCTGGCGGGGTGGCATCCGCTCGGCCGCATTGCCGAGCCGGCCGAGGTGGCCCGCACCGTGCTGCACCTGGCGTCCGACGAATCGTCGTTCACCACCGGCGCGCTGTTTCTGGTGGACGGCGGTCTCACCGCGATGTAGCCGATCGGGTAGGATCGGCGCATGAAGGTACGGACTTTCGACCACGTCGCGGTGACGGTCAGCGACACCAAGCGGGCGCTGGAATTCTACGTCGACAAGCTCGGGTTGCGGCTGGTGGAGAACCACCAGCTCGAAGGCGACAAGATCGACGAGGCGAACGGCCTCCGCGGTGCGCGCGCCCAGTCCACGCGGCTGGCCGCGCCCGACAGCCCCGACATCCTGATCGACCTGCTGGAGTACTACACGCCGCCGATCGAACCGCACCAGCCTCCCATCGGGTCGGTCGGCTCCTGCCACTTCGCGCTGGTGGTCGACGACCTGCCGGGGGCGGTCGAGGAGCTCAGGAAGAAGGGGGTCCACTTCATATCCGGTCCCGTCAATTTCGAGCTCACGGAGGGCTCGGTCAGCGTCTGCTTCTGCGCCGATCCCGACGGCAACCACGTGGAGCTGATGGAGGAATACGAGCACTAGCGTCGCCAGCGGGCCGTCTGACGGCGGTTCACCCGAGGGTCGGCCACGCCCGTGCGCATCAGCAGCCAGCCGAGCACGGCGAGCGCGGCGCCGGCGACGAACACCGGACGGAAACCCACCAGGTCGATGAGCCAGCCTCCCAGGATGGGCGCCACCAGGGCGGGGACGGCAAGCAGGGTCGTGGTGAGGGCCACGTAGGTCGGCACCCGGCCGCCGGCTCCCAGGTCCATGGCAAGGCTGGCCGGGCCACCCTGAGCCCGGCGTCGGAGACCGTCAGCAGGGCGAAGGCCGCGTACATCCACGCGGCGCCGGGAGCGATGATCATGACAACTCCCGCGCCCGCACACAGCAGGGCCGACACCTCGGCGGCGGACCGGTGCCCGAAGCGGTCCCCCCACCAGCCGAGCAGCGGCGTGCCCACGGCCTGGCTGATCAGCGCGGCCATGGTCAGGGTTGCCGCGAAGGCGTCGCTCACGCCGAACGCCTCGCGTCCGTACACGATGTAGAACGTCACCCCCAGGGTGCCCAGGATCACCAGCACCTGACTGATCAGAAAGCGGGCGAAGCTGGGGTCGCGTCTCAGCACGTCCGGCAACTCCCGGAGATAAGAGCCCAGGCGAGCTCGCGGGCGGTCGGGCGGGCGCTCGGGCTCGCGATTGAGGGTCAGGAACGTCCAGGAGACCGCTTGGCCCGCGAACGCCAGCAGGAAGCAGATTCCGAACGACCGGGGAAAGGCGACGGTGTCCAGGATGTAGCGGGCCAGCAGCGCGCCGGCAGCGCCCATCAGCCCGCCGAAGGAGCTGCCCAGCCCGAACATCAGCCCCTTGCGGTCGGCGTGGATGACGTTGGCCAGCATGGCGCGCCATGCCGGGCTGGCTACCCCGACGGCGCCCTGGGCCGCCAACAGCATGGCGACCAGGAAGGCATAGGAGAACCATGCCGGCGCTTCCGGCCACAGCAGGATGCCCAGCCCCAGGATCAGCCACGGCACCCGCTCGAACACGCTGGCCTTCACGACCCATGGCTTCTTGCGTCCCAGCGCTTCCGCGCGCGCGGCCATGAACAGTTGCGGCCCGTGTGACGCGACCACGTAGGCAGCCGGGATGAGGCCGATCAGGACCCGCGAGTCGGTCAGGTAGCTGGCGTACAGCGGCAGGATCGTGGAGATGAAGACGAAGCTGCCGGCCAGGTTGACGAACGACAGGTCGCCGACGTTGACCCAGAAGTTCCAGCCCTGGTCGCGGCGGATGGCCCTCCGGTACGCTTCGTCGTCGTACTGCACAGCGTGAACGTATCAGACCCTCTCTTGCCAAGCCGTTCGTGGCGTTCGTCCCGGTCACGTTCGAAACCTGCAGTCGATTCGGGTCGGTCGCCGCCGAGCTCAGACGGGCGGGAACGCCGATTCCCGTCAACGACGTCTGGGTCGCCGCTCACGCCCTGCAGACGGGCGCGTCGCTGCTCACGCACGACGCTCACTTCGAGCGAGTCACCGGCTTGTCGATGGTGTACCTCGGCGGCTGAGAGAATGCGCGCTATCGTCCTGCCGCGACCTCGCTCTCGAACAGGGGCGGCGGCACCTGGTCAGTCTGTCCGTTCTCGAAGGCCGAGGACATCGAAGCCGGCCGGCACCGGCCGTCGGTAAAGACCGAACCCTCGCCGCAGTCGGCGCCGGCGGCTCTCAGGGCCGCGATGACGACCGGATCCTGGGCGTAGTCAAGCGGCGTGCGGCCGTTGTCGTCCCGCGCATTGACCTGGGCTCCCGCACCGATCAACGCCCCGACGACGACCGGCTCCTCGTTGAAGATCATCGCGCTGTGGAGCGGGGTTCGACCGTCGAGGTCTTGCGCATTCACGTCCGCTCCCGCGCCCAGAAGCGCCTCGGTGATGCCTGCGATACGCTCTTCCTCTCCGTCGTCCTGGTACACGGCCATGCTGTGCAGCGGGGTGCCGCCGAAGTCGTTGCGCGCGTGCACGTCCGCGCCGGCGTCGATCAGCACCGCGACGGCCTTGGAGTTCCGGTTGATCGCGGCGGCGATGTGCAGCGGGGTGCCGCCGAAGTCGCTGCGCGCGTCGAGGTCCGCGCCCAGGTCGGCCAGCGTTGCGATGACGGCCGGGTTCCGGTTGAGCCCGGCCGCCGAGTGGAGCGGCGTGGACCCGCCGTGGTTGCGCGCGTCCAGATCCGCGCCGGCCGTGACGAGCACGACGATGACGGCGGGATTCCGGCCGATCGACGCCGCCATGTGCAACGGCGTCCCGCCGTTGTGGTGCCGGGCGTCGAGGTCCGAGCCCGCGTCGATCAGGGCCTGCACGATGTCCGGGTCCCGGTTGAGCGCGGCCGCGGTATGCAGCGGGATATCCTCGTATCGGTTCCGCGCGTCGAGGTCTGCGCCGGCCTCCACCAGGGCGGCGATGACGGCGGGGTTCTCGGTGTACGCAGCCGCGACGTGCAGCGCGGTGCCGCGCCGGAAGTGGCGGGCGTCGAGGTTCGCGCCGGCCTCCGCCAGCGCGGTGATCATGGCCGCGTTCGCATTGTACCGGGCAGCCATGTGCAGCGGAGTGAACCGCTCCGGATTCTGGACCTCCAGGTCGGATCCGGCGTCGATCAGCGCGATGGCGACGGCCGGATTCTCGTTGCCCGCGGCCGCGGCATGAAGCGGGACGCTTCCCCTCTGGTTGCGCGCCTCCTGGTTTGCGCCTGCTTCCAGGAGCAGGCCGACGACGTTCGGGTCGTCGTTGTGGCGAGCCGCGAGGTGCAGTGGCGTATCTCCTTCGCCGTTGCGGGCTTGCGGGTCCGCACCCGCTTCCAGCAGCATCGTGGCAACGGCCGGATCGTGGTGGTAGCGAACGGCGAGGTGCAGCGGCGTGTTGGCCTCTTCGTCCCGAGCGTTCACGCCGGATCCCTGCTTCAGGCATGCCGCGACCCTGTCGACGGCAGCGGTCTCGAAGAACGCGCTCGTGGCCCAGTCGTCGCAGTCGGCTTTCGTCGGGCTCGCGCCGGAACAGCCGGTCACCGCCAGGACGGCCAGGGCGAGAAGGGCGAGGCCCTGGAGCCGGAGCCCGGTCGTACGAGCCCGTGGCCCCCCCGGAGCCCGAAGCGTGGAACCTGATGTCACAGTGCCTCCCTTCGTCGCGTGGGTCACGATAACCGCTATCGGCATCGAGGGCGAGCAGCGGAATTCTCGTTCTTGCCGGAGGTCCTTTCCCGGTACGTTCGCAACATCGCGGTGAGGCCCCCGTCGACCAGGAACAGCGCGCCGGTGGTGAACGACGATTCGTCGGACGCCAGGTGCAGCACGGTCTGGGCCACTTCCGCCGGATCCGCCACGCGGCCGAGTGGATTGCGCGCGGCCAGCTCCGCGCGCTGCTCGGAACTGAGCTCCTGGAGCGCGGGCGTGTCCATCGCGCCCGGACACACCGCGTTGACGCGAATGCCGGCGTCGGCGTGGTCGAGCGCCATGCAGCGCACCAGGCCGACGAGACCGTGCTTGGACACGTTATAGGCGACCTGATCCCTCTTGCCGACCACCCCGGACGAGGAAGAGACGCACACAATCGATCCGCCGCCGGCTCGCTCCAGGTGCGGGATCGCGTAGCGTGAGCACAGGTAGGCACCGGTGAGGTTGACCCGCAGCACCCGGTTCCAGTGCGCCTCGTCCACCTCGGTCACGCTGCCGGCGCTGACGATCCCGGCGTTGTTCACCAGCACGTCCAGGCCGCCCAGACGCTCGACCGCCGCGGCCATCAGGGCCTGTACGTCCGCGGCCGCGGCGATGTCCGCCCGCACCCCGATCGCCGTGCCGCCTGCGGCCTCGAGCCGGTTTGCCGCTGCCGTGATCGCGCCCTCGTCCAGGTCGGCCAGGACGACCGCCGCTCCCTCGCTCACGAACAGCTCGGCCACCGCCAGACCGAGCCCTCGTCCCGCTCCGGTGATAACCGCGCGCTTGCCCGCCAAGCGGCTCATTCCAGGCTGGTCTTCCGGTGCCCGCGAATCGCCCGCGCCACCGCCTCCACTCCAGCATTATCCTGGCCGCGCCGCAGTCCTTCAAAGGCTGCCGGGCTACGAACGGCGCCGGCCTGCGGTACGCTCCGGTCCATGGGCGCGCAGATCACCGTCAGCCTGGTCAGCTTCCGGTTCTGCGCCGATCCGGCGATCAACCTGGACCGCCACGGCGCGTGGCTCGAAGCGCTTGTGAGAGTGCCGGTACCCCGCCCGACCTCGTGCTCTTTCCCGAGTTCTCGCTGACCGGCTGGACCTACGATCCTGACGCAGCGCTCGATCTGGACTCCCCGCTGGTCGGCCGTGCGGTCGGTCTGGCGTCGGAGTTCGCCACCGCGGTCGGCTTCGGTCTGGTCGAGCGCCGTGGCGGCGTGCGCTATAACAGCTTCGTGGTCGCGGTCCCGGACGGCTTCGCCGGGTTGATGCGCAAGATCAACCTCACTCCGGCCGAGTGCCGACACTTCACCCCAGGCAGCGAGCTGCCGGTGATCGAGGTATCCGCCGGCAGGCTGGCCGGCTTACGGATGGGGGTGGCCATCTGCGCGGACGCCACGCGATTCGAGATGATCCATCTGCTGTCGCTGCGCGGGGCCGAGGTGATCCTGGCGCCGCACGCCAATTCGCTCGCGTCCTACGGCGGCAACCGCGACGGCTGGATCCGCTGGCGCCGGGAACGCTGGCCGCTGTTCGCCCGCGACTGCGCGGTGACGATCGCCGGAGTGAGCTGCGCGGGCCGGCCGGCCCCGGAGATGCCCGCCGTCGACGACGCCGGCGACGAGCGGGCGCAACGCTTCTGCGGAGGCGCCGTGATCGTGGACTGCGACGGAGCGGCCCGCTGCGTGCTGGATGGCGCCGCCAATGAGGAGGCGGCCGTGACCGGAACGATCGACGTGGCTGCTCTCCGGCAGGTGCGCCGGACGCACTGCCGGACGCACCCGCTGCTCAACTCGTTCCAAGCGTCCATCGTATACAACCGTCCGGATGGCTGGCGAAAGGGAGAAAGGAGGGCATTTGATGAAAGGACACGATAAACCTCCCACACCCGATCAGATCGATGCAGTAGAGGACGAAAACATCGACTTCAGCGACATACCGGAACTCGACGAGATGTTCTGGAAGCGTGCCGAGATCGTGGAGCCCGATCGGACCGAACAGGTGACGATACGCGTGAAGCGGTCGGTCCTGGCCTACTTCAAGGCGCCGGGCAAGGGCTATCAGACGCGGATGAATCAGGTGCTGGAGAGCTACGTCCGCGCGCGACGGCAGACTGAGTAGCGCGCGAGGCTTTCACTCCGGCAGGTACAGGTAAAGAGCGTCAACTTCAGGCGGGCGCGAAGCGGTGTCGGCAAGCGCCCGGTACGGCTTGCTGACGATGCCGTAACGGCCGTCCAGCTCGATGACCTGCGCCTCGTGGGTTCCGATGCCGGAGTCGATCACGACCTGCTCCATCCGGTCCCCGCGGCTCAGAAAGAGCAGTTGGGCCGGCGGGTGCGGGAGGGTCCAGTCTCCCCGCCCCATCTCGCCCACGTACAGGTCCGGGCGTCCGTCACCGTCGAAGTCGGCCACCTGCAGCGTGTGGGCGTCCAGCAGCCGGGCGTGCAGCACCTCGTCCTCCCACACGTCCTCCACGTCCGCCCCCGGGCGGAACAGCGCCAGGCGTCCGTACGTGCGTCCGATGTCCAGGGCCACCTCGGCGACCGCGATCTCCGGCCGCCCGTCACCGTCGAAATCGGCGGCCACGACCCGCACGCCGCCGTAGTCCCAGGTGTAGACGTGCCGTTCCCACTCGCCGTTCGGCAGCAGGCGATACCACGAGCAGCCGGCGATGAGCTCCAGCCGGCCGTCGCCGTCGAGGTCGGCGGCCGCGAGCCCCTGCTCGTCCACGCCGGTGACGACCGGCCGTATCTCCGGCCACGGAGTCGCGTACGGATCGTCCGGCAACGGGACACCGAAGAGGGTCTCCGCGTCCTGGTTCCAAACGTAGAGCTCCTGCCGGCCGTCGCCGTCGATGTCCGCCAGCAGTAGGTCGTGGGTGCGTGGCGCGGGCAGCGGAAATGCCTCCCGGCGCACCCACCGCCGGGTCGGGTCGGCCGGGCACTCCCACCAATAGACGCTGCTGCCGCGATCGCTGGTGGCGCCGATCAGATCGAGCCGGCCGCTGCCGGTCAGGTCGACCAGCGCGCCGCCGACGCTGATGCTGGGGAAGGTGTCGTCGATCAGGTGCGGCTGCCAGGCGCCGCCCTCCCTTCTTTCGAACCAGTGGAGCTGTTCCGGGTTGCGGGTCGAGACGATGAACTCCTGCACGCCGTCGCCGTCCAGGTCGCCGACTAGACACGACATGCGCTCGGCTGGACCACCCTGGTAGATGGTGTGGCGGCGGAAGACGGGCAATCCGGGCATCCGGTCACTCCTTGACCGCGATGTAGAGGATGGTCGACGGCACCGCGTAGGTCGCCCAGGCCGGCGATCTGCCGTGCGACCGGTTCACCGGGTACTCCTGAGCATGGCCCCGTACTTCTCCAACGTGATCTCGCCGTTCCGCAACGCGGGGAACTGCTCCCTCGCAACGGCCACCTCCCGGCGCCTGGAAACGCAGGCACGGCAATAGCATCCGGTGTCCCGCGCATAATCGAGGATCACGTGCGACTCCCGCTCGAGCGCTTCCCTGACCTCGGTCGGCAGACCGCCCTCGCCCTCGGTCCATTCCGCGTCCCACGGATAGGTGCCGAGCAGAAACTCCGCGGCACGCCGCGCGAGCCGGAACCGTCCCTGGCGATCTCTGCGCAGCGGCGCCGCCCAGGCGCAAAGCCGCTTCCAGAGTTCTTCCAGGCTCGCACACTGAGCGACGGGAGACTGCCTGACCGGCAAGCGGCCTATCGACCGAAGCTCCCATTCGACCAGCAACTCCACGCTCGGAACGAGCCACGGCTGCGCCTGCATGAACTCGCCTGAACGGCGAATATTCGCGAACGTGCCAAGCCCGATTTGCGGCGGCGGGCCGGCGGGCAGCGGCTCCCGGTCCGGCGCCGTCCCGATCACGTCCGGTTGGAACCCCTCGCCATGCAATCCGATCCTGTCGGAGACCGCCTGCAGGATGTTCCGCTGATCCTCGGACAGCGCATACGTGGCGAGAGCGTTCTTGAGGCACGTTCGATGAGCCGTGATGACGCTCTTGCGGTAACGGTCGCCCGTCCATTCATAACTCCTCATGCAACGCGTCGCTCACTCCTTGATGGCGCCGGCGGCGATGCCGGACATGATCTTCTCCTGCAGGAGGATGTAGATGATGATCGACGGCACCACGTAGATCAACAGGGCGGCGAACATCGCCGAGAAGTCGAACGTGAACTGCTGCATGAAGTAGCGCATCGCCAGGGGAAGGGTGCGGTTGTGCTCGGAGGAGGTCAGCAGGAGCGCGTACAGGAGCTCGTTCCACGATCCCAGGAAGGTGAGCACCGCCGAGCTGACCAGGGCCGGCTGTGTCAGGGGAAGCATGATCCGCCAGAAGGTGCGCGGCACGCTGGCCCCCTCGATATAGGCGGACTCCTCCATCTCGTAGGGCAGGTGCATCATGTAGCTGCGCAGCACGAACAGGCACAGCGGCATGGAAAATCCCGTGTACACTAGGATCAGCGCTGCCTTGGTGTCGTAGAGCCCGAGCCGCAGCACCACCTCGTAGACCGGCTGCACCATCGTGTTGACCGGGATCAGGATCGACGAGATCAGCAGCGTGAACACCAGGGTGCGCCAGCGGAAGCGGAAGCGGGACAGGGCATAGGCCGCAAGCGAGTAGATCAAGAGCGAGATGGTGGTCGTCGAGACGGCCACGATCAGCGAGGTGACGAACTTGAGGTCGAGGCGCGCGAAGCGGAACGCGGTGGCGTAGCCCTTGAGCGACGGTTGCGCCGGCAGGTTGAGCGCCGAGGACAGGATCTCGGCGTTGGTCTCCAGGGACGAGATCACCACCCACACCAGCGGCAGCACGGAGATGGCGATCACGAAGCCCATGACCGCGTAGCCGAACAGCGCCGCCGCCCCGGCGGCAAACCGCTCGTGCGGCGTGCGCAGGCCGACCTGCTCGGCCGCCCGGCTACTCACGGTAGCTCCTGCCCAGGCGGAACAGCCACTGCACCAGCAGGACCGCCACCATGCCCATGACCAGCAGCACCACCGCCAGCGCGTTGGCGTAGCCGTACTCCTGGCTGTTGAGCAGGCGGTTCACCATGATCACGGAGATGTTCTGCGTGCGGTTGCCGGGACCGCCGCCGGTGGTGAGGAAGATGATCTCGAACGCCTTCAGCACCGCGGTGACGGCGATCACGATGCCGGTGCCGATGATCGGCCGGATCAGCGGCAGGTGGATGTAGAGGTCGACCTGCAGCGGGCTCGCGCCGTCGATGCGCGCCGAGTCGCCCAGCGAGTCCGGGATCGCCAACAGCTCCGACATCGTGATCAGGGTGATCACGGCGGCGAAGAACAGCCAGATCATGGTCACCGCCGTGAACGCGCTGCCGGGCTCGTACAGCCAGTTGCGGTTGAAGTCCCGGAATCCGAGAAGCTGGATGAGCCCGTTGAGGATACCGGCGTCGGGCAGGTAGATGAAGATGAACAGCATGGACAGCGCGGTCCATCCCAGGACGTTCGGGATCATGAAGACGGCGCGGGTGAAGCGCCAGCCGCGCGGCCGCTTGAACAGCACCAGCGCCACCAGCACGCCGAACGGCACGTGGATGAACGCGGCGGCCAGCACCCACTTGATGCTGTTGACGAACGCCGCCTGGAACTTGGCGCTGGCTGCCAGGCGCAGGTAGTTGTCGAGTCCGATGAACTGCGGCGCCTGCACTCCGTTCCACTTGGTGAAGCTGGTCGTCACCGCGGTCACCAGCGGGCCCAGGTAGACCAGCAGGAACATCGCCAGCGCCGGCAGCAGGAACAGGACGATCCACAGGCGTCCGGGCTTGATCATCGGTTGCTCATCGGCAGGTGGGCAGGCGCGCCCGGTACCCCTCGGGAGGTACCGGGCGCCGTCACCCCGCGCGGTGGGAGTCTACAGCGATTCCAGGTACTCCTTGGCCGATGCGGCGAGCATGGCCGCGTACTCCTCCGCCGAGATCTCGCCGTACAGCAACGCGGGGAGCTGATTGACGATCGTCTCGTTCTGGTTGATCGGATCCCACTGCGCCTGGAACCAGGGAATGGTCAGCTCGACCCCTTCGACCGCGTTGAAGTACTCGAGATTCACCGGCCCGAGCCCGGCCTTCTCGTCTTCGTTCAGCGACGCCAGGTGGGTCATGTGGCCGAGCGTGATCGCCTGCTGGGCGATGTTGTCGCGGGTGGCCAGGAACTTGATCCACTCCACCGCGCCCTCGCGCACCGGCAGGTCGTGGTCCATCGACACGCCGCGGCCGTACTCGCGGCCCAGGTTGGAGATCATCATGTCGTTCGGGAAGCGGGCGTAGCCCACCTTGTCCTCGAAGCCCTCCGGCGAGTACTGCGTGTCGCCGAAGCTGGCGATCATCCACGGGCCGTTGGCGATCATCGCCGTGTCGGAGGCGGAGAAGTGGTTGGCCGCCAGCGCGTAGGTGCCGCCGATCGCGTCGGCGGTGGTGTACTCGTACAGGCGTTCGACCATGCGCACCGCGTCGATGTAGATCTCCGAGGTGAACTCGTCGGTCGGGTAGCGGATGTCCATGAAGTCGCGCCCTTCCTGGGTGCGGCCCAGGTAGGTGGTGAGCAGCAGGTTGGTGATCCAGCCGGTCTCCGTGGTGTGCATGGACAGGGGCGTGAAGCCGGCCGCCTGGAGCGTTTCGCACGCCGCGAAGAAGTCGCCCCAGGTCGTGGGGAAGGCGTCGATGCCGGCCTCGGCGAACATCTCCTTGTTGTAGTAGATGCCGATGTAGGGTGCGCCGGTGGAGGGGGAGGTGAACATCCGACCCTCGGCGTCGGTGTTGAACTCGACGCTCTCCGGGAACGCCACCTTCTGCCACTCCGCGTCGGCGTCGAAGTAGGGCCGCTGGTCCATCAGCCGGCCGTCGCGCATCAGCGCCTCGGCGAAGGCCGCCTCCGGTCCGAGTTGGGTGACCACCGCCGGCAGGTTGCGCGCAGAGTTGAGCGCCTTCAGCTTCTGCCGGATCTCGACCGCCATGCCGGGCACCCACTCGATGTCCAGCTCGTAGCGGCCGTCGTACTTCTCGTTGAACGCGTCGATGAAGCCGCGATACATCACGGTGTTGGCGTCGTTGCCGCCTTCCCGGAACAGCATCGGGATCTTGATCTCTTCGGCCGCCGCCGTCTCTCCCTCGGCGCTGGCGAAGGCGGTTGGCGCCGCCAGCAGGGCCGCCAGCGCGGCGATCAGCGTGACCGTGGCGCGGTTCTTCGTACGATTCATGGCTCGAATGACCTCCGTAGTGAGTCGTGGATTCCGCGGCGACAGTGCCCGCCGTGTTAGGCGAGGTCAAGCCTGCCGGCTTGCCCGCGGGCTGACAGCGTGCCGCGGCTCGGATAGGGTCTGGGAAGGAACGTGATGACCGACGGCTTTCGAAGACTGACCGCCGAGCAGGTGAGTGCCTTTCACACCCATGGCTACGTCAAGCTGGGACCGCTGCTGGATGACGCCACGGTCGAGTTGCTGCGCCGCGAGTACGACCGCGAGTTCGCGCTGGCCCGCTCCGGCGCCGGTGCATTCCGCAACCTGGCCATCGACGACACCGACGACGTGGCGGCCAAGAACCGGGCGGAGGAGCAGATGCTGCAGATCATGCAGATGTGTGAGCGCAATCTGCACTTCCGCCGCATGCTCTACCACGAGCCGATCCTGGACTGCATCGAGGACCTGATCGGCCCCAACATCCAGTTGTTCCACGACCAGGCGCTGTACAAGCCGGCGCACCACGGCGGACCGGTGTTCTGGCACCAGGACAACGCCTATTGGCAGTGCCTGCCGGCCAACCTGGTGAGCTGCTGGATGACGCTGGACGACGTCACCGTCGACAACGGAGCGATGCAGGTGATCCCCGGCTCCCACGTGCAGGCGCTGGAGCACGACCGCTCGGCGTCCAGCAACGCGCTGCTGGACAGCGCCGACCAGGTGGACGCCTCACAGGCGGTGGCGATCGAGCTGCCCGCCGGAGGCGCCATGCTGCACCACTGCCAGACCTTCCACTACACCGCACCCAACAACACCCCGCGCGAACGGCGCGCCTTCATCATCCACTTCATGACGCCCGGCACCACGTCACTCCGCACCGGCGAGCATCTCACGGTCTCGTTCGCGCGCCCGATGCTGCGCATGCGGGTCTGAGGGCATGCGGGCGTGAGCCGCGGTCAGTAGCGGTGGTCGACGCTGCCGAACAGCGTCGGCTTCTCCCAGCTCGCGCCGCCCCGCTCGACCCAGCCGGCTACCGCGGCGATCAGCTCGCCGACGCTGTCCCGGAGCGGACCGAAGGTCGCGCGGCACAGGGCATCGTCGGTCAGCGGCAGCGTGTCGCCTTCGGCGCCGGCCAGCTTCGGGTCGCGACCCAACTCGGCTCCCAGGGCGGACACGATCCCGGCTACCCGGTGGCCGGGCCCTGACACGTTGACCGTCCACGGCGGGTTGGCGCAGTGCTCCAGGCAGCGCAGCGCGACGTCGATGGCGTCGCGTTGCGAGATGAGGTTGACCGCCGGCACCGCCTGTGAGATCGGCTCGCCCCTGTGGACCATGTCGGCCAGGTCGCGCAGCACGCCGTAGCAGAGGTGCTGCGCGTAGGCCAGACGATAGTTGCACACGCGCTGCCCGGCGTGCCGGCTGGCGGTGGTGGCGAAGGAGGCTTCGCGCGCGGCGATCGACCAGCCGTAGACGCCCTCCGGCTGCAGCGCGTCGGATTCTCGGCTGCCGCCCCCCACGGGCGGTCCGACGACGGCCGTTGGTTCCCCGCCGGCCGGCGCGGGCGCCACGTAGTCGACACCGGTATACGGGTTGGTCGAGGAGAACACGACGATGTTCGCATCGCCGAACCGTTCGCCCACGAGGTAGGGGACGATCGAGTTGACGTGGAACGCGCGCCGCCAGTCGGTGCCGCTGCCGAACTTGAAGCCGAGCATGTAGATCACCTGGCGCGACTCCGGCAGCGCGCCCAGGAAGCCGGGGTCGGTCAAGTCGCCGCGGATGCAACGGATCCCGTCGGCCTCCAGCGCCGCGCGGGTGGCGTCGTCGCTGAAGGTCGACGCGACGATCACATCGCGCTCGACACCCGCCGCCCGGTCGGCACGCCGCAGCGTCGCGGCCAGCTCCGGTCCCATCTTGCCGCTGCCGCCCAGGACCAGCACCGGTCCGTCGATCCGCGCCGCCGCTTCGACCAGCGCCTGCGACGGCTCGGTCATGAACCGTTGCAGCGAGCGGTCGTCGTGGACTTCGGCGAGTGTCATGGGGCACCTCCTCGATGCGGCAGGCCGATACTCGTACGCATCCGGCCGCCGCGTCATCGCCGCCGGCGCGGTGACGGATCGGTGGCCCGTTCAGCGCGGCGGTTCAACCGGAGCCGGCCAGCCTGGGCACGGCCGCGTAGAGTTGCCGGGTGTACTGATGCCGCGGGCCGGCCGCCAGCTCCTGCGCCGTGGCTTCCTCCACCAGGCGGCCGCCCTGCATCACGCCGACTCGGTCGCAGAAGTAGGTGACCACGGCCAGGTCGTGGGAGATGAACAGCAGGGTCAGGCCCAGTTCGCGGCGCAGGCGCTGCAGCAGGTCGAGGATCTGGCTGCGGATCGACACGTC
This sequence comes from Spirochaetaceae bacterium, assembly GCA_028820215.1. The sequence continues at coordinate 1,920 of JAPPKD010000089.1, read as the reverse complement.
GAGGGCGGACACGATCTCGTCGCAGATGATCGTCTCCGGCTGCGCGATCAGCGCGCGGGCGATGGCGACGCGCTGGCGCTGGCCGCCGGAGAAGTCGGGCGGGCGGCGGGTCAGGTGGCGGGCTGCCAACCCCACGGCCTCCAGGGCTGCCAGTGCGCGCTCGCGTCCCTCGTCGACGCCGCGCCAATCGGCGGTGTAGCGCAGCCCGGCGAGCAGGATCGACTCCACGCGCATGCGCGGGTTGAGGGAGCGGGCGGGATCCTGGAAAACGTACGCCAGCCGGGTGCGCAGCTCGCGCCGCGCGCGGGCTCCCGATCGGCCGACGTCGTGCAGCACGCCCGCACGGTCACGGTAGCTGATAGAGCCGCTGTCGGGCCGATACATGCCAACGGCCAGGCGGGCGGTGGTGGTCTTGCCGCTGCCCGACTCGCCGACCAGGCCGTAGGTTTCGCCATCGTCGATGTGGAAGCTCACTTCCCGCACCGCTTGCACGTGCCGCCGTGCTGCGGCGAAGTAGCCGGCCTTCAGGGCAAACCGCTTGCTCACGGCGTCCAGCGTCAACATGGAACCGGCTCCATCGGACCGGGCGCCACGGCGCCCGGCTTGGCCCCCGGCAGCACGCAGCGATGGCGCAGTGTGCGGTCGACGCCTTCCTCGGGCGCGTCCGCACGTTCGTCGACCAGCGGCGGTATGGCGTGGGCGCAGCGCGGCTCGGCCAGCGCGCAGCGCGGCGCGAACGGGCAGCCCTGCTCCGGGTGCAGCGGATCGGGCACGGCGCCGGGGATGGTCCGCAGCGGCCGGTCGGTGTAGTGCACGCCCAGCTCCAGGTGGGCCTCCAGCAGCGCACGCGTGTAGGGATGGCGCGGCTCGCTCATGACCAGCGCCGCCGGACCCTGCTCCATCACCAGGCCGCCGTACATCACCAGGATGCGGTCGGCCACCTGACTGACCAGCGCCAGGTCGTGGCTGATGAACAGGATCGCCAGCCCGCGCGCGGCGCGCAGCCGCAGCAGCAGGTCCACCACCTGCGCCTGCACGGTCACGTCCAGGGCGGTGGTGGGCTCGTCGGCGATCAGCAGCTCGGGTCCGGCCGCCAGCGCGTGGGCGATCATCACCCGCTGCAACATGCCGCCGGAGAATTGGTGCGGAAAGCTGCCGAGCCGGCGCGCCGCCTCCGCGATCCCGACCTCCTCCAGGAGCCGGACCGAGTGGTCGCGCACCGCCTCGTCCTGCAGGTCCGGGGCGTGGGCGCGCAGCGTCTCGGCCAGCGAGCGCTCGATGGAGTAGATCGGGTCGAACGAGCGCGCCGGCTCCTGAAAGATCATCCCCACATGGCTGCCGCGCAGGCGCCGCAGGTCCGCCGCGCGCATGGCGGCCACGTCCTCGCCGCGAAAGCGCAGCCGGCCGGCCGCGGCGCGCGCGTGCGGCGGCAGCAGGCGCACCAGGGCCAGCGCGGTGACGCTCTTTCCCGAACCGCTCTCGCCGACGACACCCAGGACCGCGCCTGCAGGGATCTCCAGATCGACGCCGCGTACCGCCTCCAGCGGACCGCGGTCGGTGGCGAAGGTCACGGTCAGCCCGGCCACCTCGCACAGCGGCGGCCCATATGACGGAGGGCTGGCGCGGTCAGCCACGAGCCGGCTCCCGGTGGTAGGGGTCCAGCACGTCGCGCAGCAGGTCGCCCAGGAAGCTGAACGACAGCGTGGTGATCAGCAGCGCCAGACCGGGGTAGAGGAACCATGGGAAGCTGCGCAGGTTGCCCAGGGAGGTGACGTTGCGGTCCAGCATGGAGCCCCAGCTCACTGCCGGATCGGAGATTCCCAGCGCGAGGTAGGAGAGCGCCGTCTCCGCCAGGATGAAGCCGGGGATGCCCAGGGCGACGCTCACGATCAGGATCGACGCCATCTGCGGGATGATCTG
>JAPPKD010000075.1 GCA_028820215.1 Spirochaetaceae bacterium | reverse complement strand
TCGCCGACAACTGCCACTCCTACGAACTGCAGCCCGACGGCCGCTACCGCAAGCGCAGACCGCCAGCGCCGGAATCAGGCAAACGCCGCGTCGAAATCCACGCCCAAGAGCGCCTGCAGCAGCAGGCCTGGACCGCCGAACGCCGCCGCGTGCGCCCCGACGACCACGAATTCACCGTCCGCCGCCGCCCACCCGGCGAGTAGTAGCGACCAGGCGATCTGAGGCGGTCCGGCGGCATTGTCGCCCTACTCCTCAACAGGTTGCAGCGCGAAGCGCGTCACGCTACATTTCAGAAGTTCCATGAGAATCAGCCACAAGGGGCTGCGGGAGCTGCACGAGAAGGACAACCCTGCACTGCTGTCCGCTGATCTGGTGTCGCGTCTCCGGCGGATCCTGGTTCGCCTCCAAGATGCGACTCGCCCGGGCGACGCCGATGCCCCTGGTTTCCGGCTACACCCCGTGAAAGGGGATCGGGCCGGCGAGTGGAGCGTGCGCGTGTCCGGCAACTGGCGCGTGGTGTTCCGATTCGAGGGCGGCGAAGTCGTGGACGTGGACCTGGTGGACTATCACTGACCCGCAGGAGGAGCGTACATGAACGAGGGCAACAGCGAGCGAGTAGGCCCCATGCTGAATCCGCCGCATCTGGGCGAACTGATCCGGGAGAGCATGGACGAGACCGGGTGGAACGTCACCGAGACGGCTACTCGCCTGGGCTGCGAGCGCGGAACCCTGTCGCGCCTGCTGAACGGTCGGGCGGGCGTATCCGCGGCCATGGCCCTGGCGCTGGAAAGCATCGGGTGGGGAACCGCCGAGCACTGGATGCGGATGCAGGCGAGTTACGAGCTGGCCCAGGAGCGACGGAAGCAGGCAGGGGCGGCAACGGTCGCATAGTAGACGCAACCCGGTCGACCTGTGGCTGGCGGCGGGCAGCGCGCTCGCCACCGTCCCCGCGTCGGCGTCGCTCCGGTAACTGCCGTCGCCGCGCGCGTGCGACAGCATCACCCCGCCGAGCCAGGCCCCGGAGGCCACCTCCGCGCCGAGCAACGCCGTGGCCACCTCGCCGTCCACGCTCAGGCTCTCCTCGCGACCGTCGAACCGCGACCACCCGCCGCGGCCCCACAGCGCCGCCGACGAGCCGCCCTCCGCCGCGGCGGCCGTCACCGAGAACGCGCTGCCGGCCAGCAACTCGCCGCCGCTCATCGTGTGCGGCTGCTCGGGCGTGCCCGCCGGCCACCCCGCCAGCGCATAGTCGGCGTCGAGGCCGCCGGCGGCGGAGAGATCCCGCCCGGCGATTCGCGCGTGCGCCCCGCTACCGCGCGGCGCCTCCTCCCGTGCCTGCACCCCGTCCACGACCTGCTCCGCGAGCGTGCGCCCGAAGCGTGCCAGCCACGCCCGCGGCATCGGGTCCGCGTTCTCGATCGTCCCCGTCGCCTCGCCGTCGCCGATGCGCGCGCCCGCCGCGTTCGACAGCCTCAGCGTGAATGTCTCCTCGCCCTCGTCGTGGCTGCACGCGCACCGTCTTCACGGTCTCGCCCGCGGCGAAGGTCAGCGTGCCGCTCGCCGCCGTGTAGTCCGCGCCCGCCACCGCCGTGCCGTTCGACGTGGCGTAGTCCACCATCCGCCGCGTGTCGCGCATCAGAAGGGCGAGCGGGAACTGCCGGGCGAGGCGTAGCCGCCTCGATCAGACCTGGAGCGGATTGCGCCACTTCAGCGCCGGGAACCGGGCGAAGTCCGTGTCCGTGCTGTGCAGCTGGTACCCTCGGCCGATCGCCAGGGCGGCCAGGTGAGCGTCCGTCGTGAGGTTGCCCGCAGTGCCGAGATTGCCCAGCAGATTGCGGAGCAGATTGTAGTGTCGACACGACGGCGCCGCCACGTGCACCTGAGGCAGTGCGAGCCACGAGCCCAGCCGATCGAGGACATCCGTCACGGGCAGCGGATTCGCGAGAATCGACCGGTGGGTGGTGATACGGATGAATCCGAGCATGACTATCCAAGCCAGTCCCACACCGACCGTGCCGGCCAGCAGGTCGTCCCACCAGCGCCGAGCCGCATCGTGCACCGGTGAGTCGGCATTGTGAGCATGGATGAGCAGGTTGACGTCAGGGAGGATCAACGGAGTCCGGTCTCCCTGTTGTGGCGCGCGACGAACGCTTCCGCCTCCAATTCGTCAGCCAGTTGGTTGAGCTTGTCGAGGTCCACTCCGGGCCGGAAGCCGAAGTGATGAGGCTTGGTCGTCGGCGGAGTGCCGCGTCCGGCCGCCGATTGCCCCAGCCCCTGCCGGATCGTCTGGTTCACCACTTCCTTGAACGACACTCCCAACTTCCCAGCCCTCTCCTTGAGCACCGCGGCCAGATCATCCTCCAAGGTCAGCGTCGTGCGCATGGAGACATCATGACACTCCGTTGTTTGATGTCAAGTCATCACTCCCATCTCGCGACCGGAATTGGAGCGGAGTGCCGCTCGCGCCGGAGCGTCGGCGACTACCGATCACGGTCTCGAAGGGCCGTCGGTCTCGATGGCCAGCGAGAACCCGTTCCCGGCCTCAGGCTCCACCAGCCGCCCGCGCGCGCCCAGCGTGGCCAGCACCAGGGCCAAGTCGGTCTCCAGCGGCGCGGCCCCCTCGGGCGTGAGCGTGAGCCCGCCCAGGCCCAGCCCGCCCGCCGCCCACGCGGTCAGCCGCTCGCTCCGAAGCTCAGCCGCACCACCGGGTGGCGCTGCGACCAGTCGTACCGGTCGTGGA
>JAPPKD010000259.1 GCA_028820215.1 Spirochaetaceae bacterium | reverse complement strand
ACCGCGACTTTCGCGCCCTCGCGCGCGAAGTGGCGACCCGTTGCGGCGTCACCCCGGAGTGAACGGCAAGCCGTAATCAGCCCCGCAGGCGCGTCGGATCACTGGGCGGCCGGCCAGGAGTGACCGGGGAGATGCAGCCTGAGTGCGGCGCGCAGCCATCGGCGGCTGTCCGTCGAAAGCAGCGGCGCCGTTCGACGAGAGTCCGCCTTCGACCTTGCCGGAACCGCCACTTCGACAGGTGTTCCTGCAGCGCCGCATTCACCTCCTGACCGGGTGGTCATCCGGGGGCGGCGGAGGGGGCCACCGTGGCGAGCGGGTCGCCGGCGGAGTCGAGCGCGGCGGCGCGGGCGCGCGCGGTGGCGGAGCGTTGCGGCAGGTCGGCCGGCGACAGCACCGGGGGGTGCGCGGTGGGCGGCAGGAGCGTGTCGTACTGGTAGCCGGGGTCCTCCTGCTGCCGCTTCCAGATCGCCAGGATCTCGCGCCACGAGCCGAGCAGCGTGCGCGGCGCCGGCATGTCGTCTCGGATCACCCGGTACAGGCGGGCGAGGTTGTAGCACGGCACGCCGGCGTACATGTGGTGCTCGGTGTGCCAGTTCATGCCCCAGTACAGGAACTGCGAGATCGGGTCGAGGGTGTTGCTGCGCACGCACAGGCGGAAGTCGGGCACGTTGTCGCGCAGGCCGGCGTGCATCGGCCCGCCCACCAGCCAGCGCAGCCAGTGGCCGATGGCCAGGTGCGCGGTCAGCAGCAGGGCCAGGATCGGTATGCCCAGGGCGATGGGGACGGCGACCGCCGCCGCCAGCGAGAGCAGGATGAAGCGTGCCGCCCACACCGCCCGGCGCCGCATGGCCGGCGCGTCGCGGTAGATCGCCCGCATCCACTCGCCGTCCCAGTCGCCGCCGGCGCCGGTCGCGGCCGGGTAGCGGTCAAGCGCGGTGATCACGTGCAGGCGCAGCACCGGCCACAGCCCGGCGGACTGGTAGCCGCCGGTGATGTTGACCGTGCACAACTGCAGCAGGTACAGGAACCGGTAGGTGGGGTTCTGCGGCAGCACCACCTCGCGGTCGCCCTCCGGGTGCAGCGTGTAGCGGTGGTGGTAGCTGTGACTGACCTTGAAGTCGTAGATGTTGACGAAGCCGAACAGGCAGAACACGCGCGTGAACAGCCCGTTCAGCCACTTGGTCCGGAACACCGTGCCGTGCCCGAGCTCGTGGATCGCCGCGCCCTTGAAGAACGACCCCACCACGCCGTGCGCCATCAGCACCGCTGCGAACGGCAACCACAGTTCCGCGGCGAACAGCAGCCAAGTCAGCGCGCCGGTGGCACCCCACAGCAGCAGGTGGCCGACGCTGTGCAGGCCGCCGCGCCAGTCGCTGCGCCGCATCAGCTCGCGCAGCAGCGCCGGCTCCACCGGCGACCGGTACCACCTGACCCGAAAGTCGCGCCGCACCTCCGCCATAGGCCGGAACTCGCGGGCCGCGGCGCTCACCGTCCCGTTGCTGGTCTTCTCAGCCATCGTGCTTCCTCTACAGATACACCGCCCGGAACCTGTTGGCTACCCCGCATCCGCGTAGACCACGCGTAGACCTGATCGTGCGATTACTTCTTCGCCGGCAACGCGACCGGCGCGCCGGTGTCCAGGCTGCGATAGATCGCCGCCACCAGCTCCACCGCCTTCTTGGACTCCGGGCCGTCGGTCAGTGCGGTGGCGCTGCTGCGCAGGCAGTCGATGAAGTGCCCCCACAGCACCACCCACTCGCCCGGGTTGTCCACCTTCAACTCCTGCGTGCGCGGGGCGCGCGGGTCGTCGGTCGGCGAGGCGAGGACCAGCGTTTCGTGGTCCATCACGTACAGGGAGGCGCGCTTGCCGAACACCGACAGGATGGCGTGTTCATGCCCCTTTGTCCGCCACCCGTCAACGGGTTCTCGATAGCTTGAGACGGTGCATGGTGGCCGTGCTTGACTAGTCAAAGGACTAAGTCTACTCTGCCATGGTGATCACGGTGAACATACACGAGGCCAAGACCCATCTCTCGCGGCTGCTGAAGCGGGTGGCCGGTGGCGAGCAGATCATCATCTCCAGGGCCGGCACGCCGATTGCCCGGCTCTCCCCGTACCAGGAACAGGGCCGAGGACGCGTTGCCGGACGAGACCGCGGCCTGTTCACCGTTCCCGATGACTTCAACGCGCCGCTCCCGGACGAAGTAATCGAGACGTTTTACCAGTGACGCTGCTGATCGACACCCACTGCTGGCTCTGGTGGTTGACCGAGCCCGGGAGACTGCGAGCGCCGGCCTTGAGCCTTCTGAACGAAGCCGGGACAAGGATCCTGCTGTCGGCAGCATCATCATGGGAGATTGCGATCAAGTACTCGCTCGGGAAGCTCGACCTCCCCCAGCATCCGGAGGAGTTCATTCCCGCTCGCCTGCAACGCGATCGGATCGAGGCACTTGCCATCGAGCACTCGCACGCGTTGAAGACCGCGGCGTTGCCTTACCACCATCGCGATCCGTTCGACCGGCTTCTCATCGCTCAGGCGATGGTCTTGGACATCCCCATCATGACCGCCGATCCCGCCTTCGACGCCTACGAGGTCCAGGTAATATCCAGCTAGAAGCAGCTCAATTCGCCGAACTGCCGGCGTGTTTTCGTCCGTGCTACGATGCTCATCAATGCAGATCGCGGCGATCAGGTTTCGTCCGTTGCTCGCCGGCGCCGCCGCCAAGCGCCGCGTCGCGGGCGTCGCGTTG
>JAPPKD010000188.1 GCA_028820215.1 Spirochaetaceae bacterium | reverse complement strand
CGTGTTTCTCCCATGCCAACGCCGGTCCGACCCGGCCGGTGGGGAAGCTTGACAGTAGGCGTTCGTCGGGGCCGCAAACCACGCCTCGCGAGCCCGCTTCCGCACGGCCCGGTGGAGCGCGTGCGGATCGACGCCGTAGCGCTCGCGGGCATGCTCGCAGGTCGCCAGAAACGCCGCCTCCGCCGAAGACTCCTCGGCGACCAGCGTGTCGTCGAGATCGAACAGGACGTGCGTTATCGCCATGCCTGCCGGAACGGCGGTATCAGACGCACGCGTGCCATGGACGCGTGGTGTGGCCGCGCCGTTGTAACCACTCGTCGCCACCGTACACCAGCACACCGTGCCGGGCAGCGGGATCTCCGCGAGCGCAGAACCAGTCCAGGCCGTCGTACAGCGCCCCGCTGAGCGTGAGACCAGCTTTCATCTCCACCGGCAGCAGGCGCGTGCCGTCGTCGATCACGAGATCGACCTCGTGACCGGTACGGTCTCGCCAGAAGTACAAGGGCGAGCTGACGCCCCGGTGCGTGAACGCCTTGAGGTATTCGCTCACCACGAACGTCTCGAATATCGCTCCGCGATTGGCATGCACGGCGATCTGCTCGGGCTCGCGGATGCGGAGCAGGTTGCACAGCAGACCAGCATCCAGGAAGTAGAGCTTCGGGCTCTTGATGACGCGCTTCGAGAAGTTGCGATGATGCGGCGGCAGGAGGTGCACGACGAACAGCGCCTGCAGCACGGAGATCCAGGCACCGGCGGTGGTGTGGGAGACGCCGCAGTCGGACCCGAGCGAGGAGAGGTTCAGGAGCTGCCCGCTTCGGCCGGCGCAGAGCTGCACGAACCGGCGGAACGTGTCCAGGTCTCCGATGCCGCCCAGGTCACGCACGTCGCGCTCTACGTAGGTGGTGTAGTAGGAGCCGAGCCAGTCGGCGGCGTCGAGACCACGATCGTGAATACGGGGATACAGACCCTGGTACAGGATCCGGTCCAGTTCCAGCCCGGAAGGGACGGAAGGGTCGCCGTCGCCCGGCTCATCCGGCTTCCAGGGATCGCCGGCCGGCACTCCGGTCAACTCGGACAGGCCGAGCGGCAGCAGCACGCACACCGCCGCCCGTCCGGCCAGCGTCTGGCTCACCGAACGGGTCAGGGGAAGCTGCTGGGAACCGGTGAGTATGTAGCGCCCGGGCGTCGGGTCGTCGTCCACCAAGACCTGGATGTAGGACAGGAGATCCGGCACCCGCTGCACTTCGTCCAGAATCACGCCCGAGCGGTGGAGCGCCAGAAAACCGCGTGGATCGTCCAGCGCATGGTCCCGGGTGGCGGGATCCTCCAGGTTCAGATAGGCGTGACCGTCGAATACGGACTTGGCGAGCGTCGTCTTGCCCGATTGACGCGGTCCCGTCAGAAATACCGCCGGGAACTGGACGGCCAAGCGCCGGAGCCGCTCGACCAGATTCCGCCGGAACATGCCACAGAGCCTACGGCATCGAGCCCTGATTGGCAAATTGCAACCATCACTTTCAATCAGCCATGCGATGAGCCTCGAAAATGATGCGCTGTGCGTGATCCCGAGTACCGGTAGCGCTGCGCCGACGGCTGCAAGCGTTTACACTAGCCTACCATGCTCGACAGACCGTTCCTGACCACCGTGGTCGGCTCCATGCCGCGGCCGAAGTTCTTTCGCGAGCGGGTCGACCGCCACCTCGTCGAGGGCACCGGCGAGGGCGACCTGCTCGACCTGATGGACCGCTCCATCCCCTACGTCGCCGCGCTGCAGGAAGCCGCCGGCGTCGACGTCATCTCCGACGGCGAGTGGCGGCGAAAGTCCTACGTCGGCGTGATCGCCGAGATGCTCACGGGCGTCGAGCAGTTCAAGGTGCCGCTCGACTCCTTCCGGCACGACGCCCGCGTCGGCTACGCGGTCGTCGGCCCGGTCGCCCCGACCCGCGAGGGGCTGTTCGCGGAGGAGGCGATCAAGCTCCGCCGCCACACCAGCAAGGCGGTGCGCGTGGCGCTGCCGACGCCGCACCTGACCGCCAGCTTCCTGTGGGACCCGGTCAAGTCGCCCGAGCACTACTCCGAGCGCGAGTTCATCGAGATCATGGTGCCGATCCTCCGGCGCGAGGTGGAGCTGCTGCGCGACGCCGGCGTCCGCTACGTGCAGTTCGACGACACCCGCATCGGCGGCGTCCACGCCGAGGAGCCCGATTCTCAGGCGTATCGCGACGCGCTGTTCGACTCCGTGGACACCCTCAACCGCGTGGTGGACGGCATCGACGGCATCTACACCTCCCTGCACCTGTGCGGCAAGCGCCACATCGGGCCGGACCAGGTGCCGCGCTACGACACGATGCTGCCGGGCTTCGAGCGCCTGCACATCGACATGCCGATGTTCGAGATGCTGCAGTTCGACGACTACGACCGCGAGCTCCTGCGCGGGCTGCCCGAGCGCATGGACGTGGGCTGCGGCTGCGTGGCGTCGAAGACCTTCGAGGTGGACACCCCGGAGGAGATCGCCGCCCGCGCGCGGGAGACGGCCAGGATCGTCGGCCCGGAGCGCACGGCGCTGCATCCCGACTGCGGGTTCTCGCCCGGCACCTACTTCGACATCCCGCTCGACGAGATCTACCAGAAGCTCGGCAACATGACGCGCGCGGCCCAGATGCTGCGGGCGGAGATGTAGCGCGGCCAGCCAGCCGGCGCGCGACAACAGACCGATGCGAGGCGACCGAAGAGTAACTGTTCAGGCGTAGGGTAGTTCGTTCGGCAGATTTCGGCAACGGGTCG
>JAPPKD010000317.1:111875-113498 GCA_028820215.1 Spirochaetaceae bacterium | reverse complement strand
TTCTTACTTGAGGCACGATCTCGCTACGGTACGATTCTTAGGTGAGGCAACACGCGCCCTTTTTCAGGATTTCCATTCTGATGCTTCATCGAGGTGCTCCAGGTGCTCGGCGGACAGCCGGTACCCGACGGCGCCGGCCAGCTCGGCCACTTGCCCGGGCGTGGAGGCCCCGACCACCGGAGCGGTGACACCGGGCTTCGAGAACAGCCATGCGAGTGCCGTCTGCGCAACCGTGCGCCGGTCGCGGGAAGCGATCTTGCCGATTTCGGCTACCAGCGCGGCGGCGCGCCCGCGATCCAGATCGTAGCCGTGCGGCCCGCTGCGCCAGCGCGCTTCCGGGATGGCGCCCCCGTGAAAGCGCCCGGCCAGGATGCCGCGCGCCAGGGGCCGGTACGGCAGCACCGCGACGCCGAGCGCGACGGCGGCGTCGGCCAGCTCGCGCTCGAAGCTGCTGCGAGCCAGCAGGCTGTAGTGCGGCTGCACGCTTGCGTAGGAGACCAGGTGCGATGCGGCGCTGATGCCCTGCGCGTGCGCGAGCCGCCAGGCGGGCACGTTGGAGCACCCCACGTAGCGGACCTTTCCCTGGCGCACCACCTGGTCAAGCGCGGACAGCGTCTCCTCGTCGGGCGTGTCGGGGTCGGGCCAGTGCGTCTGGTACAGGTCGATCCAGTCGCTCCCCAGCCTGCGGAGGCTCGCCTCCACGGCGGCCAGCAGGTGCCGCCGGCTGAGCCCGCGGTCGGTGGGGTGCGGGCCCGTCGGCGAGCCCCCCTTGGTCGCCACCACCAGCGCCTGGCGATTGCCGCGCCGCCTCATCCAGTCGCCGAGGGCGGCCTCGGATGCGCCGACCTCCGGCCCGTAGATGTCCGCGGAATCGATGAAGGTGCCGCCGCACTCGACGAAGGCGTCGAGCACCGGATCGCTCGTGTCGGCGAACGGCTGCGCGCCGAAGCCGGCCGTTCCCAGGCAGAGCTCGGACACCATGAGCCCGGTGCGGCCAAGACGTCGCTGCAACATGCGGGCAGAATCATACCGTGCTTGGCGCAGCGCGGCGCAGCGCGGCGTATCGGGTACCTTGGCTCGGCTCGGTGGTTGCGCTACCGTCGCGGCGGTGGACCCCACGTTGGGACGGCGGCTGATCGCGGCGCTGGTCGTCCTCACGCTGCTTGGCGCACCGGCCGCCGCCCAGGAAGCGCCCGCGGAAACGAACGAGCCGTCCGAGGCTGCGCCCGCGCACGTGCTGCCGGAGCCAACGCCAGCCGCGGAGCCGGTCAGGGACTACTGGCCGCTGCTGGCGGCCGGCATCGGCGTGGTGGCGGGCGGCCTTGCGGGTGCGCGGCTGGCCAACCTGGAGGCCGAACGGTGGGAGGCGATGCCGGACGGGACGGCGAACCGACAGCAGCAGATCGACGCCTGGAACACCTGGACGGTGGCCGGCTCGGTGGCGGCGACGGTCGGGGTCGGCCTGGTCGTGCTGTGGGGCACCATCCGGCTGTCACAGGCGTGCGGGGGGGCCGGGCGCCCCCGGCCCCCCCCCCCCGCGGGGGGGGGAGCCCCCCCCCCCGCGGGGGGGGGGGGGTTGGTTGGGGGCGGGGGGGTTGGGGGGGGGGAATTAATGGGGCCCCC
>JAPPKD010000317.1:48764-111865 GCA_028820215.1 Spirochaetaceae bacterium | reverse complement strand
TTGGTGGGTGGCGCCGCCTGGCGTTGGTCCCGGGGGGGGTGGGCCGCGGTCCGCCCGGGCCCCCCCCCACGGCATGAGGCGGAAGCCCGCACGAGAGCGGCAAGGGAGGATTCGATGGCGGCCATGGATTTGGGGGCGATCAATTACGTGGCCACCGCCGTGTCGGCGGTGGTACTGATGGTGCTGGGATTCGCCTGGTACGCGCCGTTCCTGTTCGGCAAGGCGTGGATGGCCGCGCTCGGCAAGAGCGAGGAGGAGATGCGCGCAGCGGGCCCCAGTCCGGCACTGGTCGCCGCGCTGGCGGACGCGATCCTCACCTCGCTGGTGTTGGCGATCGTCTTCCAGGCGGCGAAGATCTCCGGGATCGGCGCCGGGATCGTCGCGGCGCTCGGTCTGGCGATTGCCTTCTCGGGGATGTCCATCATCTCCAACGGCGCGTTCGAGGGACGGCCGCGGGCGCTGGTGCTGATCAACCTGGGCTACCGGCTGGTCTCCTATCCGATCGTGGGCATCATCCTGTCGATCTGGTAGATCCTGACGAACCCCCGGCGCGCCGGACCGTTTCCGCCCAGACCGATTCCGGGTCGAGCGGGAGCGACGCCGGCTGCGCTCCGGTGGCCGCCCTGACGGCGTTGGCGGCGGCCGCGGCGCCGGCTACGATGGGAGGCTCGCCGACACCGAGCGCTCCGTACGGCCCGTGCGACGGCGATTCCACAAGATGGGCGGTCACCGGCGGTACCGATGTCGCCTTGGGAAGGCCGTAGTCCATCAGCGTGCCGGTCAGGAGCTGGCCGGCGTCGTCGTGGCGCAGCGCCTCCTGCAGGCCGATGCCCAGCCCCTGCGCGGCGCCGCCGTGGAGCTGGCCCTCCACCAGCAGCGGATTCATCGCGAATCCGACGTCCTGCACGGACAGGTAGTCGGTCGGGTTGACCTGGCCGGTCTCCCGGTCGACGGCGACGCGCACCACGTGCGCGATGAACACGGCGGCGCCGCCGGGCGCGGCGGCTTGACCGCTTGCCTGGATCGGTCCGCGCCGGTACGGCAGGGATGATTCTGCGCTCTGCGCCGCGTGGGCCAGCGCGCCGACGGAAATCGTCCGGTCCGGCACCCCCGCAACCCGCACGGCGCCGTCGGCGATCTCCAGGTCCTCCACCGCGGCCTCGAAGTGGTCGGCCGCCACGGCCAGGAGCTGACGCCTGGCGTCGGCGGCTGCAGTGCGCACCGCATCGGCCGCCGAACAGGCGATGTTGCTGCCGCCGGCGCTCGGCCCGTATGGCGCCGAGGCCGAGTCGGCGATCTGCACGCGCACCTGATGCGGGTCGACGCCGATCTCCTCGGCCGCCACCAGGACGAGCGAGGAGTACACGCCCGAGATGTCGACCGCGCCCATCGTCACCACCACGGTGCCGTCAGGATCCACGCGGCAGGCGGCCGCGCACGGGTCGACCAGGGGGATCCATCCGGCGATGGCGAGGCCGGTGCCGCCGGCGCCGGCCTCGTGGCGGGACCGCCACAGCGGATGCGATTCGACGGCTTCCAGGCAGGCGAGCTGGCCGCCCGCGGGCCACGGCGTGCCGTCGGGCTGCGGGTCGCCGGCCCGCACCACGTTGCGTTTGCGGAACTCCAGCGGGTCCACCTCCAGCGCGGCGGCCAGGGCATCGACCGCGGTCTCCAGCGCAAAGGTGGTCTGCGGCGCGCCGGGCGCGCGGTAGGCGCCGGTAGCGTGCACGTTCGTGCACACGTCACGCCAGCGGATGGCAAGATGCGGGATCCGGTAGCACCCGGCCAGCCGCTTGGCGATGCCGCCTCCCATGCCGTTCGGGAATGCTCCGTTGTCCAGGGTGATGTCCGCGCGCAGGGCGGTGAGCTCGCCGTGGCGGTCGGCGCCCAGCTCCAGCTCGATCGACATCGCCGGGGTCGGCGTGGTGGTCGCCAGGTCGGTCGATCGATCGAGCACCAGCTTCACCGGACGGTTCAGTCGCAGGGCCGCGGCCGCGGCCAGCGGATCGATCACGCCTCCCTTGCCGCCGAAGCCGCCGCCCACGGCCATCGGCACGACACGGACCGCGGCGGCAGGCAGCTCCAGGATCGAGGCGAGCCGGGCGCGCACGTCGAACTGGCCCTGACAGCCGGAGTAGACGGTCACTCCGGGAGTGAGGTTCGCTCCGCTCACTCCGGGAGTGAGGTTCGCTCCGCTCACTCCGGGAGTGAGGTCCGGATCCGGGGCCGCCACCGCCGCGGTCGGCTCCAGGTAGCCCTGGTGCACGAACGGCGTGCGGCACGTCCGCTTCACGACGTGTGCAGACGCCTCCAGCGCCGCCCGGACGTCGCCGCGGACATACTCGCCGTCTGCCGACGGCGGCCCGCCCTGTGTCGCGGCCGACACGCCGACGACCGGCGGCAGCGGCTCGTAGTCCACCTCGACGAGCGCTGCACCGTCCGCGGCGGCCGCCGCCGACTCGGCGACCACCAGGGCGACCGGTTGCCCCGCGAAGGTGACCATTTCGCGCGCCAGCACCACCTCCTGCCGGATCGCCGGCGGCTCGGCGGTCACCGGCAGATCGGCGGCGGTGAGCACGGCCACCACGCCAGGGGCGGCGCGCGCCGCCTCGGCATGCACGGCGCGCAGCCGGGCATGCGCTTCGGTGCTCAACACCGGCTGGGCGTGCAGCATGCCGGCGAGTTCCACGTCGGCGGCGTAGCGGGTGGCGCCGAGCGCCTTCGCGCGGCCGTCGATCAGCGGCCGCGGACGGCCCAGGTAGCGGTACGGCGTGCTCATGCCGAGGGCTCGACCGTCACCTGCGCTTCGCCGCGCGAACGCGCGCACCGGTACGCAGCAGCAAGGTCCTTTTTCCATTCAGGATGCAGATCGGCCATTTCCTCCTCCGTCAGCCAGGCAAACCGCTCGTGCTCGTCGCTCAGCACCACCTCTCCGGCGAGGTACTCGCACAGGAAGTCGATCCCCACGAGCTGGAATCGCCCGCGCACGGAGTGCCAGGTCGCGACCGGCCCTGCCACCGCGACCTCCAGTCCGGTCTCCTCGGCGACCTCACGGCGCAGCGCATCGGCCGGCGACTCCCCGAACGCGACTCGGCCGCCGGGCAGATCCACGCGCACGTCGGGATCGGGGTCGCCGAGCGCCTCCTCACGTGTCTTGTAGAGCACCAGCAGGCGCGGACCGTCGACGATCGCCGCCTTGACCGCCACGCCAAAGGACCCATTTCCCGTCACTCCGTTCTCCATCGGTCTCACCGTTTCCCGGAGGGAGGGTATACTCGGCGCCATGAGTACCCAAGTGCGTTTCCGCGTCGGTGCGATCGGGCACACCGGGCGCGGCAACTTCGGTCATGGCCTGCACCTCGGCTTCCGGGGCGTCGAAGGCGTGCAGCCGGTGGCGGTGGCCGATCCCGACCCCGCCGGAAGGTCGGCGGCCCAGCAGGAGATCGGCGCCGCCAACGGCTACGCCGACTACCGCGAGATGCTGGAGACCGAGTCGCTGGACATCGTCGCGGTCTGCCCCCGCTACGTCGATCGCCACGAGGAGCTGCTCATGGCGGCGATCGACGCCGGGTGCCACATCTACTGCGAGAAGCCGATGACCGCGGACCTGGCGACCGCCGACCGCGTGATCGCCGCGGCCGACGCCAAGGGCGTCAAGATCGCGGTCGCCCACCAGAACGTCTACCTGCCGCAACTCCAGGAGCTGCGCCGGCGTGTCGGCGACGGCCTGATCGGCACGCTCCTGGATCTGCGCGGCACCGGCAAGCAGGACCGGCGCGGGGGCGGAGAGGACATGCTGGTGCTGGGCACGCACGTGTTCAACACGATGCGTCACTTCGCCGGCGACGTCGCATGGGTCTCCGGCCACGTCACCGCCGGCGGCCGGGAAATCGGCCCCGGCGACGCGCGCGAGGCGACCGAGCCGATCGGCCTGATCGCCGGCGACGCGGTCACCGGGTATTACAGCTTCGCCGGCGGAGCCGTCGGCAGCTTCACCTCGCGCGCCAACCAGCCCGGCGACGGCCGCGGGTTCAGCCTGCAGTTGATCGGCGACCGCGGCAGCGTGGCGATGCGCGGCGCCGGCAACGACTTCGTGGTCGCCCGCCACGACCACTGGGCGCCGTGGGACGGCATCGACGGCTGGGACCCTCTGGACCTGGGAGCCGGAGAGCTCCACAAGGACGGCAACCGGCTGGCGATCGAGGACCTGATCGCCGCGATCGACGCCGACACCGAACCGCTGTCGAGCGCCCGCGCGGCGCGCGCGGCCCTGGAGATGATCCACGGCGTGTACGCGTCGCAGCTCGCCGGCGCGCGCGTGCCGGTGCCGCTGGCCGACCGCAGCCATCCGCTGGCGCGGCTGCAGTCCTGATGGCCGCCGTCTATCGCGCAGCGCTGATCGGCTGCGGCCCCCGCGGCACCTCCATCGGCCGCGCCTACGCCGGGCACCCCCGCACCGAGCTGGTCGGGCTGTGCGACCTCGACGCGGAACGGCTGCGGACGCTGGGCGACGCGCTGGGTGTGGCCGCCCGGTTCACCAGCGTGGAAAAGATGCTCGATGCCGTACAGCCGCAGATCGTCGTGATCCCCACCGGCACCGAGTTCCACCATGAGCTCGCGATGCGGGTGCTCGACCACGGGGCGTATCACCTCGACGTGGAGAAGCCGATCTGCGTCGACCTGGAACAGGCGGACGCCGTCCTGCGACGTGCCGGCGAGCGCGGCGTGCAGGTCGCCGTCCATCACCAGGGGCGGGTCAGCCCGGCGGCACGGGCCGCGGTCACGGCGGTCGCGGACGGGCTCATCGGCCAGATCGTGCACGTCCTCGCGCGCGGCAAGGGCTACTACGGCGGCTACGGGATCATGAACATCGGCTGCCACCTCCTGACCGGCGCGCAGGCGTTCGTCGGACGCTGCCACCGCGTCACCGCCAGCCTGCGTACCGACGGGCGGCCGATCACGCCCGACGACGTGGTGCCGTCACCGAACGGCATGGGCACGATCGCCGGCGAGCGCCTGTCCGCCGAGCTGGAGTTCGTCGACGGGGTCAACCTGACGCTCATCCATGACCGCATGCCGGCAGTAAGCGGCGGGTCCATGGGCGTGGAGCTGCTGGGCACCGACGGCAGGGTTCTGATCCAGCACGGCGCCGCGTGGCATGTGGCCACCCCGTATCCGCGACCGGGCGAAGCGCCGGACGACTGGTCGGAGATCGACAACCCGCTCGGCGGCCGGGGCGATACGCCCGAGCTTCGCCACGGCATGGAGCTGGCGTTCGTGGAGGAGTACGTGCGCGCGCTGGACGCGGGCGACGCGCACGAATCCAGCGGTGAGGTGGGCACCCACTCGCTGGAGATGATCATGGCCGCCTTTGAGTCGGCCGCGTACGGCCACCCGGTCGAGCTGCCGCAGCAGCGGCGGGATCATCCGCTTGAGCGCTGGCGGGCCGAGCACGGAATGGGGCCGCCGCCGACCGCTCCGCGCCCGTACCCGGAGTGGCTGGCGCACGAGGACCGGCGGCTCGGACGCGTTCGTCATGGATGACCACTGAACCGGACCCCGATTTTCCGCGGATCGAACGTCTCTCCACGCCCCCGGATCGCTTACCAAGTACAACAGCCATGTTTTACCAACACGTCAGGGCAGTCGGCCGAGCGCTGAAGGGGGTACGCGATGCATGATTCGCGACGATCCAGCTACCGCCTCGGACAGGACAACATCACGCCGTTCGGTCTGGACATCCACAACCCCGTGTTTGTGATCTCTGGCCTCACCATCCTGGCAGGATCTTGAGCACGGCCGCGACCGGGGCGGCCGCCTACGTCAAGGAGCTGCTCCCGCTGTCGATGCCCTTCGGCCGCCAGGACACCAACTTCGCACAGGGCTGGACGTCGTTCTACTGGGCGTGGTGGGTGTCGTGGTCGCCGTTCGTCGGCATGTTCATCGCTCGCGTCTCGCGCGGGCGCACGGTCCGCGAGTTCGCGATCTGCGTCACTCTGCTGCCGACGGTGGTCTGTACGTTCTGGATGGCCGCGTTCGGAGGAACAGCCATCTGGCAGGTCATCGCCGACGCGGCGGCACCGGTCGCGAACGTCGCGCAGGAGGTCAAGCTGTTCGTGATGGCCGAGCAGTTTCCGCTGACCGGGCTGCTGTCGTTCATCGGCATCGTCCTGGTGCTCGTGTTCTTCATCACCTCCTCCGACTCCGGCTCGCTGGTGATCGACACGATTACCGCCGGCGGCAAGACCGAGGCGCCAAGAGCGCAGCGGGTGTTCTGGTGCCTGCTGGAGGGAACGGTCGCGGCCGTGTTGCTGCTGGTCGGCGGCGCCAACGCGCTTGGAGCCTTGCAGGCGATGACGGTCTCGACCGGGGTGCCGTTCACCCTCGTTCTGCTGGCTCTGTGCTACAGCACCTGGGTCGGCCTGCGCGCGGCGCGCAAGAGCATCTCAGGCTGACGAACCGGGGTCTCCGAACGCGCCGGCCGCTTCCAAGTCGCCGATGCGCTCGGGGGAGTAGCCGAGAAGTTCCCGGAGGATCGGGGCGCGGTGCTCGCCCAGGGCAGGCGCGCCCGGCTTGACCGCCGGATCGTCGACGCCGGCCATCTTGATGGGTGAGCCGGTCACGCGGAACCCGTCCGTGTCGGCGGCCTCCACCAGCATGGCGCGGGCCGCCACCTGCGGATCGGCGAACACGTCGGAAACGCCCGCGACCGGCGATACCGGCACGCCTGCCGCCCCCAGCGCGGCGGTCCACTCCGCCGTGCCACGCTGCGCCAGGGCAGTCTCCATGGCCGCCTTGAGGGCCTCCCGGTGGTCGGTGCGGGCGGAGTTCGCGCCGAACCGCGGGTCGGATGCCAGCTCCGGCAGGCCCAGCACCTCGCAGAGCCGCCGGAACAGCCGGTCGTTGCCGGCCGCGATCACGATCTGGCCGTCGGCGGTGCGGAACGTCTCGAACGGCGTGATCGACGGGTGCCGCGACCCCAACGGTCCGGGCTCGACGCCGGTCGCCTGGTAGCGCGCCACGGCGTTCTCCAGGACGGACACGACGCTGTCGAGCATGGCGATGTCGACGCGGGCGCCGCTGCCGCGTTCCGCGCCACGTTCCCGCCGCAGCAGCCCGGCCAGCACGCCGATCACGGCATACAGGCCGCTGACGATGTCCGCGATCGAGGTGCCGACACGCACCGTCTCACCCGACTCGGTGCCGGTGATCGACAGCAGGCCGGAGCGGCCCTGGATGATCATGTCGTAGGCAGGCTTGCCGGCGTCGGGGCCGGTGTAGCCGAATCCGGAACAGGTCACGTACACCAGCCGCTCGTTGAGGGCGCGGATCCGCTCGTCGTCGAACCCCAGCCGCGAGAGCACTCCCGGACGGAAGCTCTCGATCAGCACGTCGGCCGCGCGCAGCAGGTCGGCGAACACCTCGCGCCCGGCCGGGTTCTTGAGGTCCAGCGCGATCGAGCGCTTGCCGCAGTTGAGGCTGACGAAGTAGCTGGAAGCCCCGCCGGGGAGGAACGGGCCGAACCCGCGCGCATCGTCTCCCGCCGGCGGCTCGACCTTGACGATGTCGGCGCCCAGGTCGCGCAGGACCATGTTCGCGAACGGCCCGGCGAGCACCCTGGTCATGTCGACGACGACGATCCCGGCCAGCGGCCTGTGGTCGGGCGAGCCCATGCGTCCGCGAGCGCTCAGACCAGGCCCGCCGAGCAGCGCCGGCAGTACCTGGCGTCGGGATCGCTCTCCGAGGTGCCGCACTCGGGGCAGAGCCGCTTCTGGTGGCGGCTCAGCGCCAGCGAGACCTCCATGCTGACCAGTCCGGTGGGCACGGCGATCAGCCCGTAGCCCAGGATCATGATGGCCGCTGCCAGGGCCTGGCCCAAGGGAGTTGCGGGCGAGAGGTCTCCGTAGCCGACCGTGGTCAGCGTGACGATCGCCCAGTACATGGACTGCGGGATGCTGGTGAAGCCCGAGTCCTCGCCTTCGATCAGGTAGATCAGCGACCCCACCACGATCACGATCGACAGCACCGCGAACAGGAACACCGCGATCTTGCGGCCGCTGGCCTTCAGGGCGGCCACGATCAGCTCGGCCTCGGCCACGTACTTGGCGAGCTTGAGGACGCGGAACACGCGCAACACGCGCAGCACCCGGACCACGAGCAGGTAGTGGCCGCCGGGCAGCAGGACGCTCAGGTAGGTGGGCGCCAGCGCCAGCAGGTCGATGACGCCGAAGAAGCTGCGCGCGTAGCGCAGCCGGCGGGGAGCCGAGTAGAGGCGCAGCACGTACTCGACCGTGAACAGGATGGTAGACGCCCACTCCGCCGTCGACAGCAACCCTCCGGCCGCTGCTCGAATCCGGGGCACGCTGTCCAGCATCACGGCCACGACGCTGCCGACGATGGACAGGATGAGCAGGATGTCGAAGCCCCTGCCCGCCGGCGTATCCGACTCGAAGATGATGCGGTAGACGCGGTCCTGCAGCCGGCTGCGCCGCCGCGTGGCGGTCGTCTCGGCCATCAGGAGACCTTATCACGCGGGCCGGACGAGGCGGCGCCGCGCATGGTGCGCTTGGTTTCGATCACCTGCGCCATGATGGCCAGCGCGATCTCGTCCGGCGACACGGCGCCGATCGCCAGCCCGGCCGGGCCTCTGATGCGGTCGATGGCCTGCTTGTCGAACCCCGCCTCCTGCAGGCGCCGACGCCGCCTGGCGTGCGTGCGGGAGCTGCCGAGCGCGCCGACGTAGGCGGCACGGCTCGGCAACAGGCGGCCGAGTGCCGCGTCGTCGATCTTGGGGTCGTGGGTCAGAAGCACCGCGTACGTGCTCTCGGTGACGGGCCTGCCGGCGAGCGCGCGGTCGGGCCACTCGGCCAGCAGCTCGTCCGGCTCCGCCGCGAAGCGCTCGCTGGCCGCGAACACGCGCCGCGGATCGACCACGACCGTGCGAAAGCCCAGCTCGCGCGCGAACGCGACCAGGTGCACGGCGATGTGGCCCGCGCCGACGATCAGCAGCTCGTCGGGTCGTGGCAGGACGTGTACGAAAATATCCACTCCGGATGCCTGGATCAGCGCGCTTTCCTGCTCGGCCGCGGCGAACTCGCAGGCAGCGGCCACCGTGTCCGGGCCGTACGGGTCGTCACCGGCGGATGCCCGCACGCGCCGTTCGTCGAGGTCGATCAGCGCATGCGAGGCGCTTCCGCCGTGCAGTCGGGTGAGGAGCACCGCCGGCCGCTGCCGCTCCAGGCCGTCCAGGATCGCCTCCCACACATCGGGCCCCGGCTCCGTCAGGTAGACGGACAGCTTGCCCCCGCACGACAGCCCGACCGACCACGCGCGCTCGTCCTCGATGCCGTACTCCAGGCGGCCGGGGCCGCGCTCTCCGGCCAGCAGGCGCACCGCCTCCTCGATGACGGCCGCCTCGATGCAGCCTCCGCTCAGCGAACCCGCGACCTGCAGGTCGGCGGTCACCGCCATGGCGCCGCCGGGCCGGCGCGGCGCGGAGCCCCAGGTGGCCACCACGCGCGCCAGGGCGAACCGCGTCCCGGCCGCATGCCAACGGCGCACGGCCGCCTCGATGTCGCGCATCTGCACGCAGACAGTACCGGAGGAGTCGACCGCCCGTCGCGGTCGAGTTGACAGGAGCGAGCGAGCGCCCATACGGTCACGCAGGCTCACGCACCGTGCCGCCGGCTCGGGGTTGGGGCCGCCCCTGAACCACATGCGACTGACCGGCACATGCGACTGACTGGCGAATTCTCCTTCGATGCCCCTCCCGACGAGGTGTGGGACGCGCTGATGGACCCGGAGGTGCTGCGTTCGACGCTGCCGGGCACCGACCGGCTGGAACGGATCGACGATACGCACTTCGACGCGTCGTGGGGCGTCAAGCTCGGCCCGATCCGAGGCACCTTCGCGGGCTCCATCGAGCTGACCGACGTGCAGCCGCCCGTCTCCTACCACATGACCGCGATCGGCCGCGGCCCGGTCGGCGTGGTCACCGGCGAGGCCGACTTCCGGCTGCGTGCGGAAGGGGAAGCCACCGTGCTGTCCTACGACCTGGACGCGCGCATCAGCGGCCGCCTGGCCAGCATCGGCCAGCGGCTCGTCGAGAGCTCGATGCGCTCCCTGGTCCGCGACGCCCTGCAGGGGCTGTCCGAGAGCATCCGGGAGCGCGTGGCGGGCGAATCCGGCGGGAGCGACGCGTGAGCGACCCTGTCCATGCGGAACAGGGCCGACCGGAACCGGTCACCGTCACCATCACGATCAACGGCCGTGTCTACCGGGCGCAGGTGGAGCCGCGCACGCTGCTCGTGCACTTCATCCGCGAACAAGCCCGCCTCACCGGCACCAACATCGGTTGCGAGACCGGGCTGTGCGGGGCCTGCACGGTCCTGCTGGACGGCGCCGGCGTGCGTGCCTGCACGCAACTGGCCGCGCAGGCCGACGGGCGCGCGGTGACCACCATCGAGGGGCTCGCCGACGGCGACACGCTGCACCCGCTGCAACAGGCATTCTGGGAGCAGCACGCCCTGCAGTGCGGCTACTGCACGCCCGGCATGATCCTGGCATGCGTCGACCTGCTGCAGAAGAACCCCGATCCGTCCGACCAGGAGGTGCGGGAGGCGCTCAAGGGGAATCTCTGCCGCTGCACCGGGTATCACAACATCGTCGAGGCCGTCCGGCACGCCGCCGGGGCCATGGCGGGCGGCGCTGAAATGGAACGGAAGGGCTGACATGGAACGGAAGGCCTGAGATGTACCCGGCAGCCTTTGCGTACCACCGGGCCGAGTCGGTGGATGCGGCCGTCGAGTTGCTTGGCGAGCATGAAGACGCCAAGCTGCTGGCCGGCGGCCACAGCCTCCTGCCGATGATGAAGCTGCGTCTGGCGCAGCCGGAGGTGCTGGTCGACATCGGCCGCCTGCCGCTTGACGGCATCGGCGCGGGGCCCGACGGCCTGACCGTCGGTGCTCTGGCCACCCACCACCGCGTCGCGACGTCTGCCGACGTGACGGGCCGCTGGCAGGCGTTCGCGGAAGCGGCGGCGAGCATCGGCGACCCGATCGTCCGCAACCACGGCACCGCCGGCGGCAACGTCGCGCACGCCGATCCCGCCTCCGACCTGCCGGCCGCGCTGCTGGCGCTGGACGGCGAGCTCTGCGCCACCGGTCCGGACGGAGCGCGGCAGGTGCCGGCGGGCGGGTTCTTCCAGGGCCTGTTGACCACGGCGCTGGAGCCGGCCGAGGTGCTCACCGAGTTGCGGCTGCCGGCGCCCGGTCCGCGCGCCGGCTCCGTGTACCTGAAGTTCGAGCATCCCGCTTCCGGGTTCGCGGTCTGCGGCGCCGCCGCCGTGGTCGAGCTGGAGGCGGACGGCCGCGGGGCGCGGGCGCGCCTGTGCTTCACCGGCGTCACGGCGGGGCCGCTCGACGCCGGCGCGGGCCCCGCGGCCCTGGCCGGCAGCGACCTGGACGACTCCGCCATCGAGCAGGCGGTCGGCGACTGCCTGCTCGTCGACGAGCCGTTGGCCGACACCTTCGCGTCGGGGGAGTACCGCGCGCACCTCGCACGCGTGTACGCCCGCCGCGCGCTGCGCGCTGCCCGCGACCGCGCCGGCGCCGCAGGCGGCCGCCCAGACCGTGGCGTTGGATGACCCGGTGCCGGCGCTGGACAGCGTCGACGCCGTGCAGGAAGCGATGGAGCGATGCGCGTACGTCGCGGACCGCGACCTGGCCACCTGCGTGTTCCTGGCGGTGCAGCTCGACCGGCCGCTGTTCCTTGAAGGTGAGACGGGCGTCGGCAAGACCGAGATCGCCAAGGTGCTGTCGTCGATCCTGGACGCCGACCTGATCCGGCTGCAGTGCTACGAGGGCCTGGACGTGTCCACGGCCGTATACGAGTGGAACTACGCGCGCCAGATCCTGCGCATCCGCATGCTGGAGGCGGCCGGGGAGGCGAGCGCGGACGCGGACATCTTCACCCGCGAGTTCCTGCTGGCCCGCCCCCTGCTGCAGGCGGTCGACCCGGCGGTGAGCCGCCGCCGGGTGCTGCTGGTGGACGAGCTGGACCGCGCCGACGAGGAGTTCGAGGCGTTCCTGCTGGAGGCGCTCTCCGACTTCCAGGTCACCGTGCCGGAGATTGGCACCTTCAAGGCGAACGAGCCGCCGGTGGTCATCATCACCTCCAACCGCACGCGCGAGGTGCACGACGCCCTCAAGCGGCGCTGCCTGTACCACTGGATCGACTTTCCGGACCTGGACAAGGAGCTGCGCATCGTGGAGCGCCGCATCCCGGAGGCGGCCGAGGCGCTGTCGGCGCAGGTGGTGGCCTTCGTGCAGGAGCTGCGCTCGCAGGAGCTGTACAAGCGGCCCGGCGTCGCCGAGACCCTGGACTGGCTGCACGCCCTGCGCGCCCTGGGCGAGCAGGAGCTGGCCGCCGAGGTGGTGGAGCGCACCCTGGGCGTGCTGCTCAAGTATCAGGACGACGTGCAGTCGGTGCGCGGCTCGGTGCCCGGCCTGATCGAGCAGGCGCGCATCAGCGCCTGAGCCCGTCCGGTGACCGGCGCGCCGCACCTGCCGCGCTCGGCCCTGCTGTTCGCGCGCGTGCTGCGCGGCCTCGGCCTGAGCGTCGCCGCCGACGACGTGACCGCCTTCCTGCAGTCGATGCACGCGATCGGCGTCCGCTCGCGCGACGACGTGCGCGCCGCCGCCCGCAGCCTGTTCACCACCAGCGTCACCCAGCACGAGCGCTTCGACCGCGCCTTCGACCGCTTCTGGAGCCACCGGCGGCTGCCCGACCGGGACGGGCTGCCGCCGCCGGAGGTGGCGCTGGAGCGGACGGTGGTCGGCGAGGCGGCGACGGCCACCGACGGCTCGGAGGAGTCGGACAGCTCCGACCGGACCCTGACCTGGTCGGCCACGGAGCGCCTGCGGCGCAAGGACTTCGGCGCCATGGACGATGCCGAGCTGCGGGTGATGTACGATTTGATAGACACGATCCGGGTCGAGTTGCCGCTGCGAGCGGCTCGGCGCACGCGTCCGGCGCACCGCGGCCATCTGATCGACATGCGCGGCTCCCTGCGGGGCGGCCTGCGCTCGGGCGGCGAGCTCACCCGGCTGCGCTGGCGCCGCCGCAAGCGCCGGCCGCGCCGCCTGATCCTGATCTGCGACATCTCCGGCTCCATGGAGCGCTACAGCGGCGCGCTGCTGGCATTCGTGCATGCCGCCGCGCGCGGGCTGCGGCGTGGCGAGGCGTTCGTATTCGGCACGCGGCTGTCGCGCATCACCCGCCTCCTGAACGGCCGCCGCATCGCCGACGCGCTGCGCACGGTGTCGGACCGCGTGCTGGACTGGGGCGGCGGCACCCGCATCGGCGAGGTCCTGCACGACTTCAACTACCGCTGGGCACGGCGCGTCCTGTCGGAGCGCGCGGTGGTCGTGCTGATCTCGGACGGCTGGGACCGCGGCGACGCGGCACTGCTGCGCACGGAGATCGACCGGCTGCAGCGCAGTTGCGGGCAGTTGATCTGGCTCAACCCGCTGGCCGGTTCTCCCGGCTTCGAGCCGCGCACGCGCGGCCTGCAGGCGGCGCTGCCGTTCGTGGACCTGCACCTGCCGGCGCACAACCTGGAGGCGCTGGAACGATTCGGGGCGCTGTTGCGGGCGATGAATACCCCCTGAGATGACAGGCTGACGTGATAGCGTAACGGCCATGACGGTCGCGGTGGTCGGAGCGGGCATCTTCGGTGCCGCCGCCGCCCTGGAGCTTGGCCTGCGCGGCCACCGGGTCACGCTTTTCGACGCCGAGGCGGTGCCGGCGCCGCGCGCCGCCTCTACCGACGTGTCGAAGGCGATCCGCCGCGTCTGGTACGCCGGGGACAAGGCAGGCTACGTGGACCTGGTCGAGCGCTCCGCGGATCGATGGCACGCGTGGGAGCGGGAGACCGGCCGCCACGTGCTGCACCGCACCGGACACCTGAGCATCCTGAGCGACGCCGGCCCCGGATCGCCGCCGATGTATGAAAGCGTGCACTTGTTGCGCAGCCGGGGCGCGGTCGAAGTGCAAGAGCTGGGCACGGCGGCCCTGCGCCGGCGCTTCCCGCAGTTCACGGTCGCCGACGACGAGGTGGGCGTGTACGACCCGTGGGGCGGTTACCTGGAGAGTGCCGCCGCCGTGCGGATGATCGTGGATCTGGCGGACGACGCGGGCGTGACGGTACGGGAGCGCACGCCGGTCGCGGCCGTGGAGGAGCGGGCCGGGGCGGTGACGGTGCGCGCCGACAACTCAGAGCAGGCGTTCGATCGCGTGGTCGTCGCCGCCGGCGCCTGGATCGGGCGACTCCTGCCGGAGCTTGCCCGGCCGCTGACGGTCACGCTCCAGGAGATGCTGCTGCTGCCCGCTCCGGACCCCGTGGCGTTCTCTTACCCGCGGATGCCGACGTGGGGCGCCGAGCCGGGCGGGGAGGAGTGGTACGGCTTCCCGCTGCTGCGGGAGGGGTCGGTCAAGGTGGCCCGCGACCGGCTCGGCCCGGCGGTCGATGCCGAAGTGGACCGCGCCGGCACCGCCGCGTTCGCGGCCGACGCAGAGGCGATGCTGCGGCGGCGCCTGCCGGCGCTGGCCGGCTCCGCGGAGGCGGGCGGCCGGATCTGCCTGTACACGATGACGCCGGACGCGCACTTCCTCATCGACCGGGTGCCGGGGACCGAACGCCTGGTGGTTGCCGGCGCGGGCAGCGGCCACGCCTTCAAGTTCGGCGGCGTGTTCGGCCCGCTGGTCGCCGGCGTGGTCGAGGACCGCCCGGATGCGGCGGCAGACCCGTTGCGCATCGGCGACCGGCCGGACCGGTGGGCCGATGTCTGAGCGCTACCTGGCGCTCCTGCGCGGCATCAACGTGGGCGGCAGGAACCTCATCGGCAAGGACGACCTGCGCCGCTGCTTCGAGAACCTCGGCTTCGATCGGGTGCGCACCTACATCCAGAGCGGCAACGTCCTGTTCCGTACCGCGGCAGCGGATGTCGAAGAACTCAACGCGGACGTGGAGCAGGCGCTGTCCGATCGCTTCTCTTACGCCGCGCGCTCGGTCGTTCTTTCGCATGCGGGCTACACGGCCGCGCTCGCCGCCGCGCCGCCGGGGTGGGGGGAGGACGCCGCCAGCCGGCACAACGCGCTGTTCACCATGGCCGGCGTGACCCCCGAGGAGGTGCTGGCCGACCTGCCGCCGGCCAAACCGGACATCGACGCGATCGCTGCGGGTCCGGGCGTCGTGTTCTGGTCGGCGCCGGAGGACCGCATCACCCGGTCCGCGTTCATGAAGCTGCCGACCCTTCCCGTCTACCAGCGGGTGACGATCCGCAACCACAACACGGCCCGCAAGCTCGCTGCACTGCTGGACGAGCTGTAGCGGCGTGAAGAACTACGAGCACGAGAACGCCTCCCGCTACCGGAGAGTGGCCGACCGCGTAGTCGATACGAGGGCCGTGGCGAAGTACGGGACCACGGACTGCGAGGATTTCTCGTCCCGCGCTTTCCTGAAAGACGTGATCCCCCGGCTCCGGTTCGACCGGGAGCGGCCCACGGCGCTGGAGCTGGGAACGGGGGTGGGGCCGGGCGCGCTGTTCCTGGCCGATCACGGCTTCCGGGTGCACGGGATCGACCTGATCCCGGAAGCGATCGAGCAGGCCCGTCGTCGCGCCGCGGAGCGCGGCGTCGACGTGACTTTCGAGGTCATGGACGTCACGCGCATCCCGCACGACGGGCCCGCGTACGACCTGATCGTCGACAGCTTCTGCCTGCAGGGCATCGCGCTCGACGCGGACCGGGAGGCGGTGTTCCGCGCCGTGAAGGCCCGGCTGGCCCCCCGCGGCTACTACCTGGTCAGCACCGCGATATACGAACCCCGGCGCCACCACCAGTACCGGCAGGCGGTCGACCGCGAGACGGGGCGGAAGCTCGACGGCTACGACGACGCCTGCCTGTACGACCCGCACACCGATCTCTGCTACTGGCGATACGACGGCGAAGCGGAGATCGACGGCGCAATCACCGTCGACGGGACGCGCTTCTTCCCGGCCCGCCGCTATCGCAACGGTCCGCGGCTGCGGGCCGAAGTCGAGTCCTATGGCTTCGAGGTGCTCCTGCAGAGCGGCGAGTGGGGCGAAAGCCTCGTCGCCGTCCACCGCGGCAGCGAGATTGGCCTGTCATCCATGGCGTGACGCCCGCCGTCCGCCGCCTGATCCTCTCGCTTGGCGCGCGTTCTCCTGCGCCAGCCGGCAGGTCTTGTCGGCGAGGTCGGCAACGAATCCGGCCGATGAGGTCGGCCCGCAGCAGGTCGATGTCCTCGATGGCTCCGCTCGCGTCGGCGGCATCGAGCTGCAGCCCAAAGCAGGAGCGCCGTTCCGTGCATTGGAAGGTAGAGAGGCCTGAGACCTGATGGACACAGCTACGACTCTTCCGCTCGGCCGCCTGCCGGACCGGATCTTGCTCGTTCGGACCAGGCAACTCGTCGACCGGGAACGCCATCTCCACGTGGAGATCATCGACCACTTGCGGGAGATCGAGGATCGCGACCTGCATCTGGCGCGCGGGTTCTCCACGCTGTTCGACTACGCGGTCAACGAGCTGGGCTACAGCAACGGCGCGGCCTGGCGGCGCACGCTGGCGATGCGGCTGTGCCGGCGGATGCCTGACGTGCGTGAGCGGTTGCGGAACGGCTTCCTCACATTGAGCACCGCGGCGCAGTTACAGAGCGCCTTCGAGCGGCAGGAGCGGAAGCGGCGGCGCGAGTGGGCGCAGCAGCAGAGGCGCACCTCGCACCGGACAGCCGCGACAACGACGGCGGAAGCGGCGGCTCAGGCAAAGCAATCGACCGGCCGGATGCCTTCCCGGACCGTGACGCCCACCCCGGAAGTGGCTGGCGCCGTCCGCGCCGATATACCGGTGGTCGTGCTGGACTCCACGGGACAGCGGGAGATCGTCAAGCAGGCGACCGGCAAGAGTTCGCGCCAGGTCGAGGAGTTGCTCGCTTCGGTAGACCCGAACTTGGCGGCGCCGCGGGAGCAGCTTCGGGCGCGGGGGGACGGCACGTGGACGTTCACGGTGGTCGTCGACCGGAAGTGCCGGCAGGGAATGGATCAGCTCAAGGCACTGCTGTCCCACGTCGACCCGGCGATGTCGTACGGGCAACTGGTGAACCGGCTCGTGCATGCGGAGCTCCGACGTCGCGACCCGCGCAAGGGTCATTCGGACCGGGACGATGCCCGGCTGCCAACAACCGATGATTCGACGGCGAAACGGACGGTGCCCGCGAAGCCGGCCGGATCTCCCGGTAGCAACGGTGCCGCCACCACGAAGCCCGTTGCGGCCGCCGCCGGCGGTACTTCGGCGTCGAACCAGGAGGCGCCGGCTGCCCGCAACGGAGCTCCGGCCGAGAACGGGACCTCTCTGGAGCCGGCCGATGCTGTTTCGGCGGCGAAGTGCGCTGCGGACGACGGTGTGGCTCCGTCGACGCAGAACCAACCGGAAAACGGCGACGCCGGCTACCGGGTGCCCACGCCAACCGGGCGGGTCATCCCCGCCGCGACCAAGCGGGCCGTGTGGGATCGGGATCAAGGACGCTGCTCATACGTCGATCCGACGACCGGACGCCGCTGCAGCTCGCGGCACCTGCTCCAGATCGACCACATCCGGCCCTGGGCGAGGGGCGGTGGCTGCGAGCCGGCCAATCTCCGCTTGCTCTGCCATGCGCACCACAGGCATCGTCATTCGGCTCCGACGTTTCCGCGACCGGGGCCGAATCGATCCCCAATCCCGTGAGTCACTCTCAGGCAGCGCTTACCAAGTATTCAAGGTAAATGAGACAAGGAGCGGCTGTAGAGGGTCCGGACGCCACGGCCGATCCCTGTAGTGGATGGGACCCGCCGACGGTCGCGCGCGACGACAGCTCGCGGTCCTGCCGGCACGGTTGGCGGGCGGGCGCCTCCGACCTACTATTGAAGTGCGATGGCTCCGCGAACGTCCGCGGCCGAGCGAAACAACGCGGAGTGGCTCGCGGCGCTCGCTCCCGAGTCGCCGGAACGGTCGGCCGCGATCGCGGATCTTCGCCAGATCCTGGTGGCCGGTTTGCGGCGCGGACTGCTCGGCAGCCGCGGCATGCGGCGGCGCGAGTTCGCCGAGCAGGCGGAGGATTTCGCCCAGGAGGCGCTGGTCAAGATCCTGGCCAGCCTGGACTCGTTCCGCGAGGAGAGCCGTTTCGTGACCTGGGCGCACAAAATCGCCATCCGGGTCGCCCTTACCGAGTTGCGCCGCAAGCGCTGGGACGACGTGTCGCTCGACACCCTGCTCGTGTCCTCGGAAGGAGAGTCGATCCCGCGTGCGCTGGCGGACCCGTCGGTCGGTCCCGAGGTCGCGGCGCAGCGCGCCGCCAGCCTGGAACGGGTGCTGCGCTACATCCGCGAGGACCTCACCGACAAGCAGCGCACGGCCATGACTGCCGCCATACTCCGGGGCATGCCGCTGGAGGAGGTCGCGCGGCGCATGTCCATGAATCGCAACGCCCTCTACAAACTTTTGCACGACGCACGTAAGCGTTTGCGGCGCCGCATGCTCCAAGACGGTATTAGCCCGGACGACATACTGGCGGCATTCTGACGGACCGATGACAGGGGAGGAGGGGGAAGAATGCCCGCGCGTAGCGGCGATCCGTACCGCGAGCTGAAGGCCGCGCACGGCCGTCCCGCGCGCCCGCCGCGCCGGGCCGCAGCGCTGCACGACGAGATAACGCGCCTGGCTCGCGGCGCGCTCCGCGCAGCGCTGGACATCACGCGTGACGAGGAGCTGCACTGCGACGAGGTCCACGACTTGCTCGACGTGTTCGCCGAGATGCATGCCGCGGGCAAGGACGTGCGCGCTCAGCTGCCGCTGGTGTACCTGCACTTGCAGGCGTGCGGCGACTGTTTCGAGGAGTTCGAGGCGCTGCGACGCATCGTGGCTGCCGCGCGATGACGGCACCCGAACGGCACGTCCGGCTGGTATTGGCAGGCCCCCGCGACGGCCGCAACGTCGGTTCGGTGTGCCGGGCGATGAAGACCATGGGGCTGGGCGACCTCTCCATCGTCGCCGGTGACTTCGATCCCACCGACGCCCGCGCGGCCGCCGTGCACGCCGCCGACGTCTTCGATGCCGCGCGGCGTCCGGACACGCTGCAGGAGGCGATCGCCGACTGCGACGAGGCGATCGCGATCAGCCGGCGCCGCGGCAAGCGCCGCAAGCAGGCGCCCATGCCGCTCTCCCACCTGCCCGGGCATCTGGCCGCCCGCGGCCCGGGCACCACGGCGCTGGTCTTCGGCACCGAGGCGACCGGGCTGCGCGACGAGGAGATCGCCTGTTGCACCGGCATGCTGTCCATCCCCACCCATCCCGACTTCCCGTCCCTGAACCTTTCCCACGCCGTCCAGATCGTCACCTACGAGCTGTTTCGCGCCCGCGGGCGGCACCTCCCCGCCCGATACTACGAACCGGTCTCCCTTCCGGAGGTCGATGCCGCCCTGGACCCCTTGCTTGATATGCTGGTCGGGATAGACTTCTTTCGTCAGGCAGGTCCGGAGGAGTTGCGCGTGTTCCTCCGCGACATCCTGGCGCGGGCGGCGCTGGCCGCGCCCGAGTGTGAGCGTTTGCAGACGCTCCTTCACAGCATGCGCGGCATCGTCCTGCACCGCGATGCCTGACGGTAGCCCCACGGGGAGGTCGATCACGCACTACCGACTCCACGATGCGAGCGAACTGCCCAGCCCGGCACTGCTGATCGATCTGGATCGATTCGACCGCAACGCCGATCGTGTGATCGCCATCGCGGGATCGCCGGACCGGGTCTGGCCGCACATGAAAACCCAGAAGTCGGCCGACTTGGCGCGCCGGCTGATGCGGCGCGGTTTTCGCCGCTTCAAGTGCTCGACCATCGCCGAGGCGGAGATGCTGGCGTGCGTGGAAGCGCCGGAGGTGCTGGTCGCCTACCAGCTCCTGGGACCGCACCCCGGAAGGCTGGCGGAGCTGGCCCGGCGCCACCCCGGCACCCGGTTCTCGACGCTGGTGGACGACCCCGGCCCTTTGCACGCGGTGTCCGCGGCCGCCGCCGCGGCCGGCGCAACGATCGGTGTCATGCTCGACGTGGATCTGGGCATGCACCGCACCGGCATCGCACCCGGCGGCGAAGGGGCCATCGCCCTCTACCGACTGATCGCCGACCTGCCGGGGGTCGAGCCCGCCGGCCTGCACGGCTACGACGGCCACAACCACCAGCGGAGCCGCGATGAGCGCATCGCCGCCTGCGACCGGGGGACGGCCGCGATCAAGACCCTGCAGGCGGCGATCGAGGCGGCCGGCCTGCCGGTGCCGCGCCGCATCATGGGCGGCACGCCCACCTTCCCCTGCCACGCCCGCCACGCGGACGCGGACCTGTCCCCGGGCACCTGCTTCCTGCACGATCTGGGCTACGCCGACATGCTCCCCGACCTGACCTTCGAGTTCGCAGGGCTGCTGTTCACGCGGGTGCTGAGCGCCTCCACCCCCGGGTACGTGACCTTCGACCTGGGCAACAAGGCGATCGCCGCCGATCCGCCTGGCGAGCGCGGCCGCTTCCTTGCGATCGACGGCGCGCGCACGCTGATCCACAACGAGGAGCATTGGCTGCTGGCCGTCTCCCCCGACCTGCGCTTCCGGGTAGGCGAGGAGCACTACGTGATACCCAGGCACGTCTGCCCGTGCGTGGCCCTGCACCGCCAGTTCTATGCGGTCCAGGACGGCCGCGTGCAGGCGACGTACGAGGTGACCGCACGGGACCGCGCCCTGACCGTCTGACGCGAGTCGACGGCGAGCCATGCCTCCCACGTGCCGGCGAGAGCGTCACTCGTCAGTCCGCTGCTTCAGCGGCTCAAGTGTTCCACGAGGAGCTTGAGCGCTCCGCCGTGCCGGACCAGCACGCCCGTGCCGCAGCCTCACCGCGCCGGCATCCTGATTCCGCAGTAGGATCGCGGCGTGTACGGCATGTTCGGCGGAGGCGGCGGCCGCGGCGGCATGGGCTACCTGCTCCGCCACGGGGACGAGCAGGCACGCCCGCAGGTCAGCCGAGCGCTGCTGCGCCGTGTTCTCGCCTACGCGCGCCCGTACGCCGGCAGGATCATCCTGCTGTTCACGAGCATCTGCTCGACCATCGGCCTGGGGCTGCTGACGCCGCTGATCGTGCGCGACCTGATCGACACCGCGCTGCCCGCGAAGGACGCGGCGCGGCTCAACCTGCTGGCCGCCGGCCTGATAGCCATCCCCGTGGCCGGCGCCGTGATCCGCATCTGGCAGCGCAAGCTGGATGCCACGATCGGCTCCGGGATCATCCTGGACCTGCGCACGGCGCTGTACTCCCACCTGCAGCGCATGTCGATGCGCTTCTTCACCAGCAACAAGACCGGCGAGCTGATGAGCCGGCTCAACAGCGACGTCATCGGCGCCCAGAGCGCGGTCACCAACACCCTGGTGGACGTCACGACCAACCTGATCCAGGTGGCCGGCACGCTGGCGATCATGCTGGCCCTGGAGTGGCGCCTGACCGTGCTGGGCCTGGCCGTGTTGCCGATCTTCCTGCTGCTCGGACGCCGCTTCGGCAAGGCGCTGCGCGAGGTGTCCCGCCAGTCGATGGAGCGCAACGCGCGCATGAACGCCATCATGAGCGAGACGCTGAACATCAGCGGCCTGGTCCTGGTGAAGCTGTTCGGGCGCCGGCAGGAGGAGCAGCGGCGCTTCGGAGAGCAGGCCGAGGGGGTACGCCACCTGGCCATCCGCCAGGCGGTGATCGGCAGCCGCTTCTTCGTGCTGATGGGGATCGCCACCGCCGTCGGCACGGCGGGGATCTACCTGGTCGGCGGTCATCTGCACATCCGCGGCGGCCTGACCATCGGCACGGTGGTCGCCTTCAGCACGTACCTCGCCCAGCTCTACGGGCCGCTGCGCTCGCTGAGCAACGTCGCGGTCGTGGTCGCGCAGTCGCTGGTGAGCTTCGAGCGCGTGTTCGAGGTGCTGGACCTGCCGGTCGACATCGAGGAGTCGCCGCACGCGCAGCGGCTGGAGCGGGCCGAGGGCCGGCTGGAGTTCCGGGAGGTCAGCTTCCGCTACGAGCGTGACGATCAGCTCCTGCTCACCGAGGCGCGGCGCGCGGCGCGGGTCGAGGACATGGCGTTCACGGCGAGCGGCGGCGAGCCAGCCTCCGGGGGTCAGCCGGCGCGACGCGCCCGGCCCGCCGGCATGGGGCAGGCTGGCAACGGCCCCGGTGCCGGCTGGCAGGGACCGAGGGGCGCGCGCCCGGGTCGCTCCCGCGGGCGCGTGCCGCGACCGGAACGGCCGGGCGGGGCGGCCGTTCCGTCTTCGCCAACGCCACAGCACCAGGCGCGCGAGTGGGCGCTGGACGATGTGAGCTTCTCCGTGGCGCCCGGACGGAGCGTGGCGGTGGTAGGGCCGAGCGGCGCCGGCAAGACCACGCTCACCTACCTGATCCCCCGGCTCTACGACCCGACGCGCGGCCACATCCTGCTGGACGGCCACGACACGCGCGAGCTCACCATGGAGTCGCTGGCCGCCCAGATCGGCATGGTGACCCAGGAGCCCTACCTGTTCCACGACTCGGTGCGCGCCAACCTGCTGTACGCGGCGCCCGACGCGGACGAAGCGCGCATCGCCGACGCATGCCGCGCCGCCAACATCCACGACTTCATCGCCGCGCTGCCGGCCGGCTACGACACCGTGGTGGGCGAGCGCGGCTACCGTCTCTCGGGCGGCGAGAAGCAGCGGCTGGCCATCGCCCGCGTGATCCTCAAGGACCCGCGCGTGCTGATCCTGGACGAGGCGACCAGCCACCTGGACACCCGCTCGGAGGCGCTGATCCAGGAGGCCCTGAGCCGCGTCGTGACCGGCCGCACCTCGATCATCATCGCCCACCGGCTGAGCACGATCCTGGCGGCCGACCTGATCCTGGTGCTGGACCGCGGGCGAATCGTGGAGCGCGGCCCGCACGCCGAGCTCAGCGTGGACGGCGGACTGTATCAGCGGCTGTACGAGACCCAGTTCCGGGAGTAAGATGCACCGGCACGGGCCCTCGACTCGGCGCGAGAGGCCGGACAGAGAAAGAACCAGAGACCAAAGAGGAACAGAGCGTTGAGTACGAGTTCACAGTTCGCGGCACCGCGAACCATCGAGGAGGCGACGGCCCTGCTGGCCGAGCACGGCTCGTCGGCCCGCGTGGTGGCCGGCGCCACCGACCTGATGGTGCAGGTGCGCATCACCGGCTCCTACCCGGAGCACTACGTCGACATCAAGCACATTCCGGACGTCAACGTGATCGATCTGCAGGCCGACCACCTGCAGCTCGGCGCCGCCGTCCCCTGCGCAGCGCTCGCCGACCGGGACGACGTCCGCGCGGCCTTTCCCGGCCTGGTCGAAGCGTCGGAGCTGATCGGCTCCACGCAGATCCAGAGCCGCGCCACGCTGGGCGGCAACCTGTGCAACGCCAGTCCCGCCGCCGACACGGTGCCGTCCCTGATGGCGCTCGACGCGGAGGCGGTGATCGCCGGGCCTGCCGGGACGCGCACGGTCAAGGTCACCGAGGTGCCGACCGGCCCCGGCTCCACCTCGCTCGCGGCCGGCGAGATGCTGGTCGCCTTCCGGATCCCGACGCCGCCGGCCGGCTCGTCCGACGCCTACCAGCGGTTCATCCCGCGCACGGAGATGGACATCGCCGTGGTCGGCGTGGGCGTGAGCGTCGCCCTGGACGCATCCGGCACCTGCACGGCCGCGCGGGTCGCGCTGGGCGCGGTCGCTCCCACCGCATTCATCGCGGAGGAAGCGGGCGCGGCCCTGGTCGGCACGGACCTTGGCGACGAAGCGCTGGCCGAGGCGGGCCGGCGGGCGACCGCCGCGGCACGGCCCATCGGCGACCGCCGCGGCACCGCCGAGTTCCGGCACGACGTGACCGAGGTCCTGACCAGACGCACCGCGGCCGTGGCGCGCGACCGCGCGCGGTCGCGCATCTGACACGCGAGAGAGAAGGAACGAGAAGAAGATGGCGAAGATCCACGTAGAGACGACGATCAACGGCGACCCGACGGAGTTCCTGTGCGAGGCGCATCAGAGCCTCTCCGAGGTGCTGCGCGAGGATCTGCACCTGTTCGGCACCAAGGAGGGCTGCACCACCGGCGACTGCGGCGCGTGCACGGTCGTGATGGACGGCCGCATCGTGTGCTCGTGCCTGGTCCTGGCCGCCGAAGGGCACGGCAAGAGCATCGACACGATCGAGGGCGTCGCCGACGGCGAGAAGCTGCATCCGCTGCAGGAGGCGTTCCTGGAGAACGCGGCGCTGCAGTGCGGCGTGTGCACGCCGGGCTTCATCGTCGCCGCCAGGAACCTGCTGGAACGCAACCCCGATCCGTCCGAGCAGGAGATACGCTACTGGCTGGCCGGCAACCTGTGCCGCTGTACCGGCTACGACAAGATCATCCGCGCGGTGCAGCAAGCCGCAGCGGTGACCAGGTAGGAGGGCAAGAGACATGGCAGACACCAACGGCAAGAACGGCTCCCAAGGCAACGGCGCGTACAAGGTGCTGGGAACGCGGCCGGTCCGTCACGACGGGCTGGACAAGGTCACCGGGCACGCCAACTACGGCGCCGACCTGTCGCTGCCCGGCATGCTGCACGCGAAGTTCGTGCGCAGCCCGCACGCGCACGCCCGGATCCTCTCGATCGACACCTCGAAGGCGGAGGCGATGCCCGGCGTCAAGGCCGTGGTCACCGGCGCCGACTTCCCGCCGCCGCCTGTCGGCATCGCCGAGTCGGGCGAGACGCCCGCCGACTTCTCCGACCTGGCGCGCAACGTGATGGCGCAGGACAAGGCGCTCTATCACGGGCACGCGATCGCCGCCGTGGCGGCGACCACCCTGCGGCAGGCGGAAGAGGCCGCCAAGGCGGTGGCGGTCGAGTACGAGGTGCTGCCGCCGGTCCTGGACGTCCGCGACGCCATGCGCGACGACGCGCCGGTACTGCACGAATCGATGCGCACCAAGGGCTTGGCCGATCCGCCCGACCGGCCGACGAACATCGCCAGCTACTCCATCTACGAGCTCGGCGACATCGACGCCGGGTTCGCCGAGGCCGACGTCGTCATCGAGCGCGAGCACACCGTGGAGACCGTCCACCAAGGGTACATCGAGCCGCACGCCGCGGTCGTGCGCACCAGCGAGGACGGCCAGGTGACGATCTGGGCATCCAGCCAGGGCCACTTCATGATCCGCGAGCTGTCCGCGCAGCTCCTGCACATGGACATCTCCCAGATCAAGGTGCTGCCCGCCGAGATCGGCGGCGGCTTCGGGGGCAAGACCACCGTCTACCTGGAGCCGGTCGGCATCCTCCTGTCGCGCAAGTCCGACCGGCCGGTGAAGCTGGTCATGACCCGCGACGAGGTGTTCCGCGCCTCCGGCCCGGCGCCGGCCTCCTACATCCGCTGCAAGCTCGGCGCCAGGAAGGACGGCACGTTGACCGCCGGCTACGCCTACATGGCCTACGAGGCGGGCGCTTTCCCGGGCTCGGCCGTGGGCGCGGGCATGATGGGCATCTTCGCGCCGTACGACCTGGCCAACCTCAAGATCGAAGGCTGGGACGTCTGCGTGAACAAGCCGCGCTCGACCGCCTACCGGGCGCCGGGCGCACCCAACGCCACGTTCTCAGCGGAGACCATCCTGGAGGAGATCGCCGAGAAGCTCGGCATCGAGTCGATGGACATCCGGCTGCGCAACGCGGCCGTCGAGGGAATCACCAACGCCACCGGCGTGCAATGGCCGCGCATCGGCCTCGTTGAGACGCTGGAGGCGGCGCAGGCACACGAGCACTACAGCGCCCCGCTCGGACCCAACCAGGGCCGCGGCGTCGCCGCCGGCTGGTGGATGAATGCCGGCGGACTGTCCTCCGCGACACTGCAGATCAACGAAGACGGCACCGCCTCGGTCGGCGAGGGCAGCCCGGACATCGGCGGCTCGCGCGCGGTGATGGCCATGATCGTCTCCGAGGAGCTGGGCATCCCGGTCGACAAGGTGCGTCCGCAGGTGGCCGACACCGAGTCGGTCGGCTATACCGGCGTGACCGGCGGCAGCCGCGTCGCCTACGCCACCGGCTGGGCGGTCGCCAACGCCTGCCGCGACGCCATCAAGCAGATGCGCGAGTGCGCGGCCAAGATCTGGGAGGTGGACGCCGACCAGGTCGAGTGGTCCGACGGCAAGGCAGTTCTCTCAGGCGAGGGCCAGGACCTGCCCCGGAAAGAGCTGACGCTGAAGGAGATCGTCGCCGAGGCTCACGCCACCGGCGGCATGATCACCGCCGCCAGCTCGCTCAACGCGCCGGGCGCGGCGGCCGCCTTCGGCACGCACATCGCCGATGTCGAGGTCGACCCGGAAACCGGCCGCGTGCTGGTCACCCGCTACACGGTGTGCCAGGACGCCGGCAAGGCACTGCACCCCTCGTACGTGGAGGGACAGATGCAGGGCGGCGCCGTGCAGGGCATCGGCTGGGCGATCAACGAGGAGTACGTCTTCAACGACGACGGCGTGATGGAGAACGCCGGCTTCCTGGACTACCGCATGCCGGTGGCCCTGGACCTGCCGATGATCGACACCGTGATCGTGGAAGTGCCCAATCCCCGCCATCCCTACGGGGTGCGCGGCGTGGGCGAGGTGCCGATCGTACCGCCGCTCGCGGCGATCGCCAACGCCGTCTACGCCGCGGTCGGCGTACGGATGACCGCCTGCCCGATGTCGCCGCCGCGCGTGCTGGCGGAGATCAAGGCCAAGGCCCGCTCTCCGCAGGCGGCGGCGGCCGGGTAAGGCCGGGGATCGGGCGTAGCGGCGTGCGGGTCGAGATTCCGGCTCGCTTCCGGACCTTTACCGGCGGCGTCGGCGAGGTGGAGAGCTCGGCCACGACGGTGCGCGCCCTCATCGACGAGTTGGACACGCAGTTTCCCGGCCTCGGCCGGGAGCTGCGGCTGACGTCGGCCGTGGCCGTGGACGGCGACATCGTCGCCGACAACATTCGCGCGGCGTCGCTGCGACGGATCGACCAGGCCGAGACGATCCTGTTCGTACCGGCCGTAAGCGGAGGCTGACCGCATGCGAAAGACCCTGCTTGCCCTGATCGTCACGCTCGCCACGCTCACTCCCGCCGGCATCGCCGTCGCGGGCGAGCCGTTCGCGGTCGTGGAGCTGTTCACCTCCCAGGGGTGCAACTCGTGCCCCGGCGCGGAGGCGGTGCTGCGCGACCTGAGCGCCCACGCGCGCGAGTCCGGCCTTCGCATCATCCCGATCGAGTGGCACGTCGACTACTGGGACCGGCTCGGCTGGCCCGACCCGTTCGGCGACCCCGAGCACTCGCAACGGCAGCGGCGCTACGCCCGCGCGCTGGGCCAGCGCGG
Organism: Spirochaetaceae bacterium; assembly: GCA_028820215.1. The sequence goes on along the minus strand of JAPPKD010000317.1, from coordinate 84,390 downwards.
GCCCTACACGCCGCAGATCATCGTCAACGGCACCACCATCGTGCGGCCCGCGCAGCGGCGGCAGCTCGTGTTCGACCAAGCGGAGATGGCGCTGGAGCAGCCGGCGCAGGCGGAGGTCACCCTGAGCGCCGGCCTCGCCGAGCGAGCCCTGGACGTCTCCTTCTCGGTCAGCGACGCGCCGCGGCGGGCGGCGATGATGCTGATCGTCGTCGAGCGCGGCCTCGGCAACCACGTGCCGCGCGGCGAGAATCGGGGCAAGACGCTGCGCCATGACGAGGTCGTCCGCGCGCACCACGACCTGGGACGGATCGGGCGGGAGACCAGCGGCACGTTCGCGCTGGAGGTTCCGGAGGACGTGGACCTGGCGATGGCGTCCCTGATCTGCATCGTCCACGACCCGGTCACCATGGAGATCGTGGGCGCCGCCAGCGTCGACCTCACCTAGCCCCGCAGTCGTTCCGAGCTTGACTCGAATACGGTCCCTGGGCGCGCACGCCGCCGATGCGGGCGGCACGCGCTTCGTCATGCTGATCGGCGCGTTCGCGCTGTTCTCGGCGGGCATGACCCTGTTCGAGATCAACTTCCCGCACTACCTGCGCGGGCAGTTCCGGATGGGCGCCGGCTTCCGCAGCTTCCTGGAGTTCCCGCGCGAGTCGCAGGGCTTTGCCGTCGTGTTCTACGCGGTGTTGCTGGGGGCGGCGACCGAGCGGCGCCTGTTCGCGCTGGCGGCAACGGTGACCGCGGTCGGCATGACGGCGCTGGCGCTGCTGCCCGCGCGCGTCATTCCGGACTCGATCGCCGGGCTTGCCCCGGCGCTCCCGCTCATCGGCCTGGTGATGGTGCACTCGGCCGGCATGCACCTGGCGATGGTGATGGAGCAGTCGATCATCATCGAATCCGGCGGGCTGGCCGGCGCCGGGCGGCGGCTCGGTTGGGTCGCCTTCTGGCGGACCATCGCCGCGCTGGCCGCGGCGCTTGCGATCCTGGCGATCGGCAGGCTGCTCGACGTCGGCTACCGGCCGTACTTCATCGCCGGGGCGGCGCTTTCGCTGGCGGCCGCGGTGCTCATCACGGCCGCCACCCGCGGGCAACCGCACGCGCGCGGCACCCGCCGGCGCCTGCGGTTCGAGCGCCGCTTCAACCGCTACTACCTGCTGTGCGCGCTGTTCGGGGTGCGCAAGCAGGTGTTCATCACGTTCGCGCTGTGGACGCTGGTGACGGTGTACGAGCAGCCGCTCGGCACCGTGGCGCTGCTCTGGTTCCTGTTCTCGGGGGCGGGGCTGGTCACGCAGCCGCTGATCGGGGCGGTCATCGATCGGGTGGGGCCGCGCCTGACGCTGACCGTGGACGCGCTGGTTCTGCTGCTGGTCTGCCTGCTGTACGGATTCGCCGAGCACCTGTTCGTCCCCGGCGTGGCGATCATCGTGGTCGGCGCCACCTACGTGCTCGACCACCTGCTGTTCTTCGCGGGCTCCGCGCGTTCGGTGTATGCCGGCAGCGTGGCGCCCGGCCGCTCGGACCTGTCGCCGACCCTGTCCATGGGCGTGACCATCGATCACGTCTTCTCCATGACGGTGCCGCTGGCCGGCGGGGTGCTCTGGAAGACGCTCGGCTACGAGTCCGTGTTCGTGGCCGCGGCGGTGATCGCCGGGGTGACCGCCGTGGTCGCCGCCGGCATCCGGGCACCGCAGCCCGCGGCGGAGGCTCTCCGCCACGACTGACCCGCCACGACTGACCCGCCACGACTGACGGCCGCCGGGCTATCCGTTGTCGCGCAGCCGCGCCAGCACCTGCCAGTGGTAGCCGCCGGGGCCGTCCTGCTCGACGTCCTCGCACCGCACGAGGTCGAACGCCGGCAGGTAGCGGTCGATCTCCGCCCGGTCGAAGTAGTGGTGGGGATGGCTCTTCTCGGTCTCGCCGGGAACGACGAAGGTGCCCGGCTCGATCTCCGTGCCACGGCCGTGGTGATGGTGCCGGGTGGAGATCAGCGTGCAGAGCAGGGCGCCGCCGGGGGCGAGGCAGCGCTCGATCTCGGCGACGGTGCGACGGATCACCTCGGCCGTGCCGTGGTAGATCACGTTCCAGGTGAGGATCAGGTCGAAGAACCCGTCAACAAAGGGAAGAGCCGCCATGTCGCCTGTCTGCAGCAGCACCTGCACCCCTTCCCGTTCGGCCCACGCGCTCGCGAAGTCCAGCCCGCTGGGGCTTGAGTCCAGGCCGTAGACCTCGAACCCGGCCGCGGCGCACAGAATCGCGTGCCGCCCGACGCCGAAGCCCAGGTCCAGGACCGTGCGCACGCCGTCTCGCTGCCACCGTGGGATGAGCTCCGACACCAGCGGATCCGGCTTCGACCAGTAGGCGCGGCCTGCCTCGGTCTTCCACGCGTCGTCCCACGCCTTCATTCCGAATCGTACCAGGGTCGCGGCCCGGCGGGTCAGATCGACCGGCGGGTCAGGCTGAAGCTCTGCGCGGTCGGGCCGTGGTCCGGCTGGGTGGCCAGGAACAGCGCCAGCGGAGCCACGTCCTCCGGCTCCTTCATCACCTCGCTGTCGGAGTAGGGTGGCGGCCCGCTGGAGGCCGTGAGCCGGGTGGCCACGGGCCCGGGAATGAGCTCGTTGACCGTGATGTTGTGCTGCCAGACTTCCTCGGCCAGGCAGCGCGTGAACATCCACAGGCCGGCCTTGCCCACGTGATAAGCGCAGCCGTTCGCCGTCGGCCGGTGGCCCATGCCCGAGCCCACGTTGATCACCCGGCCGCCCCCGGACTCCACCATCAGCAGCAGCAGCGCCCGCGACACCAGGTAGGCGCTGACGCAATTGACCGTGACGTCCTCGACCCAGAGGTCGGGGTCGCTGTCCAGAATGCCCTTGTGCTCCAGCCCCCCGCCCGCGTTGTTGACCAGAATGTCCAGGCGGCCGAACGCGGTCCGGACGGCGCCGGCCAGATCTTCCACCGCCCCGCGCCGCGTAACGTCCGTGCGAACCGCGATGGCGCGGCGGCCGAGGGCGCGGGCCTCCGCGGCGACGGCCTCCAGCTCCGCGGCGCTGCGCGCGGCGAGGACCAGATCCGCCCCTTCGGCGGCGTAGGCGATGGCGATGGCGCGGCCGATCCCGCGCCCGCTGCCGGTTACGACGGCAACCTTCCCGGAGAGTAGCGGCATCACAGGACTCCTTTCGTGCAGGGTCGAGGATGCCTCCGCCCGCCGTCAATCACGTACGAGGCTGTCGCGTCGTCCGGCGGACGCGACGGCCGGGCACGTCTGACGTAGAATGGCGCCCGTGAACGACCCGAAACCGACTTCAAGCGATCGAACCCCGGGCGCCCGGCGCCTGACTGCGCGGATCGGCGGCGCCGGTCTTGCAGCGCTGCTGGCCGTCGCCTGCCAGGCAGATGAGGGAAGCGCCGCGGGCGACCTGGAACCCGGCCTGTATGCCGAGATGGCGACCAACCGCGGGACGATCATCCTGCGTCTGGAGCACGAGAAGGTGCCGCTGACCGTCGCCAACTTCGTCGGCTTGGCGGAAGGAACGATCGAGTTCAGCGGCAAGGAGGCGGGGCCGTACTACGACGGACTGATCTTCCATCGCGTGATCGACGAATTCATGATCCAGGGCGGCGACCCGACCGGCTCCGGCCGCGGGGGCCCGGGCTATCAGTTCCCGGACGAGATCGACCAGTCGCTCCGCCACGACCGACCCGGCACCCTTTCGATGGCCAACGCCGGTCCCAACACCAACGGCAGCCAGTTCTTCATCACCCACGTGGAGACGCCGTGGCTTGACGATCGCCACGCCGTGTTCGGCTACGTCGTGTCCGGTCAGGACGTGGTCGACGCCATCCGCCAGGGGGACAGGATCGAGAAACTGCGCATCCTCCGCATCGGACCGTCGGCTGACGGCTTTCGGGTCGACCAGCGCATGTTCGACGACTTGCGCGGCAGCGCCCCGGAACGGGCCGCCGAGCGTGCGGCCGCGGCCCGTGCGGAGGCCGATGCCGAGGTGCGCCGCCGCTGGCCCGGCGCCACGGTGACGGAGAGCGGACTGCGGTACCTGGTCGACAAGGCGGGCGAGGGAGAGGAACGGCCCGGGCCCGCCACGTACGTGGAGGTTCACTACGTCGGCAGCCTGCTGGACGGCACGGTGTTCGACAGCTCGCGCGAGCGCGGCACGCCTGCGGTGTTCCCGGTCAACCGCGTCATCCCGGGCTGGCAGGAAGCCCTGCAGGACATGCGCAAGGGTGAGCGGCGCACGCTGATCGTGCCGCCGGAGCTCGGCTACGGAGACCGCGGCGTCCCGCAGGCGAGGATCCCGCCGGGCGCCTACCTGATCTTCGACGTCGAGTTGCTGCGGTTTCCGGTCGATGCCCCCGGCGGACGGTAGCCGCCCGCCGCTCCGCACCCTCGACAAGGCACAGATCGCGGCCCTGCCGCTCGGCTGGTTTCCCGGCACGATCCACGTGGCCGATTCGGCCGAGGCGGTCGCCGATGCGCTCGCGGCCTTCGACGGCGTCGGCGTGCTGGGGCTGGACACCGAGACCCGTCCCTCGTTCCGGCGTGGCGAGCGGCATCCGGTTGCCGTCCTGCAGCTCGCCTCCGAGGAACACGCGGTGCTGGTGCAGCTTCGCTGGGCGGGTGTGCCGCCGCCGCTGCGCGCCCTCCTGGAATCGGAACGGATCGTCAAGGCCGCGCAGGCGCCGACCGACGAGTTGCGCGCGCTTCGCAAGCTCTACCGCGTACAGCCCCGCGGAGTGATCGACGTCGGCCGCATCGTGCGCGATGCGGGATTCTCCCCCTCCAGCGTGCGGGGGCAGGCCGCGCACTTTCTGGGCATCCGCATCTCCAAGAGCGCGCAGGTGTCCAACTGGGCCGAACGCCGCCTGACACCCGCTCAGCAGCGCTACGCGGCCACCGACGCCTGGGTGTGCCGCCGGAGTTACCTGACGCTTGCAGAGCGCGCCGGCGGAGCGCCGCGGTGAGCGCGTTGCGCTCCCTGGCGGCCGTGTGCCTGGCGGCCGTCACACTCACGTCGTGCGTGGACATCGAGATGCGCTTCGTCATGCGGCGCGACGGCGCCGGCCGCCTGGAGCTCAGCTATCGCGTCCCGCGGGAGGCTGCCACCCTGATGGACCCGGTCGAAGGCGTTCCGGCCATGCCGCTGCCGATCGACCGGGCGGACTTCGAGGCGTCGCTCGCCGGCGGGGACGGCGTCAGGCTGCGCCGGTTCCGGCGCACGGACGGGGAGGAAGAGGTGCGCATCGAAGCCCGGATCGATTTCGACAGCATCGACGCGCTCCGCGCCGTCCCGGGTTTCGCGGACCTGCCGGTGTCTTTCACGGCCACGGGCGCAGGCGGCGGGGAGCTGGCCCAGCGCGTGGTGCCCGCGCGGCCCGCCCGCGACGCGCCGGACGAGCGCATGGTGGAGCTCGTGCAGGACCTTGCCGGCGACTCGCGGGTGACGTTCGTGGTGGTCGCGCCCCGCGACATTCAGGCGGCCGACGGGGGGACGATCGACGCCGACCGCCGCACCGCGCGCTTCTCGCGGTCGCTCGCCGACTACCTGACGGAGGCCGGCCCGGTGGATCTGACGGTCCGGTGGTAGGGTTGACGCAAGGGCATGCGATGGGCCATATTACGGGCAACCAGCCGCCTGTCGCGGCACAACCGCCTGATATTTCCCTTTAGGCAAAACATCCACTGGAGCTCGGTACGATGGACGTTCTCAAAGACGTGAGGAAGGCGGAGGAAGACGCCGAGAGCATCGAACGGGACTACCGTACCAAAGCCGCCGAGCTGCTTGCCTCCGTGAGCGACAGACTCGACGAACGCCGGCAGGAGCTCACGGCGGAGCTCGATGGCGAGCTGGAACGGCGTACCGCAGAGCTCGATCGCCAGTTCCATGCCGAACGGGAAACGATCGTCGCCTCCGGGCGTCAGCAGCGCGAAGCGGCGGAAACCTCCGCGAGCAGCCGCCATGACGCGGCACTGCAGCTCATCCTGAAGCGAATACAGCGGTAGTCCGCGCGTGGCCATCGCAGACCTCACCAAGGTGGAGGTCGTCCTGCCGAAGGACGACCTGGACAGCGCTCTGTCCGGACTCGAGCGCTCCGGGCTGCTGCACGTCGACGACATCCACGACCGGCTCGATGAAGAGCTCGCCGGGCATGAAGCGGAGGCGCCCGTGGCGCAGGCGGGCGCGGCAGGTCGTCAGGCCGACATCGACTTCCTGTTGCAGCTCTTCCAGCGCTTCGCACCCGTCAAGAAGGGGTTGCTGGAGGAGTTCTTCGGCTCCCCGCCACCGCGGACGCGCGACCAGGTCACGCACCTGGTCGAAAGCGTCGACGTGGCCGAGTTGCGCGGCCGGCTCGGCGCGGAGCTCGCCCACTACGACGAACTGCTCTCGGAGCAGGCGCTCCTGCGGCAGCGCCGGGCCAACCTCGAGCCCTGGCAGCCGCTCGGCGTGAGCCTGGCGGACCTGTCCACCGGCCGCCACACCACACTGCTTCCGGTGCGGATGCCCGGCAACGCCGACGCCCTGGCCGCTGCCGTCGGCGACGGGGCGCTCGGACCGTCGGCGGCCTACGCCCCGGTCTCGGCCGGCAAGCGCGACAGCCACGGGGTGCTGGCCGTCCTGAACGAGCAGCTCACCGATGCCCAGGACGGCCTGCGCCGGCTGCGCGGCGAAGTGGTCGACCTGCCCGGCGACGACTTGAACCCGTCGGCCGCGATGCGCGCGACCGACGCCCGCATCGCGGAGATCGACGACCGGCTCACCGAGCTGCGGCGCAGGTTCGTGACCGCTTCGGAGCGTTACCGCGGCGCGATCCTGGCGCACGCCGATGCCGCGTCCGGCAAGCGGGCGGAGCAGGACGCACGGCGCCGGCTGTACTACACGAAGCGCGCCGCGGTCCTCACCGGCTGGGTGCGCAGCGAACACGCCGACCCCCTGCGCCTCGTGCTTTCCCAGACCTGCCCGGGGGCGCGGGCACGATTCTCGGCGCCGGAGACGGCCGATGATCCGCCGGTCGACCTGAACAATCGTACCTTGATCAGACCCTTCGAATTCCTGATCCGCATGTTCGGCATGCCGAGGTACTTCGGCATCGACCCGACCCCGTTCGTGGCGGTCGCTATGACGCTGTTCTATGCCCTGGCGCTCGGCGACGCCGGCTACGGGTTGCTGCAGGTGTTGCTCTGCCTGTGGCTGATGCGGCGCTACGAGTCGGCCGGCGAGACACGGCTGTTCCTGCGCATGTTCGTGATCACGGGCATCGCCTCGATCGTGGTGGGCGTGCTCACCTGGAGCTTCTTCGGCGCCAGCCCCGGCACCGAAGGGGGCAAGATCCTGGGGATTCTGCCGCTCATCACACCGACGGTGGACATCGTGCCGCTGATGGCCTTCTCCATCGGCGTCGGCGTGGTCTTTCAGCTCGCGTCGATCGTCGCCGGGGTGATCAACGCCTGGAAGTCCGGCCAGCGTCGCGACGCCATCCTGGAGCAGGGATCCTGGCTGGCACTGCTCGTTGCGCTGATCCTCTGGATCGCCGTGAAGGCCGTCGCGGCGACGAGCCCCGGAGCCGCCGCGCTGGACACGGCTGTCACGGTACTGCTGGCCGCCGCCGCCGCCGTGGTGGTCCTGTTCGGCATTCGCCAGGGCGGCCGCATCGGCCGCATCCTGGCCGGGATCGTCTCCCTGTACGGGATCGTCGGCTACTACGGCCTGGTGGCGTTCTTCTCGGACATCCTGTCCTACATGCGGCTGGGAATCCTGGCCCTGACCTCGGCGTTCATCGGCCAGGTCGGCAACCTCATGGGCGGGCTGTTCTTCGCCGCCGAAGGCGGCGCGGCCATGATCATCGGCGTGCTTATCGGCGTGCTCATCATCGTCCTGTTCCACGTATTGAACCTGGTTCTCAGCATGCTGGGGGCCTTCGTACACTCGCTGCGGTTGAACTACCTGGAGTCCTTCCAGCGGTACTTCGAGGGCGGAGGACGTGCGTTCGCCCCGCTGCGCGGCGAAGCCAAGCACTATCGAATCATCGACACCATATTGAATCGGTGACCTAAGGAGGCACGGATGGAGATCTCTCTCGGCTTTGCGATCGCCCTGCTCGGCGGGGCCCTGGCCGCCGGTCTGGCGGCATACGGATCGTCGGTGGGCGTCGGCCTGGCCGGCGAGATGGCCGGCGGCGTCATCTCGGAAGATCCCGACCGGTTCGGCCTGATGCTGATCCTGCAGGCGCTGCCGGCGACGCAGGCGATCTACGGGCTGGTCGTAGCGATCCTGGTACTGCTCAAGCTCGAAGCGCTCAGCGGCAACGCCCTGGTCGACCTCGACCTGAAGAGCGGTCTGTGGGTGTTCGCGGCCTGTGTGCCGGCGATGTTCGGCGAGCTCATATCGCCGATCTGGCAGGGAAAGGTGGCGGTCGCGTCGATGGGCGCGGTGGCCAAGAAGCCGGACACCTTCGGGCGCGCGCTGATCCTGCCGGTCATGGTGGAGACCTTCGGCTTGTTCGCGCTGATCGCCACCCTGATCATCCTGCAGGTCGCCATCCCGTCCTTTGTCTGAGATGGCCGGCGACAACCTGGTCGAGCAGATCCTGACCGCGGCGCGCGAGCGCGGCGAGCAGGCGCTGCAGGCGGCGCAGGAGGACTACGACGAACGGTATCGGGCGGGACTGAACGAACTCACGCGCACCATCGAGGAGCGGCGCGAGCGCGAGAACCGGCAAGCCGAGGACCGGCTGCGGCAGCGGCTGTCGGGGGCGCGGCTGGAACAGAACAAGCAACTCGTGTCGCTGCGCCGCCGGCTGATCGACGACCTCTACCGCGACGCGTGGGATCAGGTGAGCTCCGGGGACGCCTACCGCGCCTACCTGGAAGCCCAACTCCGCGAGCACGCCACGCCCGGCGACCGGCTGGTCGTCTCGCGGCGCGAAGCGGACCTCTTCGCCGGCGAATTGAGCGGCCTGCTGGCCGACCACGGCGTAACCCTGGCCGAGGAGCAAGGCAGGTTCCGCGCCGGATTCATCATCGAGCGCGGCCCTGCGGGCCGTCCGGGGGTGCGTCTCAACTGCACGCTGGATCAGGCGTTCAGCGAGCTTCAGGAAGACACCGAGATCGATGCGGCCGAGGTCCTGTTCGGCACGGAATCCGCCGGGAACGCCTGAGCGAGCGATGCCGCGAACCGAGCGCGACTTCAACTTCCTGACCGGCCTCCTGAAGTGCCGGGAACGCGAGCTGGGCGACGAGTCCCTCGCGCGGGAGCTGGTGTCGGCACGCAGCATGGCCGAGGTGGTCGCGGCGCTGCCGCCGGGCCGCTTCGCCCAGGCCGTCGCGGCCGACCCCACGGACGCCGGCATCGAGCGGGCCGCGACCGAGGAGATGGCGGAGCTCTGGAAGGTCATGGCCGACTACGCGCCGGTCCCGGAGCTGGCCGATCTGGTGGCCGCCCCGCTCGACCTGCACAATCTCAAGACGGCGCTGCTCGGCCACCTGCGTGGCGAGCAGTCGACCGGCCTGTATCAGCCCACCGCGCTGGTGGACGACGATGTGCTGGCCGAGGTGGGAGAGCTCTCGACCGCCCGCGTGCCGGACCACTACCTGCCCGCCATCCAGGCCGGCCTCGCCGCCTACTACGGCGCTGACCGCTCCCCGCAGGCGCTGGAGCTGGCGATTGACCGCTCCCGCAGCCTGCTGCTGGTCGACATCGCCGCGCGGCGGTCGCGCGCCCTGGCCGCGGTACTCGCCGACTGGAGCGACCTGGCCGTGGCCGAGACGATCATGCGCGGCAAGGACGCCGGGCTTCCGTGGCGGGTCGTCCGCTGGGGATCGCACGGGCTACCGGAGCAGGCGCGGCTGCAGGAGCTGTTCGACAGCCCCACGGGCGAGTGGGCGCAGATGCGCGTCTTCGCGCGCCCGCTGCTCACCGCCGCCGTGCAGGCGCTGGGCCAGGGCGCAGGCACGCGGGAGACGATCCTGCGGCTGCAGACCGAGCTCACCACGCGGTTGGGAGCCTCCCGCTACGCGCCGGCGTCGCTGGAGTACGCCTACTACTTCGTACGCCGCAAACTCAACGATCTGGCCAGCTTCCGCATCGCCTGCCTGGGCGCGCTGCGCGAGCTGTCGAACGAAGCACAGGCCGCCCGGCTGAACCTGGGATTCGGTTGATCATGGCCAGCCCTTCGGAGACGAGCTACAAGATCGCCATGATCGGCGACGCGTCGACCGTGGCGGGCTTCGCGGCCGGCGGCGTGCAGGGCTTCCCGCAGGACCCGGACGATCCTGCGCAGACGCTGTCCGTGCTGACCGAACTGGCGCGGAGCGGCGAGTATGCGATCATCTTCATCACCGAGCAGTTGGCCGAGCCGCTGTTCGACGCCATCGAACGGATAGAGACCGGCGCGGTGCCGGCGATCATCATCGTCCCCGATCAGTCGGGGACCCGCGGCATCGGCTACGAGCGCATCCGCCATGCCGTCGAACGGGCGATCGGCATCGATCTGCTCGGCGCGAGCTGACACACAGCACACCAACGAGAGGGAGAAGCAGGAAATGGCTGGGATCATCACGCGGGTTTCGGGCCCACTGGTGCAGGCGCAAGGCCTGGACAACCCGATCATGTACGAGGTGGTCAAGGTCGGCGACGCGGGCCTGTTCGGCGAGATCATCGGCATCGAAGGCGACAGCGTGTCGATTCAGGTCTACGAGGAGACCGGAGGCATCGGCCCGGGCGAGGAAGTGGCCAGCACCGGCACGCAGCTCTCGGTCGAGCTCGGCCCCGGCCTCATCGAGCAGATCTACGACGGCATCCAGCGCCCGCTGGACGTGATCGCCGGCGACCACGGCGAGTTCATCGCGCGCGGCATCGAGGCGCCCCCGATCGATCAGCAACGCATCTGGGAATTCAACGCAACCGCCGACTCAGGCGAGCAGGTGACCGCCGGGCAGCGGCTCGGCTGGGTTCAGGAGACGGAGATCGTCAAGCACTGGATCATGGTGCCTCCCGGCCTGTCCGGCACGCTCAGCGGCCTGCGCTCCGGCTCGTTCACGGTCAAGGACGTGATCGGCACGCTGACCGACGAGCTGGGCGCCACCCACGAGCTGCGCCTCGCGCACCGCTGGCCGGTCCGCATCGGACGGCCATACCGGCGCAAGGTCAACCCCGACACGCCGCTGGTCACCGGACAGCGGGTGGTCGACACCTTCTTCCCGCTGGCCAAGGGCGGCACCGCCTGCGTGCCCGGGCCGTTCGGCTCCGGCAAGACGGTCGTCCAGCACCAGCTCTCCAAGTGGGCGGACGCCGACATCATCGTCTACGTGGGCTGCGGCGAGCGCGGCAACGAAATGACCGACGTCCTGCTGGAGTTCCCGGAGCTGACCGACCCGAAGTCGGGGCGCCCGCTCATGGAGCGCACCGTGCTGATCGCCAATACCTCCAACATGCCGGTCGCCGCCCGCGAGGCGTCGGTCTTCACCGGCATCACGCTGGCCGAGTACTTCCGCGACATGGGCTACGACGTGGCCCTGATGGCCGACTCCACGTCGCGCTGGGCGGAGGCCATGCGCGAGATCTCCGGCCGCCTGGAGGAGATGCCGGGCGAGGAGGGGTACCCGGCCTACCTGTCGTCGCGGATCGCCGAGTTCTACGAGCGCGCCGGCAAGGTGATCCCGATGGGATCGGAAGAGCTCTGCTCGCTGTCGGTCATCGGCGCCGTGTCGCCGCCGGGCGGCGACCTGTCCGACCCGGTTGTGCAGGGCACCCTGCGCGAGGTACGCGTGTTCTGGTCGCTGGAGGCGCGGCTGGCCTACGCCCGGCACTTTCCGTCGGTCGACTGGCTGACGTCCTATTCGCTGTACTCCGACGCGATGGGCCGCTTCTACGACGCGGAAGTGTCGCCCGCGTTCCTGTCCGACCGCGCCGAGGCGCTGCGCCTGTTGCAGGAGGAATCGGACCTGCAGGAGATCGTGCGGCTGGTGGGCATCGACTCCGTGTCCCCACAGGACCGGCTGGTGCTGGAGACGGCGCGGTCGCTGCGCGAGGACTTCCTGCAGCAGAACGCCTTTCACGACGTGGACACCTACGCGTCGCTGGACAAGCAGCGCCTGATGCTGCGCACCATCCTGTGCTATCACGAGCACGGCCTGGAGGCGCTGGACCGTGGCGTCGACGTCAACGCCGTCGCCGAACGTCCGATCCGTGAGAGGATCGGACGCATGAAGTTCGTCCCGGAGCAGGAGCGCGAGTCGCTCGACGAGCTTCAGGAAGAAATCAAGCAGGATATCGCGTCGCTCGGCGCCGGTTCCGCGACCGGGGCAGAGCTGGCGGCGACCGGGGGGGCCAGATGATCCGCGAGTACCGTACCGTCGAAGGGCTGGAAGGCCCGTTGCTGATCGTCGACAAGATAGAAGACGTCAAGTTCGGCGAATTGGCCGAAGTCGAGCTTGCCGACGGCAGCATTCGCCGCGGCCAGGTGCTGGAGGCATCCACGGGCCGCGCCCTGGTGCAGCTCTTCGAATCGTCGCAGGGCATCGGCACCGGCGAGGCGACCGTGCGTTTCCTGGGCAAGAGCATGCGCGTGCGCGTCACGCGCGAGATGCTGGGCCGCATTCTCAACGGCATCGGTGAGCCGATCGACGACTCGGGAGAGATCGTGCCGGAGGCGTTCCGGGACATCTCCGGGTCGCCGATCAATCCGTTCAGCCGCGACTTTCCGTCGGAGTTCATCCAGACCGGCATCTCCGCCATCGACGGCAACTTCACGCTGGTGCGCGGCCAGAAGCTGCCGATCTTCTCCGGCTCCGGCCTGCCGCACTCGCAGCTCGCCGCGCAGATCGCCCGCCAGGCACGCACGCTGGGCGACTCGGGCGACTTCGCGGTCGTGTTCGCGGCCATGGGAATCACCTTCGAGGAAGCCAACTTCTTCCGCGACGACTTCGAGCGCACCGGCGCCATCGAGCGGGCGGTCCTGTTCATCAACCTGGCCGACGACCCGGTGGTCGAGCGCATCTCCATCCCGCGCGTGGCACTGACCACGGCCGAGTACCTGGCGTTCGAGCACGACATGCACGTGCTGGTCATCCTCACCGACATGACCAACTACTGCGAGGCGCTGCGCGAGGTGTCGGCGGCCCGCAAGGAAGTGCCGGGGCGCCGCGGTTATCCCGGCTACATGTACACGGACCTGTCGCAGATCTACGAGCGCGCCGGCCGCATCAAGGGCAAGCACGGCTCGATCACGCAGTTCCCGATCCTGACCATGCCGGAGGACGACCGCACCCATCCGATCCCGGACCTGACCGGATACATCACCGAGGGTCAGATCTTCCTGGACCGGGCGATCTACCGGAAGGGCATCCTGCCGCCGATCAACGTGTCGCCGTCGCTGTCCCGGCTCATGCAGAAGGGGATAGGCGAGGGCAAGACGCGCGAGGACCATCAGGACGTCGCCAACCAGCTCTTCGCCGCCTACGCGCGCGGCAACGAGATGCGCGAGCTGGCCGTGGTGCTGGGCGAAGCGTCTCTGAGCGAGGTCGACCGCCAGTACGTCACCTTCGCCGACCGCTTCGAGCGCGAGTACGTGAACCAGGGCTTCTATGAGAACCGCTCGATCGAAGACACGCTCCGGATCGGCTGGCGCCTGCTCAGCCTGCTGCCGCGCGGCGAGTTGAAGCGCGTCGACACCGAGTACCTCGAGAAGTACCTGGACGCCGATCAGCCCGAGCCCACGGCGGCAAGCGCGTAGTTTCGGCAGCGGAGCGCAAGGGAAAGCAGCCGATGGCGATCGCGGTCAGTCCGAACAGGATGGAGCTCCTGCGCCTGAAGAAGAAGCAGGTGGTGGCGGAGCGCGGCCACAAGCTGCTCAAGGACAAGCTTGAAGGGTTGCTGCAGGACTTCACCGAGATCGTGCGCCGTTACCAGACCCTGCGCCGGGAAGTGGACGCGGAGATCGCCGAGCTGTTCAAGCGCTTCATCATGGCGTCGGCGTCCATGCCGGCTCCGCTCTACCGGGCGGCCCTGGCCTTTCCGGAGTGCGAGGCGCGCCTCGCCATGCGCGAGCGCATGATCATGAACGTGCACGTGCCGGTTTTCGACTTCTCCATCGAAGGCAACATGATCTCCTACGGCATCGACGAGACCACCAGCGACCTCGACGACGCCATGGGCGCCCTGCGCGAGACGCTGCAGCGCATGGTCGAGCTGGCCGAGATCGAGAAGACGATCGAGCTGGTCGCCGACGAGATCGAGCGCACGCGGCGCCGCGTGAACGCGCTGGAGTACGTGCTGATCCCTCAGCAGCAGGAGACCATCAAGTACATCAGCGCCAAGCTGCAGGAGCTGGAGCGCGGCAACATCAGCCGCCTCATGAAAATCAAAGATTTAGTCGCGATGTAATCCGACGGGAACTGCCCAAACCGACCGGAACTGCCCCGCAGTTCCGGTCCCTCCTACTGATCCGCCCCGTCAGTCGCAACGGAGCCCCCGCTCCCGCTCGTACCGCTCGATCCCAAGCGCCAACAACCGCTCGATCAACTCCGCATACGCAATCCCGGACGCCTCCCACAATTTTGGATACATGCTGATACGCGTGAACCCTGGAATCGTATTCAACTCGTTCACCAGCAGCGAACCATCTGCTTGTAGAAAAAAGTCGACACGCGCCATGCCGTCGCAGCAGAGGGCTCGGTACGCTGCGAGCGCCATCTCCCGGACCCGCTCCGTCACCGACGGCTCAAGGTCGGCGGGGATCGCGAGCTCGGCCCCGTCCTCGTCCAGGTACTTCGCCTCGTAGCTGTAGAACTCGTGGTGGGGGATCACCTCGCCCGCGACCGAGGCGATCGGATCGTCGTTGCCCAGCACCGCGCACTCGATCTCGCGCCCGGCGATGGCGCGCTCGATGACGATCTTGGTGTCGTAGGCGAACGCGTCCTCGACCGCCGCGGCAAACGCTGCCGGCTCCGCCACCTTGCGGATGCCGACCGAAGATCCCAGATTGGCCGGCTTCACGAACACCGGCGAGCCCAGCGAGCCTGAGATCGCATCCCAAGAGGGTCGTGGACCGCTCGCGTACGCGACCCGGAAATCCGCCACCGGGATGTCCGCGCCGACCAGCAGCCGCTTCATCACGTCCTTGTCCATGCCGACCGCGGCGGCCAGCACGCCGGGCCCCGCGAACGGGATCCCCGCGGTCTTCAGCAACCCCTGCACGGATCCGTCCTCACCGTAGGGCCCGTGCAGCACCGGGAACACCACGTCCAGCGTCTGCAGCGCCGCGGGAGCGGAAATGCTCGGGCGCTCCGGGACGGGAACAGGCTGATCGCCTACCCCGAGGGGGAGCTCGTCTCCCCCGGTCGGGACCGCGCCGCGCTCGTCCGCGAGCAGGGTCCGGGCCAGGAACGCGTCCGGGTCCTCGCGCCGCCAGGAGCCGTGCCGGTCGATGCGCAGCACCACCACTTCGTGCGCCGAACGATCGACCGCGTTCAGGACATTGAACGCGGACTGGCGTGAAACGTCGTGTTCTGCGGAGCGGCCGCCGTAGATGATGCCGATGCGGATAGGCGAGTCCTACACCACGAAGCCGCCCCGCGTCACGCGGTGACCTTCTCCACCAGCGCGGAGACCGTGCGGAAGTTGGCGCGCAACGCCTCCTCGCAGGCGTCCGGATCCTTGCGATCGCGGCCCGGCGGCACGTAGTGGCTGGCGACCGACAGGAAGGCCGGGCAGCCGTGCTCGTGCAGGTTGCGCAGCACGGTCTCGTAGTCGGTGTGCCCCTGGCCGATCGGGCAGTAGGTGAAGTCGAGCTCCGGCCCGCAATTGACGCGCAGGTCCTTCATGTGCAGGCCGTGCACGTAGGGGCGGACGTTGCGAAAGCCGGCGGTGGCGGTGTCCGACTCGCCGCAGTTGACGTTGTCGGCGGGTCCCCACATCACCTTGATGCGCGGGGAAGCCAGCCGCTCGGCGATGCGCCGGAAGTTGCCGGTGGTGTTCGTGTAGTTCCACGGCATCTGCATCAGCACCAGGTTGACGTCGTGGCGCTCGGCCGCCTCCAGCATCAACGTGTACGCCTTCTCCAGCTTGTCCATGTCGGCGCTGCCGATGATGCCGCCACGCGTGGCCCAGCGCATCGGCCAGGTGGGCGACACGCGGCCCTGCGCGGAGTATTCACCCGGCCAGGCCAGGGTGAAGGTGCACACGTCGCGAAACCCGAGCCGGGCGCCGATCTGCATGCCCCGCTCCAGCCGGGCGAAGTGGTCCTTGAACTGCGGATGCTCGGCCATCGTGCCGATCTCCAGGTCGGCCAGGTGCACCTCCTTGAAGACGTTGCCGCCGAACAGCAGGGGCCGCACGCCGTGCGCTTCCAGGCGCTTGCCGAGACGGTCGGCCTGCGCGTCGGTCAACTCGCCGACCGGGCCTTCGGCCCCCAGCGAATGGACCAGGATGTTCTCCGCGCCGATCGCCCGCACGCGTGCCAGAGCCCGGTCGAAGTCCGGGATCGGCAGCTCGCCGATGAAGATGCCCAACGTGAATGCATGGTTACCCATGCCACGCATGGAACATCGGTTGGTCGGCGCTCCGCAACCGCCCGTTGCGTCCTGACGCGTTCCGGGCGATCTGCGATGCTCGGCCGCATGAGATACGCGTGGACGTGGCGGATCAAGCCTGACCGGATCGACGAGTACGTGCGCATGCACTCCGAACCATGGCCGGAGATCATGCGCGAGCACTCCGCGGCCGGCATCAGCGACTACTCCATCTACCGGGACGGCAACCGGTTCTTCTACACCTTCGAGTGCAACGACGTGGAGGCGGCGTTCCGCTACCTTGCCGAGTCCGAGGCGTGCCAACGCTGGAACGCGATCACCAGCACGATGGTGGAGGGATCGTTCGACTTCGAGGAGGCCGAGCCGATCCGGTTTCTGGAGGAGGTCTTTCGCCTGGAGTAGCGCCGCCGCGCCCGCGCGTCAGTCGTTCTCCGCAGGCATGCCGAGCTCCCAGCGCAGCGCGCCGTCCAGGGCCGGCTCCAGCCATCTGAAGCCCAGCTCCGTGAGCCGTGCAGGCACCACGTCCTGCCCGCGCAGGATGAGCTCGTCGCCCATCTCCCCGAACAGCGCGCGGATGGCGATGCCTGGCACCGGTGCGAACGCCGGGCGGCGCAGCACGCCTGCCAGCGTACGCGTGAATTCCCGGTTGGCGGCCGCGCGCGGCGCCACCGCGTTGAAGGCACCCCGAGCCTTGTCGTTGCTCACCAGGAAGTGCAGGACGCCGACCGCGTCATCCAGCCCGATCCAACTGATCGGCTGCCGGCCGCTGCCGACCACGCCGCCCGCGCCGGCCCGGAACACCGGCAACAGCCGCTGCAGCATCCCGGCCCTGGGGCTGAGCACCGGACCAAGGCGGGCGTGCGCGACTCGGATGCCCGCCGCCCGCGCCGGATCGGCTGCCCGCTCCCAGGCGGCCGTCACTTCGGCCAGGAAGCCGTCGCCGGCCGACGCGGACTCGTCGACCATGCCGTCCACGTCGCCGTAGTAGCCGACGGCCGAGGCCGAGACCAGCACCGCCGGTGGCCGTTCGAGCCCTGCGAGCGCCTTGCAGAGCAGCCCGGTCGAATCGACGCGGCTCGAGCGAATGCTCCTTCTCCGCGCGGCGGTCCAGCGCCCGGCGCCGATGCTTTCGCCCGTGAGGTGGATCACCGCGTCGAAGCCTTCCAGCGCCCCCGCATCGATCCGGCCGGCCGCCGGGTCCCAGGCGATCTCGTCAGGCACCGCCGGCGGACGCCGCACCAGCCGGACCACCTCGTGGCCGCCGGTCTGCAGAAACGGCGTGAGCGCGCCGCCGATCAACCCGGACGCGCCCGTGACCAGCACGCGCAGCGGCTCTGCCGGCCCGGCTGCGTGTCGGTCCAGGTCGCGGCGGAGCCGTTCGTGGCGGAATCGGAAGATGCGCTCCAGCCTCTTCCCCCGCCACGCGCGACCCGGAAGTGCCGAGAGTCCGCCCGGCTCGTACTCGATCCGGTCGGTCAGCTCACAGACCGACTCCCCGGTGGCGCGGAACAGGTGGCGGTGATGCCACGAGCGCCCGGGACCAGCGAGTTGCCGATCCTCGAACGCCACGCCGGGCCGGTAGCCCTCGTGCTGCAGCGTCCAGCGCGCACTGATCGGGCCGACGCGCACGCGCAAGGTGACGCGGTCGCCGTCCCGGATCGTCCCCGTGCGCTCGAGCGTCTCGACCCGCTCGCCCGGCGGCAGCATGCGATCCAGCGCGCCCGGGCGCTCGTGCCAGGCGAAGACGCGCTCGGCGGAGTGGGGGAGCGTGGTAGAACGCTCGTATGTCTCCATGCCGATAACCTACAGGCCGGGCGTCGGCCGGACCACTACGCGGTGAGCGCGCTCCGGCGATTTGATCTTTTCGGCCCGGTTGCCCATACTTCACGTAAGAGACTGCGGCCCCTTCGTCTATCGGCTAGGACGCGAGACTCTCATTCTCGAAAGAGGGGTTCGATTCCCCTAGGGGCTATAGGCTGCTGCGGTGCGCATCCCCTGCGCACGTGAAAGGCCGACCTCACTCGAAGAGGCCGGCCACGATCTCCACCAGGGACTCGAACACGTTGCCGGCCGCCTCGGCCACCCCCTCCAGGAACCCGGGAGCCGTTTCGGCCGCGGCGCCCGCGACCTGTGCCGCGCCCACCGCTCCGAGGAATGCCAAGTCCGAGCCCGTCCAGAGCAGCGCTTCGGCGACCACGTCGGCGCCCTGTCCGTCACTGCGGACCGCGATTCGGCTGCGCTCCAACCGCCAGATCGCCTCCAGCTCGTGGTGGTCGAACCACGCCCCCTTGCACTTCGCACAGATGTCAGCGGCCTCCCTTGGCCCTACAGGACCTGTTACCAAGAAAAACTGTTGAGGACGCCGCCAGGGGTGATCCGCATGCTTGACCCCACATTCGGGGTGGTTTCGCGGCAGTGGCTTCGCCTTCTACGCCGGCTGCTAGTAAGGTACGCCCATCAACGCACAGCACCCCGCCGAAGTGAACACCCTGGATGCCCTGCTTTCCGGGATCGCCGCCGACGCTCCGCTCATCGGCCTGCTCGTCGCCATCGTCGTATCGCTGGCGGTGCTCGCGAAGGGCGCCGACATCCTGGTCGATCAGGCGGTGTCGCTGTCGCGGCGCCTGGGCGTTCCGAAGATGCTCATCGGAGCCACCGTGGTCAGCGTCGGCACCACGTTGCCGGAGGCCGCGGTCAGCGTGCTGGCCGCCGTGCAGGGAGCGCCGGGGCTGGCGCTCGGCAACTCCGTCGGGTCGATCATCGCCGACACGGGCCTGATCCTGGGCCTGGCTATCCTGATCGGCCGCGTGCCGACGGAACGGCGCCTGGTAAGCCGCCAGAGTTGGATCCAGGTCTCGAGCGCGGTGCTCCTGGTGCTGGTGTGCGTGCCCTACCTGGCGCTGCGCGGCATGTTCACCGACGGCGGCCGCCTGCCGCAGCCGGTCGGCATCCTGTTCCTGGTGCTGCTCGGCCTGTACCTGTGGCGCTCGATTTCCTGGTCGCGCACCGCACCCGGCGGAGCTTCCGAAGATGCCGCGGACGAGGACGGCGCCGCGGCGCCAACACCGCTCGGCGCGTTGGCGCTGCTCGCGCTGGGCGTGGTGATGGTCGTGGTGGGCGCGAACGTGCTGATCACGGCGGTCGAGGAGTTGGCGACCCGCTTGCAGATTCCCGACGCGATCATCGCCGCCACGCTGGTGGCGTTCGGCACGTCGCTGCCGGAGCTGGTGACCGCGGTCACGGCCGTGCGCAGAGGACACGGCGAGCTTGCCATCGGCAACGTGCTCGGCGCCGACGTGCTCAATGTGCTGTTCGTGAGCGGCGCCGCCGCCGCGGTGACGACGGGCGGACTGGCCGTGCCGCCGCAGTTCTTCTACCTGTTCTTCCCGTCGATGCTGTTCGTGGTGCTGGTGCTGCGGTTCGGCATCAGCCGCACCGGGACGGGCCAGTTCAGCAAGGCGTTCGGCTTCGCGCTGCTCGGCGCCTATCTGGTGACCGTCCTGCTCGGCTACGTGGTTCCGGGCGGCGGCAGCTTGCACGGCTGATCTCAGAGGCCCCACGGAACCCTAAGGAGTCCGCCCGCACCATGCAGACTCGGCGGTCGCCGGACCAGCGATATCCGCGCGGCACACCAGCCTCGCCGGGACAGGGCCGTCCCAACATCCTGTGGATCACGACCGACCAGCAGCGCCACGACACGGTGGGCGCGCTCGGGTATGCCCACGCTCACACTCCGTGCCTGGACCGCCTCGTGCGGGAAGGGGCCGCGTTCACGCACGCCTACTGCCAGAGTCCGATCTGCACCCCCAGCCGCGCGAGCTTCATGACCGGCATGTACCCCAGCCGCGTTCGCCAGCGCCGCAACCGCGCGGCGCACTTCCCCGCGCCGTATGCCGGCGAGCCGACGCTGGTAACGCACCGGCTGGCCGCGGCAGGGTACGAGTGCGCCCTGGTCGGCAAGCTGGACCTTGCCGGGCACCCGCGGGGCATCGCCGAGAACGACTACGGATACGGCTTCATCCGCTACTGTTCGCGGCCGGACCGGAAGGCAGAGGATGGCAGCTCCTATCACGCCTGGCTGCGAGAGCACGGGCACGACCCTTCGGCGCTGCTCGGCCGGGCGGCCGACCGGAAGCACGGAATCACCCCGTTTCTGCCGCCGGCGCCCACGGCGGACAATGTGCCGGTCGAGCTGCACCACTCCACGTGGTGCGCCGAGTCGGCGATCGAGTTCATCCGCCGGCCGCACGCCGGGCCGTGGCTGATGAACCTCAACATCTTCGATCCCCATCCGCCCTACGATCCGCCGTGGGAGTACTACCGGCGTTTCGACGCGGATGCGCTGCCCGATCCTCCGTTCAGGCCGACGGACCTCGCCACCCGGCCCGGACTGACAGGGGTCGAGTTCCAGACCGTGGCACGGCATCCGGACGAGGACGGCATCCGCAGCCTGCGCGCCGCCTACCTGGCGATGATCGAGCTGGCCGACGCGCAGATCGGGCGGGTGCTTGACGCCCTCGACCGATCGGGCCAGCGCGACGACACCGTTGTCGTGCTCACGTCCGATCACGGCGACATGCAGGGCGACCACGGCCTGGTGCGCAAGGGGTGCCGGTTCTACGAGGGCCTGGTCCGCGTGCCGCTCATCTGGCGCTGGCCCGGACGAGTGCAAGCCGGCCTGCGCAGCGACGCCCTGGTAGAGCTCACCGACATCGTGCCCACGCTCCTGGACGCGGTGGGGCTGGCTCCGGGCCGCCTCGTCACCGGCCGTACGCTGCTGCCGCTTCTGACCGGAGGCGAGCAGGGAAGCCCGCACCGTGACTTCGTCCGAGCCGAGTTCCACGACGCACAGGGCCTCGGCGGCGACGGGAGGCGGATGAGCGTCGCCACCATGTTCCGTGACGCGCGCTGGAAGCTGGTCGTTTACCACTCGCACGGCGTCGGCGAGCTCTACGACCTGGATGACGATCCCGAGGAGCTCGTCAATCTCTGGGACACCTCGTCGCTGGCGGCGACGAAGGCTCGTCTGCTGGAGGAGAGCTTCGCGTCGACCGTCCTGGGCGGCGATCCGGGCCCGCCCCTGATGGAGGACCCGTGGTCATAAGCAAGCGGGTGGTGGTGATCGGCGCGGGCTTCGGCGGGCTGGCGGCCGCGGCGCTGCTGGCCCGGGACGGGTTCGACGTGACCGTCCTGGAGCGCAACGGGCAGCCCGGCGGCCGGGCCATGCTCCATCGCGAAGACGGCTTCTCGTTCGACATGGGACCGTCGTGGTACCTGCTGCCGGACGTGTTCGAGCGGTTCTTCGCCCGCTTCGGCAGCGTGCCGACCGAGCATTACGGCCTGACGCGGCTGGATCCGGCCTACCGCGTGTTCTTCGGCGACGGGGCGCCCGCCGACGTGTCCGCAGACCTGGAAGGCAACCTCGCTCTGTTCGAATCTATCGAACCAGGCGCCGCGGAGGCGCTCCGCGGCTACCTGGCGCGCTCCGAGTACCAGTACCGGGTGGCGATGGAGCGCTTCGTGTACCGCGACTACCGCGGCGTGGCGGATGTCCTGGACCGGGAGCTGCTGGTCCGCGGCACGCGCCTGCGGCTGTTCGGCCGCATGGACCGGCTGGTGGCACGGGCGTTCCGGGACGACCGGCTGCGCAAGCTGTTGACCTACAACCTGGTCTTCCTGGGCTGCTCGCCGAGCCGCGCGCCGGCGCTGTACGCGCTGATGGCGCACGCCGACTTCAACCTGGGCGTCTGGTATCCGGAGGGCGGCATGAACGGCGTGGCGCGCGGCCTGTACCGCCTGGCGCAACGCCAGGGAGCCCGGTTCGTATTCGACTCGCCGGTCACCGGCATCAGGCTCGCCGGGCGGCGGGCGACCGCCGTCGACTCGGCCTCCGGGAGCTACCCCGCGGACGTGGTGCTGGCCAACGCCGACTACCACCACGTCGAGCAGGCGCTGCTGCCGTCCGCGGCGCGCAGCTACTCCGCACGCTACTGGGCCCGTCGCGTGGTGGCGCCGTCGGCGTGTATCGTCTACCTCGGCTTGGACAGGCGGGTGCCGGCGCTGGCTCACCACAACCTGCTGCTGCAGCACGGGTGGGACGAGCACTTCCGGAGCATCTTCGACCGGCCCGCGTGGCCGGTGCGTCCCGCGCTGTACGTCTGCAGGCCGTCGCTGACCGATCCCGCGGTGGCGCCGGAAGGGAGCGAGAACCTGTTCCTGATGATGCCGGCGGCGGCCGGGCTGCGGGACGACGACGACGCGCGCGAGCGCTGCCGGCGGCTGATGCTGCGCGCGCTGGAGACGACGATCGGGGAGGGGATCGAGGACTCGATCCGCGTCTGCCGGCTGTTCACCCACCGCGACTTCACCGCCACCTTCAACGCCTTCCGCGGCACCGCCCTGGGACTGTCGCACACGCTGCGGCAGACCGCCTTTCTGCGCCCGGCGCTGCAAAGCAGACGGGTCGGCAACCTGTTCTTCGCCGGCCAGTACACGACGCCCGGCATCGGCGTGCCGATGACGCTGATCGCCGCCACCATCGCGCGCGACCGCATCGTGGCGGCGGCCGCACGGCAGAACGATGCCTGACCGCCGCCTCACCCGCATCTTCCGCCGCGGCAGCAGGACCTACTTCTTCTCCAGCGTCGCCTTCCCGCCGACGCTGCGCGACGACGTGTTCGCGCTCTATGCCTTCGTGCGCACCGCCGACAACTTCGTCGACCAGCCGCCCGGCCGGCAGGACGCCGCGGGCTTCGACCGCTTCCGGGAGCGTTACGGGTCGGCGGCCGCCGGCAGCGCGGACGGCGACCCGGTCATCGACTCCTTCGTCGAGCTGGCGGTCCGCAAGCGCTTCCGCGACGAGTGGGTGGAGGCGTTCCTGGACGCCATGGCGCAGGACCTGACTCAGACCGACTACCCGACCATCGACGACACCCTGGCCTACATGTACGGGAGCGCGGAGGTGATCGGGCTGATGATGGCGGCCATCATGGAGCTGCCGGAGGAGGCGTACGCACCGGCGCGGATGCTCGGACGCGCCATGCAGTACATCAACTTCATCCGCGACATCGACGAGGACCTGGAGCTGGGCCGCACCTACCTGCCGGCCACGGAGCTGGCCGCCGCCGGACTGCGCAGCCTGGACCCGGAAGAGGCGCACCGCGACGCGCCGGCGTTCCGCCGTTTCGTGCGGGCCGAGATCGACCGCTACCTGGGCTGGCAGCGCGCCGCCGATGCCGGCTTCCACTTCATCCCGCGCCGTCCGCGGGTGGCGATCCGCACCGCGTCCGACATGTACCGCTGGACCGCGGATCGCATCCGCGCGGACCCGCTGGTGGTGTACCGGCGCAAGGTCCGGCCGTCGGCGGCCCGCATCCTGGCGACCATCGCCGCGAGTGCGTTGGGCGGCGGGCGTCGATAGACACGTTGCCGGCGACAGAGAAACGGCCGACATTCCCGGTAGAACCCGTGTACGCCAAGGAAGGGCGTCCCGCCCGAACGACGACACCTGCTCCGGCATACCGGGCGTTGGCCGCGGGCGTCCTGTTCAGCGTCGCCTACACGGCCGTGATCTGGCTGCTCGCGGACCGGCTGGCCGACATCCCGCACGCCGGGGACGCCGGCGCGTCGTGGTACTACTGGAAGCTCATCGACCCCACGCTGGCCAGCAGATTGACCGCCTGGGGGTTTTACCTGTTGCACCAGGTAGCGTTCTGGGCGGTGATCTTCTACGCCCAGCGCACGATCGGGCGCGGCACGCCGCGCTACAGCGGTTCCCTGCGCCTGGCCAACGGCTTGGCCCTGGGGGTCAACGGCTTCTTCATCGCCCTGCGCGTGGTTCAGACGCACCTCTGGTACGACGGCCTTGCGCAGGACGTCTCCATCTGGAGCTCGCTGGGATCGGTGGCGCTCATGCTGGTCTGGGTGCTGCTGATGGAGAACCCGCGGCGCGGCCTGTTCTTCGGGAAGAAGATCGGCTTCCCCAAGCGGGTCATCTCCGTGGCGCGGCGCTACCACGGCTACTACTTCGCCTGGGCCACCGTCTACACGCTCTGGTACCACCCGACGGAGGCCACCAGCGGCCACCTCATCGGCTTCCTGTACATGTTCCTGCTGCTGCTGCAGGGCAGCCTGTTCTTCACCCGCGCGCACGTGAACCGGTGGTGGACACTGTTCCTTGAGGTGTCGGTGCTGGCGCACGGGACGCTGGTGGCGATCATGCAGGGCGAGGGCATGTGGCCGATGTTCGCCTTCGGCTTCGGCGGGATCTTCGTGATCACGCAGATGCACGGGCTCCGCTGGCCACGCTGGGTGCGTGGGCTGGTGCTGGCCGCCTACGTCGCGGGCGTCCTGGCCGTGTACGGCGCGTTGGGCTGGGAACGGCTCGCCGAGGTGGTACGCATCCCGTTCATCGACTACGCGGCGGTGTTCGCGCTGGCCGGCCTGATCGGCGGCGTGCTGGGCGTGATCCGTCTGATCCGGCCCACGGCGGGAGAGGGCACGACCGCGGTTCCGAGCCGCGAGCGGCAGAGTGTCTGATGCACCTTCCGCTGACGGATGCCGATTGGAGGTGGCGGGAATCGAACCCGCGTCCTGAAAGGCACCGCGCAGGCTTCTACAGGTTTGTCCGGCGCTTCATTGTCGATGTGGACGTGAGGCCGCCGGCGGCCGCGTCCCATCCAATCCCGCTGTAGTGTTCCCGACGGCCCGCGGGCCTGCCGTCAGGTGAGCCCTGATTTGCAACAGGGTGGCGGTCGCTCAGAGCTGCGCTCCCGAAACCCCGTGGCTGCTACTTTAGGCAGCCAGTGCCAGGTTGTTGTTGGCAGTTAAAAAAAGGTGCCATGTTTTAGGAGAATGGCTCTCCACCTGCAACCTGCGAGACGTTCTTCCAGTCGAGCCCTGTTCACCCCCGTGGAGGCTGTTCACCCCCGTCGTGCGCCGCTTCGTCACCGGCGAGTTCGCAGCGCACCCGTTCTCAATGCACGCTGCGTCTCGCGCTCGTCGTCCCGGCGCCGTATGTCTTGGCGCTTGTCCACGTCGCGCTTGCCCCGGCACAGGGCCAGCTCGACCTTGACCAAGCCACGCACAGTGTAGAAGCGCAGCGGGACCAGGGTCAATCCACGTTCGGACACGCGCCGGCGGAGAGCGATGATCTCCTTCTTGTGGGCGAGCAGCCGGCGCGGACGATCCGGCTCGTGGTTGTAGCGATTGCCGTGCTCGTAGTGCGAGATGTGCAGTCCATGCAGCCACAGCTCGCCGTTCTCCACGCGCCCGTGCGCGTCCGCGAAGGCGAACCGCCCGGCGCGCATCGACTTGACCTCGGTGCCGGAAAGGACCACGCCCACCTCCAGCCGCTCGACAGGTTGGTACCGGTGCAATGCACGCCGGTTGGTCGCCAGCGTGCGCGGGCCGGCCTGCTCAGCCATCGGGCGCGTCCGGCAGGGCGATGACGACCCGAAACCCCAAGTACGGGGTCGCCCACGCCGGCTCCTGCGCTCCGCGCGAGTAGACGCGGATCAGGTCACGCTCGCTCGCCCAGGAGCCGCCGCGTACGACCCGCTCCGCGCCGGCGCGCGGCTGTCCGGCGAACGGCTGCACCGGATCGTCCCCCGTCCACAGCAGATAGGAGGCCGGCGCGTACCACGTGGCCGTCCACTCCCAGACATTGCCGAGCAGGTCGCGAAGTCCGTAGCCGTTCGGCTCGGACACCGGGGCGGGGCCGGGCCCGTGGACCTGTGTGCCACCGACCCGGGTCCGCGCGAGCCGCGCGCCGCCCGTGCCCGAGCCGTTGGGATAGGGCTGGCCCGACAGGCCTCCCCGCGCCGCCCACTCCCACTCGGTTTCGGTGGGCAGGCGCACGATCATGTCTCCGTACGGCCAGGCGCCATCCGACGAAGCGCGCGCGGCGAGCCAGGCAGCGAACGCGGCCGCAGCGTGGTGGGACACGTGCGTGACCGGTTGATCGAGGGTTCGGGGCGCCGGAATTCCGTCGGACCACGATGCCAGATAGGTCGGTTCGGCCAGCCCTTCTCTCACCAGCCCGGAGGCAGCCTGCGGCGACCAGTGCGGCACGTCGGCCACGAACCGTGCGAACTGGCGGTTGGTGATCTCGGTCTCCGCCATCAGGAACGGCGCGACCGCGCGCAGGTGCGGCTGATGGTCGTGCGCGGCGTCCGCGCGCACGCCGCGGTCCACGTCATCCCCCATGAGCAGCGTCCCGCCGGGGATCGGCCGGAAGCGTATGCCGCCGATCGTCACGGCGTCCTGCGACGCCCCCGGATCGGCGGAACGGTGGGAGGCGACGGCACGCCGGTAGTGCTCACCACGCTCGTGGTACCACCGCTGCGCCGCCACCCGCGGCCTGAGATCACTCGGAACGGCGGCGGCGAGCCACAGCGGCACGCCCGAGTAGTCGCGATCCAGTTGCAACAACCGGTCGAACAGGCCGCGCGCGGCCTGTGGCGTCACCGGCCCGCCGCCGGCAGCGGCGGTTGCCGCGGCGCGCACCAGCGCACCGAGCGCCTGACGGCGGTCCACGAACGGCACGATGTCCCGCAGAAACGCGTATTGAGCGGACGGTTCGGCTCGCGCCAGGGCGCGTCCCGCGTCCTCGATGATTCCGGTCACGTGCGGTGCGCCGCCGAACTCCGCGACGCTTCGACGCGCCACGCCGGCCGCGTCCACCAGCTCCAGGTCGGCGTGAGCGGACGCGCGGTTGCGAACGATCAACGTGCCGATGACTCGCGGCGCCACGTCGACCTGCAGCCGTGCCGCGGCGAAGCCGGCGCGCGTGAGCTCCAGGTCGTGGGTCCCCGGACCGGCGTGCACCGACAGCGGCGTGGTGCCCACGAAGCGGCCGTCCAGCCACACGGTCACGTTCGGTGGGGTGGCGGTGACCGCGATACGGCCGCCGGGAGCGCGCAGTCCGGGATACGCCAGCACCAGGATCAGCGCCAGCAGCAGGATCAGCGTGTAGATGCCGGTGAGGTACGCGCCCGGCGACATCCCCAGGAACCGGCGCAGGCGGACCTGGGATGCGCGTTCTATGTCCGTGGCCCCGGGGGCAGCAACGCGCGCGTCCGGCGGCCGCCGGTCCCGTTTCATCGTGACACCGGCCGAACGCCCGGCAGGGAGCGGTGCTTCTCCGGGTTGCGCGATGTGCGGTACGGAGCCGCCCTCATGGGCCACCGTGCGGTTCTTGTGACGTTCACCATCGAGCGGAATGCGCCCTCAGGATGGAGCGGCGCCGCTCGCGGTGTCAAAGCACGCTGCCGGACGCACGCCGTCGGACGCGGCTTGCCCGCGCCACCGGCGGCAAGTAGGCTCGCCGCCGTGGCCGCTGCACAGGCTCGCTCCGGACGCGTGGGCTCCGGGTGGCAGACATGGAGCGCGGCGCTGCAGCGCGGCACCGAGCGGCTGCTTACCGGCCGCCGCCGCAGGAAACTGCGCCGCCGGGAGCGTCATCGCCGCCGCAATCCCGTAGTCGACTGGCTGGACGCGATCGGCTCGGCGGTGCTCATCGTCCTGGTCATCAACCAGTTCCTGTTTCAGGCCTACAAGATCCCCTCGCAGTCGATGCGCCCGACCCTGGAGATCAGCGACCGCATCTTCGTGAACAAGCTCGTCTACGGGCCCGAGCTGGTGCCGGGGCAGGTCAAGCTTCCCGGTCCCCGGCGCCCCGGGCGCGGCGAGGTGGTCATCTTCGAGAATCCCACCTACGAGCCGATCGGGCCGCTCAAGGACATCTTGAAGCGCATCATCTACATGCTGACGCTGTCGATGGTCGACATCGACCGCGACCAGTACGGCAACGCCAAGCCTCACATCCTCATAAAGCGCGCGATCGGCGTGGGCGGGGACCGCATCCGCCTGCGCCGGGGCGAGGTGCAGGTGCTGCTTCCGGGAGCCGACGGATGGAGCGACGAAGCGACGTTGCAGGCTGCGTTCGGACTCGACTACCCGACGCGGCGCAGCCCGATCCTGATCGACTACGACATCCTGCAGGCCGGCGTGACGGCAGAGACCAGGCTGGAGGAGGGGTTGCCCCTGACCGAGCAGGAGCGCGTCGACCTGAACCGCTGGAAGCGACGCGACGGGATGGTGGACCCGGTGTTCAGGGACCAGTGGCGGCTGCGCACGAAGTTGGAGATGGACCCGACCGACCGCAATTCCGCCCGGCAGTGGCAGCTCCGGGAGCGGGGCTGGGTGGTGCCGGCCGGCACGGTGTTTCCGCTCGGCGACAATCGGGACGAGTCGAGGGACGGCCGCTACTTCGGACCGGTGACGCTCCGGCGGGTGCTCGGCAAGGCGATGTTCCACTACTGGCCGCCGACCCGCTGGGCGGCGATCCGATAGTGTCCTGAAACCGTCGTCAGGTCCCGTCCGATTTGACGGCGATCGGCTCCGATTGGTAGCCTTGGCTCCGGGCAGGGGATGTCAGGACACAGCAAGTGGCACTCGATACGCCACAAGAAAGGCGCCGCGGACGCGAAGCGCGGCAAGCTCTTCGCCAAGCTCATCAAGGAAGTGACGGTCGCCGCGCGTCTGGGAGGCTCCGACGAAGGGGCGAACCCGCGGCTGCGGCAGGCCGTGCTGAAGGCGCGCGCGGCCAACATGCCCGCCGACAACATCGACCGCGCGATCAAGAAGGGCGCCGGAGAGTCAGGCGACAGCGAGTTTCACGAGTTGCTGTACGAGGCGTACGGTCCCGGCGGCGTGGCCATGCTCATCGAGATCCTCACCGACAACCGGAACCGCAGCGCCGCGGAGGTCCGCAACACCCTGTCCAAGCACGGCGGAAACCTCGGCGACGCAGGCTCCGTGTCCTACCTCTTCAAGCGGCGCGGCGTGGTGGCCGTCGATGGCGAGCAGCACTCCGAAGACCAGGTGATGGAGGTCGCGATCGAATCCGGTGCTCTCGACGTGGTCGCCGACGACGGCATCATCGAAGTCCTGACCGAACCTGCCGATTTCGACGTCGTGCTGCAGTCGATCCAGACGGCGGAGCTGGCCACGACCGGGGCGGAGATCACCTGGGTGGCCGACGCGCCGCTGGAGCTGCCGCCGAAGCCGGCAACGGCCGCGGTACGGCTGATCGAGCTGATCGAGGACCTGGACGACGTGCAGTCGGTGGCCAGCAACCTCGAACTCGGCAACGTCGAGCTCCTGGAGCCCTCACTCGTCGCCGACTGAGCGCAGGGCATCTTCGGCGACGGTCAGGGCATCTTCGGCGACAGTCAGGGCATATTGGCGGTAATCCTGGGCATCGATCCCGGACTGGCCGCTACCGGGTACGGGGTGATCCAGGTCGAGGGCAGCCGCCTGCGCCACCTCGCGCACGGAGCGTTTACCACGGCGCCCGCCCAGGACCGGGGCGGGCGGCTGCTGGCGATTCGCGACGCCCTGGCCGCCGTTCTCGAGCGGTACCGCCCTGACCAGGCCGGCGTGGAGTCGCTGTTCTTCTCCCGTAACGTGCGCTCGGCACTGCCGGTGGCGGAGGCGCGCGGTGTCATCCTGATGTGCCTGGCCGACGCAGGGGTGCCCGTCGGCGAACACACGCCGCTGCGCGTCAAGCAAGCCATCCTCGGCCACGGCAGCGCCGACAAGCAGCAGATGAGCGCGATGGTGCGGGTTCTGTTTCAGCTCGGACCTGACGAGCCTCTGCCTCACCACGCGGCTGACGCGCTGGCGGTCGCGGTGTGTCATGCTCACTCCTCACCCCTGGACGAGCGAGCACCCGAGTAGATGTACAACAGCCTGACGGGCACGGTCACCTTCAAGGACCGCGAGCGGCTGTACCTGACGCTGGCGGGCGTCGAATGGGACCTCGCCATCTCCGGCAGCACCGCGGACGCGCTGCCCGAGGCGGGCTCCGAAGCGAAGGTGTTCACTTTTATGCACCATCGCGAAGACGTCATGAAGCTCTACGGCTTCGCCTCCGCGGCCGAGCGGGAGCTGTTCCTCAAGCTCATGCAGGTCAACGGCGTCGGACCGGGCCTGATCATGCGGATGCTGTCGGCGGCTACCGAGCGCGACATCCGCGCCGCGGTGCAGGCCGGTGACGCCGACGCGCTGGCCCGCGTGCGGGGACTGGGGACCAGGAGCGCACAGAAGATCATCCTCGCTCTGCGCGGCAAGCTGCTGCCGCCGGCCGAGGTGTCCTCCGGGGTCGAGACCGAGCTGATCGGGGCGCTCACGGGCATGGGCTTCAACCAGCGTCAAGCGGCGCGGGCGGTCGCTGCCGCGCTGCAGGAGTCCGAGCGGTCCGGCAGCAGGCAGGATGAGGCGCAGCTTCTGCGCGCGGCCATCCAGATCCTGGGTGCCGGGAGGTGAGCGACCGCATCATGTCGCCCGGAGCGGGGCCGGGCGACGGGGACGAGGTCCGGCTGCGGCCGCGAGCGCTGCACGAATTCATCGGCCAGAAGCAGTTGCGGGAGAATCTGCGCGTGTTCGTCAGCGCTGCCCGCGATCGCGCGGAAGCGCTCGACCACGTGTTCTTCTCCGGACCGCCGGGACTGGGCAAGACCACCCTGGCGGCGATCGTCGCCAATGAGCTGGACGTCGAGTTCCGCAGCACCTCCGCGCCGGCGCTGGAGAAGACCGGGGATCTGGTGGCGATCCTGACCAGCCTGGGCCGCCACCACGTCTTCTTCATCGACGAGATTCATCGCCTTCGGCCGCCGATCGAGGAGTTGCTGTACACGGCGATGGAGGACTACGAGGTGGACGTGGTCATCGGCGAGGGGCCGAGCGCCCGCACCATCAAGATCTCGCTCCCCCGTTTCACGCTGATCGGCGCGACCACCAAGACCGGCCTGGTGTCCGCGCCGCTGTACTCGCGGTTCGGGATCACCGCGCGGCTGGACCTGTATGACCAGGAGGAACTGGAGCAGATCGTCGAGCGCACGGCCTCGCTGTTGTCCATGGAGATGGCGCCGGACCTGAGGCCGCTGCTGGCGCGGAGCTCCCGCGGCACGCCGCGCGTGGCCATCCGCCTGGTGCGGCGCATGCGGGACTACGCGCAGGTATGGGGCGACGGCACCCTGACCGGCGCGATCGTCGACCGCGGCCTGCGCGCGCTGGGCATCGACCGGTACGGGCTGGACCGTACCGACCGGGAGATCCTGTCGATCATCATCGAACGCTACGCGGGCGGTCCGGTCGGCGTGGAGACGCTGGCGGTCTCCCTGGGGGAGACGGCGGACACGGTGGAGGACGTGTACGAGCCGTTTCTCGTGCAGAGCGGGTTCCTGAAGCGCACCGCCCGCGGCCGCGTCGTGACCGATCTTGCCGTTCGCCATGTCGGCGGAGCCGCAGGCAGTCAGGAGGGAACCGGTGCTCGTCCGGGACTTCTCTTTTGAGGTCCCGCCGCAGCTCGTCGCGCAGCGGCCGGCAGGGAGGCGCGGCGCCGAGCGGCTCATGGTCGTCGACCGGTCCCGCGCCGACAACCAGCACACGACCATGGCGGCCCTTCCTGAGTTGCTGCCCGCGGGGTCCGTGCTGGTGCTCAATGACTCGCGCGTACGCAAGGCGCGGGTGTTCGGATCCTCCGAGAACGGCGGGGCGGTGGAGCTGGTCTTCCTGGAAGAGATCGGCCCCGGACGCTGGCGGGCGCTGGCGCGCCGGGCGCGGCGCCAGCGGGTAGGCAAGCGCCTGTTCCTGCCTGAGGACGTCGAGGCGCGCATCGCTGCCGTCCACGGCGACCAGCGCGAGCTGGAGCTGGACCCGCCGGTCGGGGAGGACTACTTCGAACGAAACGGCGCGATGCCGCTTCCGCCGTACATCGAGCGTGCGCCGGACATGCAGGACGACGCCCGCTACCAGACGGTGTACGCACGCGAGTTCGGCTCGGCCGCGGCGCCGACCGCAGGGCTGCACCTGACTCCGGAGCTCCTCCGGACGATCCGGACGCGCGGAATCGACGTTCAGCGCGTGACCCTGCACGTCGGCGCGGGAACGTTCCAGCCGATCCGCACCGAGCGCCTCGAGGACCACCGCATGCACGCCGAGTCGGCGGCGCTGAGCCGTCCGGCGGCTGCGGCGATCGAGGCGGCGCGGCGCGGCGGCCGCGACGTGATCGCGGTCGGCACCACGGTGGTCCGTGCCCTGGAATCACGGGCGGCCGCCGCCGATGACCGCTCCGGAGCGCTGGCGCCCGGCCGGTGGCGCACCGACCTGTTCATCCGGCCCGGTTACCGGTTCCGGGTGGTCACGCGCCTGCTGACCAATCTGCACACGCCGGGATCGACCCTGGTTGCCCTGGTGGCGGCCCTCGCCGGCCGCGAGCGGCTCCTGTCCGCGTACGGGGAGGCGGTGTCGCGCGGCTACCGGTTCTTTTCCTACGGCGACGCCATGCTGATCCTGTAACCGGCCGATCCTGTAACCGGCCGATGCTGTAACCGGCCGATGCTGTAACGAAACGGACCTGCCGATAGTCTCATTGGTAATGCCTTCATGGTCCGCACCCGGACGGGATCAGTCGAGTCCGAGGACCGGCCACAGCCGGGAGAACACCTCCTCCGGGCTGCCCGAGCCGTCGACCCGGTGAACCATCACCCCGCGCGCCTGCAACCGATCCAGGGCGTGCCCGTAGGCGGCGAGCACCCGCCGCTGTGTCGCGGCCGCGTCGAATCGCTGCGGGACTCCATCGCGGCCGCGCAACCGTTCCTGGCAGAGTTCGACCGGGCTGGTCAGGAACACCACGACGCCGGGCAAGGGCGAGGCGTCGTTGACCGTCTCGATAAAGTCTGCAGGGACATCCAGGCTCTGGTACGCCAGACTGGATGCGATGCAGCGATCGCTGATCACGACGTCTCCGGCAGCGTGGCGATCGAGGATGCCGCCGGCCCCGTGGCAGTGCTCGGCCCGGTCGGCGGCGAACAGCAACGCGAAGGCTCTGCCGGACACCGGTTGGCGCGTCGCCAGCAGCGAGCGGATGAG
Organism: Spirochaetaceae bacterium; assembly: GCA_028820215.1. The sequence continues at coordinate 50,915 of JAPPKD010000317.1, read as the reverse complement.
CTGGCCGATCGGCCCGTCGGTGGGTTCGCGGGTACGGAAGTGGCGCACGCCGCACGCGCGCAGCCGGTCGGCGATCAGCCCCACCTGCGTCGTCGTGCCCGCACCGTCGAGGCCTTCGACCGCAACGAATCGAGGCAGGATCTGGTTGCCGCTTCGGTCCATCACGCTATGATCTCACCGATCATCATGATCGCACCGATCGCCGTGACACTGACCGGGCACCTCCGCCGTGTCTCCATCCTGGCGCTGCTGCTGATCGCGCTTTCGGTTCCGGGCCAGTCCATTCCCGGCCAGGAGGCGGAAGCGCCCGTGTCCGGGGCGAGTCCCCTGAGTGTGCCCGACATCGTCATCACGGGCGAGGATGCGATCATCATCGTTCCGCCATTGCCGGTTCTGCCCGGCGGCAGCATACCCGTGCCGCGGGTCGAATTGCAGCCGCTACCGTTCCAGCCGCACCCGACAGGGTGCGACGTGAGCGATGCCGCGCCGGTGATCGAACCGGTATGCATTGATCTGTCCGCATTCTCGGACTGGCTGCCATTCTTCCTGGCGCCCGGCGAGCCTCCGATCCCGGAAATGCACGCCTTGGGCATCCTTCATTCCGCGACTCATTCCGAGACGGCACGCGACGACATCAGCGCTCAGAGCAACGGGGGAGACGAGTGATAGAGTTTTTCTTGCGCGGCGGCATATTCCTGTGGCCGATCGGCCTGCTGTCGGTCGCAGCCCTCTACCTGATCATCGAGCGGGCGATCTACTTCCTGCAGTCGCGACCCACTCCGCAGATCCAGGAGGCGCTGACCGCGTTCCTTGGCGGCGAGCCGCCGACGAGCCTGGAGGAGACGCTGGGATCGAGCATCGCGCCGGAAGCGACGCTGGCGCGCGTCGGTCTGGACGCCCAGGGGGCGGACCCGGGCGATGCGCACCGCCGGCTGGAGCGTTCCCTGCTTGAGGTCGTCACCGCCCTGGAGCACAACGTCGCGCCGCTCGGCAGCATCGCCAACGTGGCCACCCTCCTGGGACTGCTGGGAACGGTGGTCGGCATGATCGCTGCCTTCATCGGCATGGGAGGCGTAGCCACGGCGGACATGGGCGGACTGACGCAGGGGATCTCGCAGGCGATGGTCACCACCGCCGCCGGGCTCGGCGTCGCCGTGCCGGCGACGTTCTTTCACCATATGTACGCCAATTACGTGAAGCGGCGCACCGCGGAACTGAACGTCACCACCTCCGAGCTGGAGTCGCTGGTGGTGGCCGTCAGCGACGGTGCCGAGCAGGTACGGTGAACCGCCGGGGCGCCATCCGGGTCACCGGCAGCGATCTGGGCGTGTCATCCGCCCTGCCGCTGACGGCGCTCATCGACGTGATCTTCCTGGTGGTCATCTTCTTCATGATCAACGCCGTGTTCGCGGTGACCTCGCAGATCCCGGTCGATCTTCCCGACGAACCGGGAGACGCCACCTCGGGCAGCCGCGCCATCATGGTCACGATCGACGCCGCCGGCCTGATCTACGTGGACGAAGAGCCCTTCTACACCGAGGAGCTGACCGACGTGCTGCGCGAGAAGCATGAGAGCGACCCCGATCTCGCCGTCTACGTCAATGCCGACGCCACCCTTCCGTATCAGGTCCTGGTCGACGTGCTCGGCGCGGTCCGAGACGCTGGAATCGGCGCGCTGTCACTGTTGACCGACCCCGAATCCGCGTGAGAGGCCCGCGCCGGCCGGCGTCGCTCGCCGTGTCGGTGGCCGTTCACGTCATCCTGCTGATCGTCGCGTCGCGCCTGTCGGCGCCGACGCCGCCCGTCGTTACGCCGATCGCCGTGCAGATCGTCGTCGAGTCGCCCGGAGACAGCGCGCCGGCCGGAAGCCCGGAGCCCGCGGAGGAAGCGGAGCCGGAGCCCCAATCGGCCGCGGCGCCGGAACCCGCGGAGCCGGAACCTGAACCCGAGCCTGAGCCAGAACCGGAGCCTGAGCCGACTCCCGAACCCGAACCCGAGCCGGAAGAACCTGAGCCTGAACCGGAACCCGAGCCCGAGCCTGAGCCAGAACCTGAGCCAGAACCCGAGCCGGAGCCGGAACCCGAGCCGGAGCCCGAGCCCGAGCCCGAGCCTGAACACGAGCAGCAGCCGGAACCCGAGCCGGAGCCTGAA
>JAPPKD010000317.1:0-48754 GCA_028820215.1 Spirochaetaceae bacterium | reverse complement strand
CGGCTCCGGCATCCGAGGCTGAGGATGAAGATGAGCCTGAGCCTGACGCGGCGGCGCCGGCCGATCCGGAGCCGGAGCCTGAACCAGAGCCCGAACCGGAGCCGACGCCTGAACCTGAACCGCCGCCGGAACCAACGACCGAACCGGAGCCTGAGCCACCCCCGGAGCCGGAACCTGAACCCGAACCGCCGCCGGAGCCTGAACCGGCCGAACCGGAGCCGACGCCCGAGCCGGAGCCCGAACCGACGCCTGAACCCGAACCGCCGCCGGAACCAACGACCGAACCGGAGCCTGCACCGGACCCTGAGCCCGAACCGGAACCGGAGCCGGCTCCCGAGCCGGAGCCGGAACCTGAACCGGAGCCCGAGCCTGCACCCCCGCCGGAGCCAAAGGTCGACTTGGCCAAGCTTGCACGGGAAGCGGCCGCCAAGGCCGCGGCGGATCTTTTCCAGACCACGCCGTATCAGGCCCCCGCAGTGCCCATACCTGACGTGGACACCGGGCCGGTGTGGACCTCGGACCTGACCGTGCCCGGTCCTACGGAGGACGACACGATCGGCCTGGCCGACGCGGCGCTGAACCGCCCCATCGTGTCGTCGGGGCCGGGCGACGAGGCGGGCGGCGAGAAGCAGCGCGGCTGGAAGTGCCCGGAGGTCGTCGGCTACCTGAAGGACGGAAAGTACCCGGAGCGGATGACACGGGAAGGAACCGCCGTCCCCGTGATGGTCCACATGACGGTCAACGCGCGCGGGGTGGTCACCGATGCCTGGATCGAGGAGGACGACGAGTCGGTCTTCCCATCGATCGACATCGCCGCGCGGGCCGTCGCGCGCGACTGCCGATTCGACGCAAGGCTCGGCGCTGCCGATACGACCTATAGGGTGCCTATCACGTTTGACCCCCGCCGGCGGTGATGCAGGCTCGCGAGAAACGGCGGCTTCCCCGCGCGGCGATCGTCACCATCGAGATCACCGTGTTCGTCGGTCTGTTCGCCGCTGTCGTGTTCGGCCTGGGCTATGCGCGCGACCGCCTGGACCGGATGGTCGGCCACCTGCGGGAGCAGGTGTCCGTCCAGGTGGCCGACCGGCTCGGAGCGCGCGTGCGGTACGGTACCGTCGCCCCGTCGGCGTTGCGCGCGCTGCAGGTCAGCGACCTGGAGTTGCTCGGCGCGTCCGGTGACGTGCTGCTGTCGGCGCGCCGCCTGCGGGTTCATTACTCGCTGCGCACGCTGCTGAGCACGCGCAGCGCGGTCGACGCCGTAAGCCGGGTCGAGTTGACCGGCGTCGTGGCGGATCTGCACCTGCCGCGCGACCAGGTCGTCGTGTCCGCCGCGCTCGGTGGACTGGGCGCGGCGGCCGACGGCGGCCGGCCTTCGGTCCTGCCGTGGCCGCTGACCATCGCCAACGCACGCGTCAAGGTCACCATGGGCTCCGACCGCGCCTCGGGCTCTGCCCACGTGGACCTGAGCGAGCTGTCCCTGCGGCTGGAGCCGGACGGCGACGGCGTGCGCATCGTCGACGGCCGCGCCCGTCTCGGTGCGCTCCTCGACGATGTGGCGGGCCACGCCACTCAACTGGATACCCGGATTGGCGTCGATGGACGCCTGGCGCCGGGGCCGGCAGCCTCGCGGGCGGCGGTTCGCCTCGGCGACATGCAGAGCAGCCTGGGCGCGATGCCGGACCGCGAGGTGCAGGCCGGGTGGGACGGGAAGACGATCACCCTGACCACGCTGGCCGATGAGCGCGGGTCGGTGCTCCAGGCGTGGATCGAACCGGAAAGCGGGCTGATCCGCATCGACCTGCGGGCCGAGCAGTTCCGCCCGATGGATCTCTTTCGGCCCGCGGGTCCGCTGGAGCACCTGCGCCCCTGGTTTGAGACCACCGTGACCGGTACGGGTGCGGTCATCGCCGGCCCCGACGGCGTCCTCAGCTACGACGCGCACGTCGACTTCGTCGTCCCGCCCGCGTCGCTGGGCGATCTGCTGAACGGGCCCGTGGATGTCGCGCTCACCGTGCAGGGCGACGCGACGACGGCCACGTTCGCCCCCCTCCTTCTGCGCTCGGCCGACGGCGCCGCCCGGTACGACGGAACGGTCGACACCCGCACCGGAATGGCGGTCGGCCGACTGGCGGTCACGGATCTGGATCTGGGCGACCGACCGGTCGACGCGAGCGCCGAGGTTGAGGCTGACCTTCAGGCGCTGCGCCTGACGCTGCGGGAAGGCCTGGCGCGCATCGGCGACGTGGAGGTGACCGAATTGACCGGACCCGTCCTCCTGTCCGGTGGCGCGTCCTACGGGGGCACGCGGACCGCTCCATCTCTGCAGCTCGATCTGACCGGCTCCCCGCCCGATTCGCCTGACGGAGCGGCGAAGGTGACCGGGTCGATCACCCTGGCGCCACAACCGGTGTTCGCGGGCCGCGTCGACTTCGAGAACGTGGACGCGGGTGTTCTCTACGGTCTGCTGCGGCCGCCCGACCCGGACGACTCGGAGAGATCCGTCCCCGCCGAAGGGCTCATCGTCAGCGCGCAGATGCAGGGCTCCGCCGGCCCCGGTCTCCTGTCGTTCGACGTGCCGGCCGCTTCCGTGATCCAGCGGGACGGTCCCTTTCGGGCTCACTTCAGCGCCGTCGCCACGGAGCGGTCGTTGCGGATCGCCGATCTGGATCTCGTGGTCGACCAGTCGATTCGCGCCGCCGGCACAGCCGAGCTGGACGCCGAACGGCTGTCTTTCTCCGGAAGCATCGAGGTGGACGGCGAGCCGCTGCCCGGCACGATCCGCGTCGACGCAGGCGACGGGCTGACCGTGCACGGACCATGGGGGCTGGTGCTGCAACTATGGCCCGGAGAGACGCTGCGTCCGGCTGACCTGTTGGCGCGCATCGCAGCAGCGGAGGCGGGGCGTCCCGCGCCGTTCCGACTGAGCGCGACCGGGTATCCGGTCGCCGTGCTGGGCGAAGGCGCTACGGCTGACGCCGAGCTCGCGGGCACTGTCCTGAACCCGTGGGCGCTCCTCGAGGGATTCGGGCCGGCAGGACCGGGGCACGATGAAGGTTGGGACGCCGCCGCCTCCGGCCTGGTCTTCACCGACTCGCGGCTCGCCGTTCAGAGGCTGCCGATCGGAGCACTCCCCAACAGGCTGGATCTCGATTTCTCGTACCGGGACCAGGTGCTCACCGCGAGCCGCATCCGATTCACGAACGACGAGTTCGACCTCACGGGCAACGGAGTGCTGAACGTGACGACGGAAGGCGGTCTGCGCGCCGCCGGGAACGTGATGCTGGAGACCGGACAGGAGCGCTACGACACCATCGTGGCGCTCACTCCCGAGGAGCTCGATCTCGAAGTGGACGTGGACGACCTGCGGCTGGATCGATTCGCGGCGGTGCCGATATCGGGAACGGCTTCCGGGAGAATCCGGATCATCGGTTCGCTTGCCGAGCCGGTGATTACCGCGGACCTGACCTCCCATGACATCCCTCTCGACGAGGATTACGTGACACTGGCGCTGCATAGCACCTATGACGGGCGCCAGATCGTCATCGACGACTTGGCGGCCGATTTCCGGGACCACCGGATCCGCGGAGTAGCCGGAAGCATCGATACGAGCACCGGAACCGTGGGCCTGGGAGGGCGCTACGAAGGCGAGTACCTGGGGGAACCGTTGTCGCTCGATCTGGCCGTGACCGGGACGGCATCGTTCCCGGTGGGTCCGGCCCCCGAGCGGTCGCTGCCCGTGGAAGCCGTCCTGACCATCGCGGCCACCGCGGTGACGGTCGGCGGCCTGAGCAAGCCTTCCTGGGACGCCGCGGTCCGGTGGGAGGGGGATGGGCTCGCCTTCTCGGGCGGCCCTCTCGACGGCCTCTCGGGCAGGATCGCGACGGACGGAACCTTCGCAGTGGAGGCTTCGGCGCCGTTGCCGCTCCAGGGCAGCGCGTCGGGGACGCTGTCCGGCAGCGACTTGTCCGCGGACCTGTCGATCGCGGCGCTGGATCTGACACTCCTCAACACCCTCATTCACACCACGGCGGTGACCGTCCTCGCCGGCTCGGCGGCCGGCACCGTGCGCCTCCACGGCCCGATCAACGACCCCGCCATGCTTGGCACGCTGCAGGCGACCGGCGTGGTCCTGGAGTCGACGCTGATCCCGCAACGCGTCGGACCGCTTGCGTTTCCCGTGGCTGCCGCCGAGCGGGAGCTCACCGTGGGGCGCACACGTCCGGAACGGGGCGTCGCCCCGGTGGTGGTGAACGGGACGGTGCGGTTCGGGCAGTGGGCGCCGGTCGCCTATGACTTCAGCGTGCAGACCGCGAACGGGGACGGGGTTCCCGTCGACTATCGCTTCGGGCCGATCTCCGTCACAGGCGTCGCCCGGGGCGGCGTGCAGATCACGGGCGATCGGGAGTCCACCCACATCGCGGGCTCCGTCGAGGCCGACCCGGCGCGCGTGTTCATCGACAACGCCGGACGCGGCTCACCTCCAGGCTGGGAACCGTTGACAGTCGAGCTTGCGGCTACCACGGGGCGCGGCGTCGAGCTGACCTGGCCTTCGGAAGAGCTGCCGATCCTGGAAGCGCTGGTCGACGTGGATCAGACCGTTGCGGTCAGCTACGACGGGTTCAGCGGCGACTACACGGTCGTGGGAGACGTGGCGATCCGCCGCGGCGAGCTGTTCTTCTTTGGCCGCACCTTCGTCCTGCGCGACGGGCTCGTCTCGTTCGCCGAGGACGAAGGACGCTTCGATCCGATGGTCACGGTCCGGGCCGAGACGCGCGAGCGAAGCCCGGACGACGGCACGCTGTCGATCTACCTGGATGCGGACTCGCCGCTGAGCGCGCTCAGCCCACAGACCGTGCGGCTCAGCTCCCAACCGGCGCGACCCCTGCCCGAACTGCGCGCGATGCTGGGCGGGCCGTTCGCCGATGGCACGGCGGACGAAGACGTCGACCTGCTGGCTGTGGCCGGCGGCATGGCCACGCAGTTTGGAGTGGTCCGCCCCATGGAGCGGGCGCTGCGCGACTCACTCGGACTCGACCTGTTCAGCATACGCTCGCAGCTCGTGGAAAACCTGCTGCGCACCCCGCTTGGCGTCTCCAGCCCCGACCTGCTCGACAACACGGAAATCGTCGTGGGCAAGTATCTTGGCGATGACCTGTTCTTCGAGGCGCTCGTGCGGGTAGAATCCGACACCGTGTCGCCGGTACCCGAGTTGCGCACCGACCTGGAGCTCAGCCTGGAGTGGGCGACGCCATTCTTTCTCCTGGAGTGGTCCGTCTTGCCGTCCCTCACCAACCCGTTTCAGACCGGCAGCGCGTTGTCGCTGTCATGGAGCTTCAACTACTGATGCGCGCACGCTCGACGCCTCCGCGCTTCCTCCGCGCCCTGCCGGCCGTGGCCGTCCTGCTCGCCGCCGTGCCCGGCACCGCGCAGCAGCCGGAGCAGCAGTCCGAACAACCGGCACGAGCCTGGTATTTCGGCAAGCCGATCAGAGCGGTGGAGTTCCTCGGCCTGAACACGGTCGACGAAGGCGACCTTCGGCCGATCGTGGACCCGTACCTGGGGCAACCCTTCGAGTTGGAACTGTATTTCGAGATGGAGGGCGCGCTGTACGCGACGGAGCTGTTCGAGGTCCTCGAGGCGGACGCCGAAGAAGGGGACGAGGAGCGATCGACGGTCATCGTAGTCCTGTCCGTGCGGGAGCGGCCGACCATCGACGACATCGTCATCGAGGGCGAGCGCCGCATCCGGGAAGGACAGATACTGAACGTGATGGCGTCCGAAGCGGATACGATCCTGAATTCCGGCCGGCTCGAGGATGATCTGGACGCGATCCGGAGCCTGTACGAGGCGGACGGGTTCGTCAGCGCGCGGGTCGAGGCCACGGTCGTCCCCGACGCGGCCGCCAATCGCGTCACCGTGCGCATCTCCATCACGGAAGGCATCCGCACCACCGTGGTCGCGATCGACTTCGTGGGCAACGAGTTCGCCTCGGCAGGCACCCTGAGGAGCCAGATGGAGACCCGGGAACGGGCACTGCTGCAACGCGGGCTGTTCTCCGAACGCGTCTTTCAGCGGGATCTCGACAGCCTGATCTCCTACTACCGGAGCAACGGGTACGTGGACGCCTCCATCGACCGGGTCGAGCGCAGCGTCGAGCATGACGCCGAGGGAGACCAGGATCTGCTCAGCCTCACCCTGCACGTGAACGAGGGACGGACGTTCCAGTACGCGGGCACGGCGTTTGAGGGCAACAGCGTGTTCACCGACGAAGAGCTGCAGGCGCTCGTGCGCCATCGCCCCGACCGCTCGATCAACCTCGATACCGTCGAAGCCGACTTCGCGCGCGTGCAGGACCTCTATTACGAGAACGGCTACATCTTCAACGGCTTCGATCAGGAGCTGATCCGCGACGACGATCAGGGAACGATCCTGGTGGGGGTCACCATCACCGAGCGCGACGGCGCCCACATCGAGAACATCACCATCGAAGGCAACGTCAAGACGAAGGAGCACGTGCTGCGCCGAGAGCTGCCGTTCGAGGTCGGCGACGTGTTCAACCGCACCGAGATCGTCCGCGGCCTGCAGAACCTGTACAACCTGCAGTACTTCACGTCCGTGGAGCCGGGCACTCCCCCCGGCAGCGCACCGGGCCTGATGGACGTGCAGATCACCGTGGAAGAGGGCACGACCGCGGACATCGGCTTCGGAGCCACCTTTTCCGGCGGCGACTTCCCGCTCTCGGGCTTCGTGCGCTGGTCCGAGCGGAACTTCGGCGGACTTGGGCAGACGGTCAGCGTGGACCTGTCGGCGTCCCAGCTCCGTCAGGCGCTGTCGCTGGGCTTCCGCGAGCCCTGGCTCCTCGGTCAACCGTGGTCCGCGGGGATCACCCTGGGCGGCGAGCATTCCGTGGTCCGCGGCGTCGCGCAGGACGTCCTCCACCCGGTGTTCACCGACGCCGAGTCGGAGCAGGCCGTGCCCGACCCCTACGTCTCCAAGGACGACTACAGCTCCGGCACGTTGATCCCGGACCAGTACACCATGCAGTACGACACGTTCGCGATCTCGGCGGAAGTCTCCAGCGGCTACCGGTTCGACACCCTGCTCGGCCGCGTCATCGTGCGTGGCGGATTCGGCTCCAGCCTCGAGTTCCTGGTCTACGACCCGCAGGTCAACCGGCCCTTCGACAAGACGATCCGCGACCAGTTCGAGCGCTGGAGCGTGGTCAACAGCCTCTGGACGGGCGTGGCATGGGACCGGCGCGACTTCTTCCTGAATCCCACCGCCGGGACACTGCTGAGCCAGCGCGTCACCCTGACCGGCGGGCCGCTGTCCGGAGACCGGCACTTCATCGTCCTCGACAGCCAGGCCGAAGCCTTCGCCACGCTGTTCGAGCTACCGGTGTCCGACGTGTTCGACCTGAGAGTCGTGCTCGCCGGCCACACCGGCTTCTCCGTGATCCTTCCCCAACTCCGCAGTTGCGGCGCCGTCAACGACGGCGATCCGGGACTGTGCTGGGACCAGGTTCTGGGCCAGGAAGACCTGCTGATCATCGATGGAACCAGCGTGGGCCGGGGGTGGGAGCCGGTGCTCGACGGCGAGGCGCTGTGGGACAACAAGCTGGAGCTGCGGGTGCCGATCGATCCCCAGATCATCTGGGGCGTCGCGTTCCTGGACGCCGCCCTGCTGTGGGACGACCGCGGCGCCATCGGCAACACGTCGCTCGACGACGTCCACTTCAGCGCCGGCTTCGGCCTTCGCTTCGCGGTGCCGCAATTGCCGTTGCGGCTCTACCTCGCCAAGCCGTTCGCGTTCCAGGACGGCCGACTCGGTGACCCGCCCGGCACCCAGAGCAGCGGCCCGCTGGGCGGCATGAATCTCGTCCTGGGGCTCGGCGGCGACACGTTCTGAGGCAGGTTCCCGGCGGTCCCCGGGCGGGCGTCGCCACGCTGGCCGGAGCGGCTCGGATGATGATGCGCAAACGGCGAGGATCGCTGTCCGCAGCGGCGTGTGCCCTCGTCGCCGCGCTGCTGGCGCTGCCGGCGCCCGCGACCGCCCAGGAGTTGATCACCCGCATGGGCGTCGTCGATCTCGACAGGGTCGTGCGCGCCTTCTACCTCGACTCGGAAGCGTTCCGGGCCTACCAGGCACGGCGTGCGGAAGTCATCGCCGAGCGAGAGGAGATCGAAGAGGAGATCCACATCCTGGAGCTGGATCTCATCCGCGCACGGCAGGACGGGAACCGCAGTCTGGCGCTGAGGCTCGAACAGCAGGTCTTCGACATGAAGGATCACCTGTCGCAGTACGTGCGCGTGATGAACGACCGACTGCAACGCATGTACCACGACCTGACGACATCGGACCTGTTCATCGGCGAGCTGGCGGAGACGCTCCCCTACGTGGCAGAGGAGCTTGGCTACACGGTGATTCTGGACACCGACGACGTGCTGCACTGGGATACCGACGTCGACCTGACCGACGAGGTCATCGCTGAGCTTGCCCGGCGAGCCGCCCGACGCTAGCGCCCGGGGGCGGCTCCTGGGCGTGGATCTGGGTACGCGGCGCATCGGCCTGGCCCTGTCGGATCCCGCCGGGGTCATCGCCTCTCCGCTGGCGACCGTGCCGGCCACGACCGAAGCGGCGCTGCTCGACGAACTCCTCGGCACCTGCCGCGAACACGAGGTTCGGCTGATCGTGATCGGGCATCCGGTCCGCACCGACGGCACGCCGACGCCGCTCGGCGTGCGCGCCGAACGGCTTGCGGCGAAGTTGACCGCCGGCGGGGTCCCCGCCTGCACGTGGGACGAGCAGTTCACCAGCCGCGCCGCAGCCACCGCAATCGGTCGCCGGCGGCGCCGGGGCGACCGCGGCCGGATAGACCGCATGGCGGCCGCACTCATGCTGCAGGACTACCTCGAGCACGGGTACGCTTGAAGCGGATGAGCGGACGGACCCCCATGATGGGGCAGTATCTGCGTCTGAAGGCGTCGCAGCCGGGTGCGATCCTGTTCTTTCGGCTCGGGGACTTCTACGAAATGTTCGCCGAGGACGCGGAGCAGGCCGCGCCGATCCTGGACATCGCGCTCACGAAACGCAACGGCGTGCCGATGTGCGGCGTTCCCCATCACGCCGCGCAGACCTACCTGACGAAGCTGCTGCGGGCCGGACGCAAGGTGGCTGTCTGCGAGCAGGTCGGGCTTCCCGAGGGCGGGCTGACCGAGCGGCGGGTCGTCGAGGTGGTCACCCCGGGAACGATCGTGGACGAACGCCTGCTCGACCACGCCAGCAACAACTACCTGGCGGCGCTGGCCGACGGCGGCGAAGCCCTGGCGCTGGCGTGGGCCGATCTTTCCACCGGGGAACTGCGAGCCACCCGCCTGCCGCCCGGCCAGACGGAGCTGTGGCTGCGCGACCACCTGCAGCGTCTGGCACCGCGCGAGCTGATCGTCCAGGAGAGCCTGCTGGACGCCGGCTCGCCGGCGGAGCGCGTGCTGGCGGAACGGCCGGACCTGGTGCTCAACCGCTATCCGGACTGGCACTTCGACGCCGACGGAAACCACGAGATCCTGTGCCGCCAGTTCGGCGTGATCGACCTGCGCTCGTTCGGACTGGGGCGCACCGACGCGGAAGTGCGGGCCGCCGGCGCTCTGGTAGGTTTCATCCGGCAGCACGCCCTGCACGATGCTCCCCACCTCGACGACCTCGTCGTGGAGGCGGTCGACGCACATCTCCGCATCGACGAGCCCACGCAACGCAATCTGGAGCTCACCGCCAATCTCCTCGACGGCGGTCGCGAGCACACCCTGCTCGCGACCCTGGATCGCACGCGGACTGCCGTGGGAGCACGGCTGCTGCGCCGGTCGATCCTGGCGCCGTTGCGCGATCGGGACTCGATCGAGCGCCGCCTCGACGACGTGGAAGCGCTGTTCCGCGATCAGGCACTGCTGTCCCGCCTGCGCGCGGAGCTGGACCGCTTTCGGGATCTCGAGCGGCTGACGGCGCGCAGCTCCCTGGGCCGGTCCGACGCGCGCGAGCTGCTGGCGATCCGCACCTGCCTGCAGTGCGCGCTCACCGTCGCCGAGCTCCTGGCGGACTGCGTTCCCCGGCTGGCCGCGGCGCTCCGCGTTCACGATGACCACCTCGGACCGCTGCTCGAAGCGCTGCGTGACGCCCTGTGCGACGCGCCCGAAGGCACGGCGTTCAGGGCCGGACACTCCGCGGACCTGGACCGCCTGCAGGCCGCCACCGAGACGGCCGAACGGGAACTTGCGCAGTACGCCGACGAGGTGCGGACGGAAACCGGCATCGCGTCTGCGCGGCTGAAGCACAACCGCGTGCTCGGCTATTTCTTTGACATCACCAAACCGAACCTGAGCCGCGTGCCCGGCCACTTCATCCGCCGGCAGAGCCTTGCCAACTCGGAACGCTTCACGACCGAACGGCTCATGGACCTGGACGCCCGCATCGGACGGGCGCAGGCCGACCGGGAGGAGCTGGAGCGGGCCGGCCTCGTCGCGCTGCGGCAACGGGTCGCCGAGCGGTCGGCCGAACTGCTGAGACGGGCCGCCGCGGTCGCGGAGGTCGACCTGGCGCAGTCGCTGGCGTCGGCTGCCACCGAGCTCGGCTACACCCGTCCGACCTTCGTGGACGAGGACGTCCTGGAGATCCGCGGCGGCCGGCATCCGGTAGTGGAGGCCGTCATGCCAAGCGGGGCCTTCATCCCGAACGGGATCGACCTGGGGACCTCGGAACGGGTCGTCTTGCTGACGGGACCCAACATGGCCGGCAAGTCCACCTATCTGCGGCAGACGGCCCTGATCGCGATCATGGGACACGTCGGCTCGTTCGTGCCCGCCGAGCAGGCGCGCCTCGGGGTCGTCGACGCCGTCTACTGCCGGGTCGGCGCAAGCGACAACATCGCACGCGGGGAGTCGACGTTCCTGGTGGAGATGGCCGAAACGGCGCGCATCCTGCGTCTGGCGCGCCCGACCAGCCTGGTGATCATGGACGAAATCGGCCGGGGAACCGGCAGCGACGACGGGCTGGCGATCGCCCGCGCCGTTCTGGAGCATCTGCTTTCCGCCGTGCGCGCCAAGACGCTGTTCGCCACCCACTTCCGGGAACTGACGGCTCTGGAGCATCCCCGGCTCGTGAACCGGTCGATGGCCGTCATGGAGCGCGACGGCGACGTCGTGTTCCTGAAGACGGTGGTCGACGGGCCGGCCGACCGCTCGCACGGCATCCACGTCGCGCGCATGGCCGGGATCCCGGGCGGCGTCAGCGATCTGGCCGCGCGGTATCTCGAAGACTCTCCGGGGGCCGGCCGCGCGCGGCCGACAGAGCCCCCGGCGCAGACCGAGGCGCCGGCGCAGCCGCCCCTGTTCGACGCCCGCGGCCCCGACGGCCGGGAGCCGGCGCGCGGCGCTGCCGTCATCGACGAGTTGCTGCGGCTGGACCTGGGCATCCTGCGCCCGATCGACGCGCTCAACCTTCTGCACGAGTGGCAGCGGCGCGTCCGGTGAGCGGCACCGCGGCATGCGGCTCCGCGCTGCGAGCGCTGATCACGCACGCGCTCATGGAACGTTGCCTGGCGTGCGGCGCTGCGCTGACGTGCGCCGGCGACTGCCGCGTTCCCGTGTGCGCCGCCTGCCGGTCGCGGCTGGAGGTGATCACGGGACGCCGGTGCCTCACATGCAGCCGCCAGCTCATGTCGGAGACGAACCGGTGCACGCGGTGCCGGAACCGGGACTACGCGTTCGCGTCAAACACATCGCTTCTGGCCTATACCGGCGCGACCCGGCGCCTGCTGTACCACTACAAGTTCAGGGCGCGAACGCGGCTGGCCGACCTGTTCGCCGAAGGCCTGCACACTGCCGGGCTCGTGGACGGGGACAGTCACGTCATCCCGGTTCCGGCTCGACCGCGACGTCCGCTGCAGCGGACGTCGACGAGATTCGACCAGACCGGTCTGATCGCGCGCAGTCTGCGCCGCCGCACGGGTTGCACCGTCCACCACGCGCTCCGCCGCAGCTCCGGGTCGCCCCAGAAGCGGCTCGACTACGATGCGCGATCGCGCAACGTCGCCGGCCGCATCCGTCCCGCCACCACCCGGCCGCTGCCGGAACGGGTCATACTGCTGGACGATGTGTTCACGACGGGAGCGACCGCGCATGAATGTGCTCTGGTGCTGGCGCGCTGCGGGGTGCGGGAAACCCGCGTGGTGACCGTCGCGCTGGGCTGAGCCGGCCGCTCCGACACCCCCGGCCTTGACCGGCTCGCCCGATCCGCTCTACCTTGATCATGCGCCGGCAAGCCGCACGGAGCGGTGATCCCGGTGGGGTCGTATCGGTGGGAGTCGATGGGTTCGACTCCTTTTTTGTGCCTGAGGCGGCGGCGTGAGTCGCGGGACTCGCGTCGGCCTCGGAGTCCGGATTGTCCGGGGAGGTGAGGTGACAGGTTGTCCGGGGAGGTGAGGAACGGCGACGGTCAGTACGGCGCCGGCGGCGATGACGACGCGGCAGCGGCCGCCTCGCCGTCCGTTGCGGAACCTGCGGCGCGGCAGCACGACGGCGTGCGGTTGAGCGGTTTCGCCGAGCAGGTGCGCTCGGAAGTGGAGCCGGCGGTCCGTTCGTACGGCTTTGCCCTGGTGGAGCTGGACGCCGCACGCCTCGCGCGGCGCAGCCTGGTCCGCCTGGTGGTGTACCGGGCCGGCGCGATGACGGTGGACGACTGCGCGGAGCTGGCGCGGGCCGTGCGCTATCGGCTGGCACTGGTGCCCGGCGCCGAAGACGCCCGGCTGGAGGTGAGTACGCCCGGGACCGAGCGCCAGCTCAAGTCGCCGCACGAGTACGCGATCTTCCGCGGGCGGACGGTGGCGGTGCTGGTGGGTGACGACTGGGTGCGGGGCGTCATCCTGTCGGCCGAAGACGGTATAATAACGCTTCACACCGGCACGGCAGAGCGAGAGATCGAGACAGGACGGATCAGGAAGGGACGGTTGAGCGAAGACATGATTGACCGAAGCAGTCACGACGGACTTGGGGACGGAACCGATGTCCAGTGAGATGGCGTTGGCGATCCGCCAGCTCGTACAGGACCGCGGCATCTCCGAGGACCTGATCAAAAAGACGGTCGAGGACGTGCTGCTCGCCGCCTACAAGCGCCGATTCGGCACGGCCGAGAACGCGGTCATCCGCTTCAACGACGACGAGACCGACGTGACCATCTACGCGCAGAAGCGCATCGTCGCGGTGGTCGACGATCCGGTCACGGAGATCGGACTCGACAACGCGCTGGGGTACGACGACCAGGCGGAGATCGGCGACGAGCTGCTGATCGAGATCAATCCGCGCGACTTCGACCGGGTCTCCATCCAGAGCGCCAAGCAGCGCGCTCGACAGACGCTTCGCGAAATCCAGAAGGACACGCTCTACTCGGAGTATGAGGACAAGCAGGGTGAGATGATCATCGGCTACCACCAGCGCGAGCGGAACGGCGCCATATTCGTCGATCTGGGCAAGACGGAAGGCATCATGCCACGCAAGTACCAGAGCCCGCGGGAGGTGTATCGGCCGAACGACCGCATCCGCGCCCTCATCTACGAAGTGGAGAAGACCCCCACCGGCCTGCAGATCATCCTGTCGCGCACGCACACGCAGTTCGTGCGCAAGATCTTCGAGCTCGAGGTGCCGGAGATCTACGATGGCACGATCGAGATCTACAAGATGGTCCGGGAGCCCGGCTACCGAACCAAGATGGCCGTGTACTCCACCCGCGATGACGTGGATCCGGTCGGCGCCTGCGTCGGCATGCGTGGCGCGCGCATCCAGGCGGTCGTCCGGGAGCTGGAAGGCGAGAAGATCGACGTTCTGAAGTATGATCCCGATCCTGCCGTGTTCATCAGGAACGCCCTGCAGCCGGCGGAGGTCGAGGAAGTGATCATCGTGGACGACGCGACGCGGCATGCCCTGGCCGTCGTCCACGATGCTCAATTCTCGCTCGCCATCGGCCGCCAGGGACTGAACGTCCGGCTCGCGAACCGCCTGGTGGAC
The DNA here is from genome assembly GCA_028820215.1 of Spirochaetaceae bacterium. The sequence goes on along the minus strand of JAPPKD010000317.1, from coordinate 34,706 downwards.
TGGAACATCGACGTCAAGACCCGCGCCCAGGTCGCGGACATGGATCTGGGCGGGGAGCAGAAACGGGAAGCGGCGGCGCTGTTCTCGGAAGACGAGGCGCAGGAGATCGACCGCATCTCGGAGTTGCCGGGAGTTCCCGAACGCATCGCGGCGGCATTGGCCGAGCAGGGCGTGGAACGCATCGAGGATCTGGTCGAAATGTCCGATGACCAGCTTGCAGCCACCCGCGGTCTGACCTCCGAGGACATTTCGACGATCCGCAACCTTCTCGACGAGACGGTGGAGATCGTCGAAGAGGACGAGGTGGACCAGGTCGACCAGGTAGAGCAGGGGGACGAAGCTCCGCCGCCCGCCGATCAGGCCGACGTGCCGGTCGCGGAAGCTGCACCTGCCGGCGACGTGGCCGAAGAGGTCGGCGGAGCCGAAGAGATCAGCGGTGCCGAAGAGGTCGACGTGGTGGAAGAGGTCGAGGAGATCACCGCCGTCTCGGAACTGGGGCTCGAGCAGCGCGTCACCGATGCGCTGGCGGCAGCCGGAGTCCAGGAGGCCGAAGCGCTCATGTCGATGTCGGAAGCCGAGCTCTCCGGCGTGCCCGGTCTCCGGCCGGACGACGTGGCGGCCATACGGCAACTGCTTGAAGAGAACGTGGTGATCATCGAGGAACCGCCGGAAGGCGACGAGTAGGGGGCGGGCAGCAGAGACATGGCGGAGAAGAACGAGAAGGGCGCGCAGAGAACGCCGGAAGACGAAACGGAGAGCAAGCCCAAGCCGAAGGTAACGCTCATAAAGAAGCGGCCCGAGCCTCAAGCCGCAAGCGACTCGGAGCCCGCCCGGCCGCCGGTGAAGCGGAAAGTCGTCATCCGCCGGCGTCCGATCGAGGTACCGGCGCGCCCGGCGACACCCCCACCGCCGCCCGAGTCGCCTGCGCCACCCAAGCCCCAGCCTCGCAAGGAGGAGGTACCGGTGGCGCGGCCGGCCGCCCCCGCGAAGTCGGGCCCGCGCATCGATCCGCTGCATCAGCCGTTTCAGCTTCCCAAGCGCGACCCGCGGCCGGTCACCCAGCGGCCCGACCGGCCGTCTCCGCCTCCCGGATTCCGGCCACCGCGGGGCTTTCGTCCGCCGCAGGGACTGCGTCCGCCCGGCCAGCGGGGAGCTCCAGGCGGGCCGGACCGGCGCACGCCGGACCGGCCGCTCAACTTCCGGCCACCGCAACCGGGGAGAGGACCGGGAAGGCCACCGATGGGTCCGGGAGGGGGATCGGGCCCGCCGCCGTCTCCCGGGAGAGGGCCGGGGCGGTCGAGGGGCAAGCCGCGCAGGCGCGGCCAATACTCGCGCGAACGGTTCGAGGAACACGCCGAGAAGCTCGTACAGCAGCGTCGCCGCGAGGACGAAGCGGCGGCCGTGCCGGGCGAGATCGACATCATGGAGCAGGTCACCGTCTCCGAGCTGGCGCGCAAGATGAACCTCAAGGCTTCCAGCCTGATCGCCAAGCTGATGGAGATGGGCAGCATGGTCACCATCAACCAGCAGATCGACTCGGATACCGCAACGGTAATCGCGGAGCAGTACAACTGCACCGTCAACGTCGTGTCGCTGTACCACGAGACGGTGATCGAATCCGAACAACCCGGCGACGCAGACGACCGGCCGCGGCCGCCGATCGTGACCATCATGGGCCACGTCGACCACGGCAAGACCAAATTGATGGATGCCATCCGCGAGGCGAACGTCGCCGACCAGGAGCATGGCGGCATCACCCAGCACATCGGCGCATACGCGGTCTCCATCGACCGCGACTCGCCCACTCAGGGCCGCATCGTGTTCCTGGATACCCCCGGACACGAAGCGTTCACGAACATGCGCGCCCGAGGAGCCCAGGTGACCGATATCGTGGTGCTGGTGGTAGCGGCAGACGACGGCACGATGCCGCAGACGGTGGAAGCGATATCGCACGCGCGCGAGGCGGAAGTCCCCATCATCGTGGCGGTCAACAAGTGTGACCTGGAGGACGCCAACCCCGAACGGGTGAAGCAGCAGCTTTCCGACCATGAGCTGGTTCCGGAGGAGTGGGGAGGCGACACCCTGTACCGGGAGGTGTCCGCGCTTGCCAAGACCGGGATCGACGAGTTGCTGGAGGCGATCCTTCTGCAGGCAGACCTGCTGGAGCTCCACGCGCCGTACGACGTCCGCGCGGAAGGCCGCGTGATCGAGTCCAAGGTCGACCTGGGTCGCGGCACGGTCGGCACGGTGCTGATCGAACGGGGCACGCTGCGCTCGGGCGACCCGTTCATCGCCGGGGTGTATCCCGGGAAGGTGCGGGCGATGTTCGATGACCTCGGTAATTCGGTGAAGGAAGCCACGCCGTCGCTGCCCGTCGAGATACTGGGCTTCTCCGGGCTGCCGGCGGCCGGCGACCCGTTTCAGGTAACCGCCGACGAGCGCACCGCCCGCACCGTCGGTGACAAGCGGCAGGAGTTGCGCAAGGTGAGGGAGGCCGGATCAGTCAGCCAGATCACCCTCGACAACCTGTACGAGACCATCAAGGAAGGGGAGGTCCAGGAGCTCAAGGTCGTTGCCAAGGGCGACGTGCACGGATCGGTGGAGGCGCTGGTTTCCGCGCTGGAGCGTCTGTCGACGGACGACATCAAGCTCACGGTCATCCACTCCTCGGCAGGGGCGATCAACGAGAACGACGTGATGCTGGCCTCCGCGTCGAACGCGTTGATCATCGGCTTCCACATCCGGCCGACACCGAAGGCGCAGGAACTGGCGGACCAGGAGAAGGTCGAGATTCGCCGCTACGACCTGATCTACGAAGCGGTCGAGGAAATCCGCGATTCCATGGAGGGGATGCTGACGCCCGAGGTGCTCACCGAGTCGGTGGGCGTCGCCGAGGTGCGCGAGCTGTTCCGCATCTCCCGCCTCGGCACGATCGCCGGCTGCCACGTTACCTCCGGACACGTGCGCCGGAACGCCATGGTCCATGTCGTCCGCGACGGAGCGCAGGTGTACGAAGGAAGAATCCTCACCCTGCGCCGCTTCAAGGAGGACGTCAACGAGGTGGAGGCGGGGTTCGAATGCGGCATCCGCATCGAGAACTTCAATGATCTCAAGCAGGGCGACAGCATCGAAGCGTTCGAGACGAAAGAGGTGGCCAAGAAGCTCTGAGACCGGAAGCTCCGAGCATCGTCGGCGCCGGTAGGTAGAGCAGGGACGGAGGGGAACATGGCGAACCAGCGGGGCGAGAAGGTCGGCCGACTGCTGCGCGAAGTGTTGGGCGAGATGATCGTGGGCGGACGGCTGGCCGACCCGCGCATCGATCCCCTGCTGAACCTGACACGGGTCAAGGTTTCCCGGGACCTCAAGCACGCCGTCGTGTTCGTATCCCATCACGACGAAGCTCCCGTTGTCGGACCTGCCACGGATGCGCTCAACCACGCCGCCGGCTACCTGCAGGCGGAGCTCGCGCGCCGTATCCGCTTGCGGGAAACGCCAAGGCTGCGTTTCGTGGCGGACTCTTCGGTGGCGGACGGGTTTCGCGTACTGCAGAAGATTCGCAACCTCACCTAGAATACGCGCCTGGAACACGCGGACCGCGAGACGTGCCGGTCAGACGGAATCCGGACGTGGCAGACGTGCCGCAGGGCGGCGGGATGGTCCTTCTGAGCAAGCCCTCCGGCATGACATCCTTCGCGGCGCTCGGCCGCCTGAAACGAGTGCTCGGGACCCGTCGCATCGGCCATACCGGCACCCTGGACCGGTTCGCGTCCGGTCTGCTGATCGCCATGGTCGGCCGGCTGACCCGCATCAGCTGGTTGATTACCGAGTTGCCCAAGCGCTATCGAGCGACCATCCGCCTCGGCGAACAGACGACCACGCTTGATCCGGAGGGGCCGGTAGAGTTGCGAATGAACCTGCCGACACCCGAAGCGCTGCGCGATGCGCTGCCGGGCTTCGTCGGCCGCATACGTCAGGTCCCGCCCGCCTACAGCGCCGTGCACGTCGACGGCGAACGCGCATCACGGCGCGCGCGACGCGGCCTCCCCGTGAGACCACGAGCACGGGACGTGTACGTGGACAGCCTGCGGATCATCGCCATGGACCTGCCCCAGGTGGAGATCGAGGTCGTCTGCGGCAAGGGGACCTACGTGCGTTCCCTTGCCCGTGACCTCGCCTTGGCCGCGGGAAGCTGTGGGCACCTGACCGCATTGCGCAGGCTCTCGGTGGGTGCTTTCCCGGTGGAGGCCGCCGCGCCGGTCGACGCCGTGGGCGAAGGAGACGTCATCCCTCCGTCCGGTTTCCTGCACCGCATCGACAGTCTGGAACTGCGACAGGTGACGCCCGAAGGCGCGCGGCGCGTCCGCGACGGACAGCAGCCGGAGTCCACGTTCATGGTGGGAGCACCGTCCGGCGAGCGATTCTGTGCGCTCCTCAGCGGCCGGGAGCTGCTCGCCGTCATCGAGCCGGGGGACGACGGGCCCTCCGTGCCGGGCACCGGCTGCACCCGTTCGCGCCCCCGGTACCGCTATCGCTGCGTTCTGGCCGCACGGCCGGACGGCGGCGCGGCGGAAGCCAGCGACCAGCGTGGCGCCACACCCATGACGGAGGTGCCCGGGTGACCGTCGCCGACTGGCAGGGACTGGCCGACCGGCCGCTCGACGACGGCGTGGTGCTCACCATGGGCGTGTTCGACGGCCTCCATCGAGGCCATCGAGCGCTGCTGCAACGCGTGCTCGCGCACGGCGCGGACGCGTCCGCGGTGCTGACCTTCGATCCCCTGCCCAGCTCGGTGCTGTTCGGGACCAGCGAACGACTGATCCTGTCGCGGCGTCAGAAGGAACGCGCACTGGAGCGGATCGGCATCCGCCACCTGATCGTCGTTGACTTTTCCCTCAGGTTCAGTAAACTTACGGGGGAAGAGTTCGTCACCCAGTTGCTGCGCCGCGTCGCCGTTCGCGGCGTCGTGGTTGGGCGGGACTTCCGGTGTGGACGACAACGCGACACCGATACCGAACAGCTCCATCGACTGTTGCACCGGCACGGAGTAGGGTTGGAAGTGGTGAATCTGGTCCGCGAGGAGTCGCAAAACGCGGACGCACAGAGCACTCAAGACGCACAGAGCACTCAAGACGCACAGAGCACTCAAGACGGACGGGGCACTCAGGGCGGACGGGGCAGCGACGGAGCGAAAGTGAGCAGCAGCGGCATACGGCAGGCGATCGACAGCGGAGACTTCCCCGTGGTACGGTCCATGCTCGGAGGGGACTATGAACTGGATGTCGAGCACGTCTCGCCCGACTGCACGGGGGACGGCTTGGTTTTTCCGGCCTCGTCGTTGACACAGCTCCTGCCCCGACCGGGCCGCTATTCGGGGTTCGCCCGCAGCGCATCGGGTAGCAGCGTATCGAGTGGTTGGGACGCCCTGATCGCGGTGGAATACGACCGGATAATCGTTCACAGGGCGGTCGTTCACGGAGCGATTGGCCCCTTGAGCGGAATTCGTTTTGCACGACGGGAATCCTGACGGATCAGGCGAACGGGCCGGATTGACGCAGGATAACATCGAGGCAGGATAGCATCGAGGACAGGATGGGATTGACCAAAGAAGAGAAAACGGAGATCGTAACCGACTTCGGAAAAGGGGATGCCGATACCGGAGCTTCGGCGGTGCAGGTAGCGCTGCTTACCCGCCGGATCACCCAACTCACCGAACATTTCAGAACACACCCCAAGGACCACGCTTCGCGCCACGGCCTCCAGCGGATGGTCGGGCAGCGGCGTCGGCTCATGGGTTATCTCAGCCGCAAGGACGCGGACACGTACCGGAATCTGCTCAAAGAGCTGAACCTGAGGAAATAGCGTCACCCGGCACGGCGCTGCGCAGAAAGCCGCGGCGCAAGGAAGTAACATGGCACATACCGTAGAATTGAAGGTCGGCGCCGAGACGCTGACACTGCAGACCGGTCGGCTGGCCAAGCAGGCCAACGGCGCGGTCTACGCGCAATACGCAGGCTCCGCCGTCCTGGCGACGGTCTGCTGCTCCGCCAAGGAGATCGAGGGGCTCGACTACGTCCCCCTGCAGGTGGAGTACAACGAAAAGGCATACGCCTCGGGCAAGATCCCGGGGTCGATATTCCGCCGCGAAGGCAGGCCTCGGGATCGTGAGATCCTGGTGTCCCGCCTGATCGACCGGCCGATGCGGCCGTTGTTCCACAAGTCGTTCAGCCGCGACATCCAGGTGGTTCCCACCGTGATCTCGGCGGATCAGGTCAACCCCCCCGACGTGCTGGCCATCGTGGCGGCGTCCGCGGCGGTCACCGTCTCCGACGTACCGTTCGAGGGACCGGTCGCCGGCGTCCGGGTTGCCGTCCTTGACGGCGACGTCGTGATCAATCCGACCCACGACCAGATCGAGTCCAGTCAGCTCGACATCGTGGTCGCCGGCACCCGCGACGGCATCACCATGGTCGAAGGGGGTGCCCAGGAAGCCGACGAAGAGACGATGATCTCCTGCATCGAGCGGGCGCACGAGGTGATCGTCGAAATCTGCGACGCGCAACTGCGCCTCGCCGAGCTCGGCGGCCGGGAAAAGCTGCCGCTGCCCGAGATCGCCGGCGCGGAGATGGAGACCGAGATCGCTTCCTGGGTGCGTCCGAGAATGGCGGAAGCCTGCTTCGTGAAGGGCAAGGAAGCGCGCTACGCCGCGATTCGCCAAGTGAAGCAGGATGCCTTCGAGCAGTTCGCCGACCATATCGGCGATACGGGCGGCGATGCGGTCGAAGCGCTGCTGGAGAAGATCGAGACCGACGTGGTGCGCACCTCGATCCTGGACAACCGCGTGCGCACGGACGGGCGCTCGCCCGACGACATCCGCGACATCAGTTGCGAGGTCGACGTGCTGCCGCGGGCGCACGGCGCGGCGCTGTTCACGCGCGGCGAAACCCAGGCACTGGCGGTCACCACGCTCGGCACCGCCAATGACGAGCTGCGCATCCTGGACGCGCTGGAGACCGACGTCGACCGCAAGAAGCACTTCATGCTGCACTACAACTTCCCGCCGTTCTCGGTCGGAGAAACCGGGCGTCTGGGCACCGGGCGCCGGGAAGTCGGCCACGGCCACCTCGCCGAGCGGGCGCTGGAACGGGTGATCCCCAGCAAGGAAGACTTCCCGTACACGGTAAGGGTGGTTTCCGAGACCCTGGAGAGCAACGGTTCGTCCTCCATGGCGTCGGTGTGCGGCGGCACGCTGAGCATGCTCAACGCCGGTGTGCCGATCACGCGCTCGGTCGCCGGCATCGCCATGGGGCTGATCTCCGACGGCGACCGCTTCGTGGTCCTGTCCGACATTCTGGGAGAGGAAGATCACCTGGGCGACATGGACTTCAAGGTCGCCGGCACCGAGCAGGGCATCACCGCGTTCCAGATGGACATCAAGATCGCGGGCGTCAGCTCCGAGCTCCTGCGCGAAGCGCTCGACAAGGCGCGCGCCGGCCGCCTCAAGATTCTGGAGATCATGCGCCAGACCATGGACCGGCCGCGTGACGCGGTATCGGACTTCGCGCCGAAGATCATCACAATGCGCATCGACGTCGACAAGATCGGAGCAGTCATCGGCTCCGGCGGTTCCAACATCCGATCGATCACCGAGACCACCGGGGCCGACGTGAATATCGAGGACGATGGCGTGGTGACCATCTACTGCCGCCGCAAGGAAGGCGCCGAGCGCGCCCAGCGGCTGGTCGAGCAGGCCGTCGAGGAGCCGGAGGTCGGCAAGACCTACACGGCCCGCGTCACCCGCATCATGGATTTCGGCGCATTCATGGAGATCCTTCCGGGCAAGGAAGGTCTCTGCCACATTTCCCGGCTGACCGCCGACCATGTCGGCCAGGTCGAGGACGTGGTCAAGCTGGGCGACGAGGTGCAGGTGAAGCTCATCGAGATCGACCGCATGGGCCGCCTGAACCTTGCCACACTGGACGCCGTGGGCCCGGATGTCGAGGACTTCGCGGGCGCCCCGGGATCGCGGCCGGTCGGCGACCCGTTGCGCGACCGCGTCGGCAGCGGAGGCCGTCGCCCCGGTCCGGGAAGGAGAGAGCGTTTCGGGCCCAACCGCAGGGACGGGCGCGAACGCAGGGATGGACGCGACGGCCGTCCGCCCCGGTCGAGGAGCATGTCAGGCGGGCGCGGACCGCGTCGCCAGGGCAGACCTGACGACCGGAGACCTGACGACGAGCATGCATCGGATTGATTCAGGAGTTTGAACTGAGCCTTGGGGCCACGCTGCTGGTGGATCCGGTCGAACACACCGGCACCGCGGCCCTGGGTTTCTGGTACGGCCACGGGTCCCGGGACGAACGTGCCCACGAGCACGGCTGCAGTCATCTCCTGGAACACATGGTCTTCAAGGGGACGCCGACGCGGTCGGCGTCGCGGATCGCTCGCGACATCGATCGGGTCGGGGGCTCGATCAACGCCTTCACCGACCGCGAGACCACCTGTCTGCATTGCAGCGTTCCAGGAGACGCCGCGCCCGCCGCGGCGGAGGTGCTGGCGGACATGGCCACCGCTCCGGCGCTCGATGGCGCCGAACTGACCAAGGAACGCCAGGTAGTCGTCAACGAGATACATGCGGCCGACGATTCACCAGACGAGCGCGCCTTCCAGGCGTACGTGGAACGGCTCTGGGGCTCGCACGCACTCTCACGCCGTATCGCCGGCGACGTACATGAGGTTGCGGAGATCGATCGCGATCGGCTGCTGCGTTTCTTTCGGGAACGGTTCCATCCGTCGCGGCTGGTCGTCTCGGTCGCGGGCCGCGTTGCCGTTGAAGAGGTAGTCGCCGCGATAGACGACACGCTGCAGAGAACCGCGGCGGGGTGGTTGGACGAACCAGTGCTGGACGAAACGGCGGAGTCGCCCGCGGTGCGGTGCTCGCCCGATCATCACGCGGGGGTCTGGCGGCACGAGGACAGGTGCCATCAGACCTACCTGTACGCCGGCCGCCCACTTCCCGTGGATCGAACGGTGCGAAATTACTACGCGCTGACGCTGCTCAGCACCCTGGTCGGGGAGTCGATGAGCTCTCGGCTGTTCCAGAACCTGCGGGAGCGACGCGGGTTGTGTTACTCCATCGGCTCGTTCCGGACACACCTCAGCGACCTCTGGCTGTGGTCGGTGTTCGCGAACTGCGTGCCGGAGGCTCGCGAGGAGCTCATCGACGGTCTGCTCGCCGAGTTGCGCGGACTGCGCGCCCACCCGCCGGGCAAGGAGGAGGTGGACGAGGCGATGAGCCATCTGCACGGCGCCCTGGTCTTCGCCCGCGAGGACATGGAGGCGCGCATGCGCCGAATGGTGTACCAACGGCAGACGTTCGGGCCGATATTAAGTTTTGAAGAGATGGAGTCGTACATCCACGGCGTTGCCCGCGACGAGCTGGAAGCCATGGCCGGGCTGGTCGCGGACACCGATGCCTTCGCACTCGTAGCGTACGGGGGGAACCCAATTGACCATGATGTCGACCCGCAGCCGTCCGACTGAGCCGCCGCTGAGGAACCCCGCCATCCGCGTCAAGCTGGTCGCGATCGCCCTGCTGGCTGCCAGCGCGGCGTCCGCCCAGGCGTTGGACCCGGCCGCCGCGCTGGCGGAGGCGAAGGCTGCGTTCGCGAGAGGTGACTACGCCGACGCTCTGGGAGTGGTGCGCTCGATGCGCATCCAGACCCCCGGCAGCAGACACCTTCCGGAAGCGCTGCTGCTCGCCGCCCAGGCGGCGCTGGTCTCGGAGCCGTTTCGGGCCCGGTTCTTCCTGGACCAGGCCCGCTCCCACCCGCAGACCTCCGACGCCATTCACTTCGAGGTCGCGGTGACGGCGGCAGAGCTCGCCCGGCGGGACCGTCTTCTGACCGATTCACTGGATGAGCTGCAGAGAGCCCTGCTCCTCCAGCCGGCCGACATCCCGGGGCGCCGCCTCGATGAGGTGCGGATTCAGGCGGCCGAGCTGGCTCTCTACGAACTGAACGACCTTGCCGCCGCGGCGTACCTGACCCTGCAGGTCGTCCAGCCCACGGCACTCGAACCGGCGGATCGCCGCACCTACGACCGTCTCGTTCGGGACGTTCTGTGGAGCACCATCACCCCGGCGATGCTGGGGCTTCCGGACGGCAACGTCACGGCGATTTCCGTGGATGCCGACGACGTGTGGATCGGCACTTCCAACGGCGGTGTCGCCCGGTATTCGCAGAACACCGGCATCGCCAGCCGCTTCACCGGCGCCACCACCGGAGGCGAACTGTCCGACACCATTCGCGCGATCGAAGTAGACGGAAACTGGGTGTGGCTGGGCACCGCCGAGGGCTTGTCCGTGTACTCGAAGGCGACCAGCCGCCTCTGGAGAGTCGAACGGTTCAGCGTCGGCGGGAGCGGACGGCCCAACGTGTGGGCACTGGAGGGAATCGACGGACGCATCGCCGCCGGGACCCTGGGCCAGGGGCTCTGGCTGGCCGACGATCCGGATGGAGAGTGGACACAGGTCGAAGACCCGAGCTCGCTGGTCCGATTCGTGCAGGCGCTGCTGCGACGGGGCTCCACGCTGTACATCGGCACGCTGGATCGGGGAGTTGCCGTCATGGACCTGGAGACCGGACGAGTGCGCCGGGTCGATCGCCTGTGGGCCGCGGGGGCGAAGAACATACACGCTCTGTCCTTCGACGAGTCCGGGCGGCTCTGGGTCGGCGACCACGGCAACGGGCTGTTCAGGTGGGATCCCGACAGCGACGAGATCACCCGGTTCACCAAGGGGTCGGGTTCCCTGGGCGACGACTTCGTCCTCGCCGCCGCGGCCGCGCCCGGGACGGTCCTGTTCGGGACCCACGGCGGAGGCGCGTACCGGTATGCCCTGAATGGTGGCGGATGGACTCACTTCGACATGACCGCGGTCGTCGACTGCCCGCCCAGGCACGGCATGGGGGCCAACGAGATCCGGGCGGTCGCGCAGGCCGGGCCGTTCGCGTACTTCGGGACCCAAGGATGCGGAGTCGCCGTGCTGGCCGACTCGCTGCAGTACGCGGCCGACGCCGCTTCCAACTAGTACCCCATCAAACTGTAGTTTGGGGGTGCGTGCTACGGGAACTCGGCCTTGTGAGCGCTGGTCCAGCGCGCCTGAGGCCCGTGTAGCGACCCATGCCACCCGTCGACATCTGTTCGATGGGTACTAGCGCGTTGCCGGTGGATGGCAGGAGCGCAGGCCGTTGTTCGGCGTGATATCGCGCTACGTGGCGCGCGAGTTCCTGTCCGCGTTCCTGGTGGCCTTCCTGTTCTTCTTCTTCGTGTTCGTCGCCAACGTCCTGTTGGTCACCGCGGAGCAGATCTTCGCGAACCAGGTACCGATCGGGGAGGTGGCGCGCCTGATGCTGTTCTCCCTGCCATTGATCGTCTTCTACTCGGTTCCGTTCGGGACGCTGCTCGGGGCGCTGATGGCGGTCAGCCGCCTCTCGGCCGACAATGAGGTCATCGCCGTCATGGCAGCGGGCATCCCCCTGCGACGCCTGTTCCTGCCGCTTGCCGCCGCCGGCGTCATCCTTTCCGGCCTGTCGTTCGTCTTCAACGATCTGCTGCTGCCGGCCAGCAACATCGAGTTCAGCCGAACCTACCGCCGCATGCTCGCCACCAATCCATCGGTGGAGCTGGAGCCGTTTGCCGTCGAGCGCTACGAGGGGATGGCGATCGTGACCGGAGCGATCGACGGCGGTACCATCGAGGCGCCCCTGATCCTGGACCGGACGGCCACGGACGAGCGAAGGCTCATCATCGCCGGCAGCGCCTCCTTCGCGGAGAGCACCGCCCAGGACGGTGTCATATCGCTGCACCTGAAGGACGTGTTCTCCCACGTCGCGGAAATCGACGAGACGCGGCACGAGTACCTGCGGGCGGACTCCATGGAGTACAACATCCTGCTCCGCGACGTCAGCGGCGCTCTCAGCGCCGCCGGCCCGGACCAGATGAGCTCGGTCGACCTGCGTCGCGAGATCCGGGGCATGCAGGTACGATTGGAAACCGAAGGGGAACAGCGCGCCGACACGCGGGAAAGCGAACGCTATCGGCTGCTCGCGGAGGTGGCCGCAGCCGAGCGGACTGTCGCGGCGGACCCCGGACGCCTGCCGGACGAGCGCGACCGGATCGCTGCCATCACCACCGGATTCGAGCGGAGCCTGCGCCGGACGGCCTCGGAACGCACCGTGCATACCTACCTGCTGGAGCTTCACAAGAAGTACGCGATACCGCTGGCCTGCCTTGCCTTCATGGCTCTTGCCCTGCCCGCCGGCCTGCTTGCACGGCGGTCAGGGCGAACGTTCGGCTTCCTGGTCGGCATCTGCCTCTGCTTTCTTTATTGGACGCTGCTGACCGTCGGCGAGACGACCTCGCTGCGCGCCGGCTTCGCACCGGCGCTGCCGGTGTGGCTGCCGAACGCCGTCGTGCTGGTGGCCGCAGGCGCGATCGCCGTGCTGAACCGCGCCCGATGAACATCCTGCAACGCATGCTGGTGCGCGCATTCCTGCCCGTGTTCGCGGCGGCCGCCGCCTTCTTCGTGCTGATACTGCTCCTGGTCGACCTGTATCCGAAGCTTTCGGCCTTCGCCGCCAACGAGGTGAGCGTCGCTCAGATCGCCGGCATCGCCGCACTGTACGCGCCTACGGCGGCCCGGTTCGCGGTGCCGATCGGGCTGCTGTTTGCGATCACGTATACGCTCGGTACGATCCAGGCCCGCAACGAGCTGATCGCCGTCCTCGGCGCGGGCGTCGGACTGCGCAGCTTCATGAGCCCGCTGCTCCTGGTCGGCCTGATCGCATCGCCGGGCCTGCTGGCCTTCGACGAAGGCATCGGCACGCCCGCCCTGCGCGCCTACAACGAGCGGTACCGCGCGGCTGTCGGCCACTCGCTGTTTCTCAACAACACGGACGTCACGGTCCTGGACGGGGGAGGGCGGCGCGTGTACCGCGCCGACTACTACAACGACCGTGAAGGAGCGTTGCGCGGGCTGACCGTCGTCGAGCGGACGGCGGACGGCCGGCTCGCCAGCCGCACCGACGCCGCGCGCGCCGAGTGGAAGGACGACCGCTGGATGCTCCACGACGTCCGGCACTATCGGTGGGACGCTGCCGGAGAGCGGCTGATCCAGGAGAGCATCGCCGAGTCGTCCGACCACTACGCACCCGGCCCCGACACCTTCCGTCAGGAATCCCGCGACGTGGCCGACATGACCCTGCGCGAGGGCTGGACGTGGGTGCGAACGCTCCGCCGCGCCGGATTGCCCTATCGGTCGGCGCAGACCGATCTGTATGCCAAGGCAGGATTCGCCGTCACGCCGTTCGTGGTGTCCGTGATCGCCGCGGCGGTCGGCGGGATGCTGCGGCGCAACGTGCTGCTGGCCAGCATGCTGATCGCCCTGATCGGCTCGGTCGGCTACTTCGTCCTGCAGATGGTTGCCCACATCCTGGCCAAGACCGATGTGATACCGCCGCTGCTCGGCGCCTCACTATCGGCCGTGGTCTTTCTGGTGCTGGGCACTGTCATGCTGTGGCGGGCACGCACGTGAATTTCCGGATCGACGCACGCGACACGCGCTCGGCCGCCCGCGCGGCCATCCTGACGTTGCCGCACGGTACCGTGAGCACCCCCGCGTTCATGCCGGTAGGGACGAACGCATCGGTGAAGGCGGTCTGGCCGCGCGACCTGCTCGACCTGGGCTTCCGGATGGTGCTGGCCAATTCCTACCATCTCTACCTGCGTCCCGGCGTCGACACCGTTGCCCGCCACGGCGGACTCCACCGATTCATGGCGTGGCAGGGCAACCTGCTGACCGACTCGGGAGGCTTCCAGGTATTCTCCCTGGCGCCCCTGCGCAACGTGGACAATGATGGAGTGGCCTTCCGGTCTCACCTGGACGGATCGCGGCACCGGCTGACCCCGGAGTCGGTCGTCGATGTCCAGACCGCCCTCGGCAGCGACGTCATCATGCCGCTGGACGTGTGCTCGGCGGCGGATGTCGATCACGCCGGAGCGGAGCAGGCCGCGGAGCTTACCGCACGCTGGGCAGCCCGGGCGGCCGCACGGTGGCGGTGTGGAAGCACGACGACCGACCAGCAACTCTGGGGCATCGTGCAGGGAGGCCTGTTCCCCGACCTGCGCGCGCGGTCGGCATCACAGATCCGGGCACTCGACCTGCCCGGAAGCGCGATCGGCGGACTGTCGATAGGGGAGTCTGCTGCCCGCTTCGAAGCGACCGTCGCCCACACCGCGCCGTTGCTCGATCCGGAGCGGCCCCGGTACCTGATGGGCGTCGGTAGCCCCGACCTGATCCTGTGCGGAGTCGAGCACGGCGTGGACCTGTTCGATTCCGTGTATCCCACGCGGGTCGCGCGCAACGCGCTGGCGCTCACGCGTGCCGGCACCCTGTCGCTGCGCACCGGGAGCGCCTCCCTTCGTGACGATCCTCTCGACGCCGAGTGCGCGTGCGCGGTGTGCGCGGCACATAGCCGTGCCTATCTCCGCCACCTGTTCAAGGCGCGCGAAATCATGGCTGCGGTGCTGACGACCTACCACAACCTGGCCTTCATGGCGGCCCTGATGGAGTCCGTGCGAGAGGCGATCGCCGCCGGCGGGTTCGCCGCCTTCAAGAGCGGCTTTCTCGACAGGTACCTGGATCGGTCGAGCGCAGACGAACGCCCGTGAGTACCGGTCAGACCGCCCGCGCCGCCGCTTCCGGCGGGACCGAGCGGACGGCGGCCGTGCTCATGGCCTGTACCGCGGCCAGCCGGGCGCTCGGCTTCGTACGCGCGGCGGTGCTCGCCGCCGTGTTCGGAGCCGGCGGCACCGTCGACGTCTTCACCGTCATGTTCCAGGTTCCCAACACCCTGCGCCGTCTTCTGGCCGAGGGCGCCTTCTCCGCCGCACTGGTACCGGCTCTGGCCCGCGACCGCGATCCGCGGGCGCAGGTCGAGCTGGTACGGTCGGCGTTCGGCCTGCAGCTCGCCGTCACCGTGCCGTTGATCGCGGTCGCGGCGATCGCCGCCGCGCCGATCACGCGCGTCCTCGTCGCCTTTCCCGAACCGGAGAAGATGGCAAGCGCCGTCGGGCTGTTCCGCCTCATGGTGCCGTACGCCGCACTGGCCGGGGCGGCCGCGGTGCTCATGGGCGCCCTGCACGCTCGCAACGCGTTCGTGGTGCCCGCGCTCGCGCCGCTGCTGTTCTCGGTCGGCGTGATCGCCAGCGTTCTTGTCCTGGCGCCTCGCTGGGGTATCCTTGCGGCTGCCGCCGGAGTCCTGGCAGGCGGCGTACTTCAGCTCCTGTTCCAGGTGCCGGCCTTCCTGCACCGCGGCTTCAGCATCGTGCCACGCCTGCGGTTCGACGATCGGATGCGCCGGATCCTGCGCGGCTGGGGGCCGGCGGTCGCCTCGGCTCTGGTGTTCGCGGTCATGCAGCAGGTCTCGTTCCTGTTGGCCAGCGGCCTCGGCGACGGCAGCACCAGCGCGATCTACTACGCGGTGGTCTTCTTCCAGTTGCCGCTGGGGGTGCTGTCGGTGTCCGTGGCAACCGCGGCATTTCCGCGACTGGCCGAGATGGCGGCCGACAATCGAACCACGGAGTTGCGCCGCAGCGCGACGGACGGAATGGTGACGCTTGCCGCGCTCCTCGTGCCCGCAGCGGTCGCTTACCTCCTGCTCGGGGACTCCATCGTCCATGCCGCCCTGCAGCGCGGACTCTTTGACGCCGAAGCCACCGAGTTGACCGCCGCCGTGCTGCGCGGTTTCGCCATCGGCTTGCCCAGCGTCGGCGTGTTCACCTTTCTCCAGCGTCTCTGCTATGCGCTGGACGCTCCCCGCCGGGCTCTTCGGGCCGCCATCGTGGTCGCCGTCGTCGATGTGGCCCTGTCGCTGTGGTGGAAGGAGACGGCGCTGGGAGTGGCCGGGCTCGCCCTTGCCAACTCCGCGGCGTTCTCGGCCGGGACGCTGCTGCTGGCGCTGCCTTCCCGCGTCGTGGCGTGGAGAGTTCTGGCACGGGGTGCTCTGCAGGTGGCGGCCGGTGTGGCGCCGGCAGGCGCCCTCATGTGGATCGCCTCCTCCCGGCTGCCCGATCCACGAGAGGGACCAGCCGGCGTGGAGCACGTGGCGTTGCTCGTGGGCGTGGTCGCGGCGGCCGCGCTGGTCACGATCGTGCTGTACAGGCTCGTCGGCCTGCCATTCGTCCGGCAACTCGCCTTGCGGCGTCCCGAACACCCCGAGCCCTGACGCCTCGGACAGAGGGACTGCGGCCTAGTGCAGAGCCTCGGCCCGCTCGATGCTGTCCACCCGATAATGAAACGGCTTCTCGTTGATCGTGAACTGCAGCACGTCTTCGGGACGATGATTCCACAGCTCGGCGCCGAGCGGGGACAGATACGAGATCACGTTTCTCGCCGGGTCCGACTCCCACGGACCGAGGATGGTGAAGTGCTCGTTATCACCGGTGGCGACGTTGGTCAGACGCACCGTGGTCCCGAATGACACCGTCTGATCGTCGACCTGACCGGAGTCGAAGATCTGTGCCTCCTGCAGCTCTTCCTGGAGCCGTGACGCGGAGCTCTTCAGCAGCTCCTGCTTTTCGAGCGCGGCCTTGTATTCGGCGTTCTCGCGCAGGTCTCCCTTCTGCATCGCCAGGCCGATCTCCTTGGAGTTGAGCGGGATCTCCATCTCGATCAGGTGGCGAAGCTCACGCTGCTTGGTTTCGTAACCGCCGCGCGTGACCAACAGGCCGGCGCGCGTGCGTTCCACTGCCAGCGGCTCGCCGACCGACTCGAACTCGGGAAACCGATCCGTGATCTTCTCCTTGAGACGGATCTTGATCGACGGATCCAGGTGCTCGATGTCGGCGACCATCGAATGGACGCGGGTGATCGTGTCCAGGTCTGCCAGAAGGGTAAAGCGGAGCAGGTTGCCGTCCTTGAACAGGTAGTCGTGGATCTGCTTGTTGAGGCGTCGGCCGGCGGAGACGTCGCGCCTGTTCTCGATGTCGCGGTAGGTGAGATCGAGCAGGTGGATCAGCGCGGTCAGGCACTTCTCCTGCCTGGCGGCCACGCTCGTGAACCAGGCTTCGTCTTCGCAGTTGCGCAACAGCCATACGAACGGCTCGCGCAGGTCGCGATAGCTTTCGAACACCTTGGCGACGATCCGCTCCAGTGAATCGAACTCCTTGTTGTTGATGAGGGCGTCCACCAGCAGCCGGCTCGGCTGCAGATAGAAGAAACGGGAGTAGACCGCCGGCCAGTCCGCGACTTCCTCGCGCACGTGCGCGAGGAAGTCCTTGCGCAGCTCATTGTTGTCCAGTGCCAGGAACAATTCCTCCAGATCGTCGACCTGTCCGAGCAGGTCGGCGAACTCGCGGTCGACATCGGTGGCGAGGTAGGGATGCTTCTTGCCGATCTGCTGTACCAGGAGGAAGCTCGCGATCACCTGATCGTTGGCCACCGTGTAGGCCTTCAGGAACCCGCTGAAGTAGGAGAACATCTCGCTGAAGTACTCGGAGTCGGGACTGGCGTTCTGCAGGTAGTCCTGCAGGATGGAGACCCGTCCGAAGAACGACTTTTCCGCCGAGAACTTGTTGAACGTCTTCTCCTCGTAGGAGATCGGAGTGTCGCGCACCACGTACGTGTCCAGCTTCTCCTCGTGGCTGCCGAAGGACGGGTCGGTCTTCAGAATGCGTCGCGCCGCCGTGCTCCACTTGGACCACTCCGAGGCGGTCAGAATACGGGGGACGAGCTCCATCTTGATGCGCTTCATGTCGGCCTGATTGCCGAAACTCCGGATGATGGAACGCAGGGTCGCCGCCGGATCGCTCTTGACGCCGTCCCGCAGCCTGGTGCGGGAGGTGGTGGCCTTCTGCACCCAGAAGTGGTCCCTGGCCAGGATCTTCAGTGCGCTGACGGCCATCTTCAGCGACATCCGGTGGTTGCGTTTCTTGGGAAAGTCGACGGTGATCTCATCATCGTCGATCGCGGAGATTCGCCCTATGCCCCAACTGCGGTGGAACACGAAGTTGCCGGCGTCGAAGGCGATGTGCTTCTCGAAGTCCGCGATCGCTTCCTGGGCGTTGCGCCACGCCTGAGTCAGGTTGGAAATGCGCAGGTACTCGTCCAGATGGCTGTGGCCGGCGTGCTTCTCGGTATACGCCTCGGCGATCTGGGCGCGCGCCTCCGTGTTCTTCGGCTCATAGCGCAGAATGCGCTTGAGGATCTCGATGGTGGTGTCCCAGTCCTCCTTCTCGTAGTAGTGGGGATACAGCGCCTCCAGAAGCGCCACGGCCCGTTCCTCGCTGACCGTGCGGGCGACCTTGCGCTCGAGTTGCAGATAGAACTCCGTATCGTCCGGCCGGTGCTCGATCAGGCGCTCCCACACCTCCTTGATGTTCGCGTAGTTCCGCTTGTTGATATAGCGGTGCAGCGCCTTTCGGTAGTAATTGACCGCGCCGCCTATGTCGCCCGCCTGCTCGCGGTTGCGGGCGAGCACCTTGACGAAGTCCGCCTCCTCGTAGTCGACGCGTATCAGCCGCTCGTACACCTCGAGTTTCGCCGCTTCTTCGTTCTTGTTGTCGTAGCTCTCGGCGAGCGTTCTCAGCGCGAAGCGGTTCTCTCCGAACTCGAGGATGCGATTGCACAGATACTCGACGATATTCCACTTGTGGTTGTCGGTGAAGATGTTCACCAGCAGAACCAGGTTGGAGTCGTCCACCAGTCGGCGGCCGATCGACACGATGCCGGACAGGTACAGGGCGATGATGCTGTTGCGATTGCTGCGCAGGTGCTCTTCGCAGAGCTCCAACAGCTCCGTCTCGCAGTCCTCCTTCCTCGCGTCCTCCAGCAGGTTGTCGAGTTCGACGAAGTTGGACGTCACGTAGCTGTTCAGCGCAGCTCGGGTCCACTTTTCCTGATTGAGCAGCTCGGTGACCTTGGTGGTCAGGCTGCCGGCGGCGCCATCGGCCGCGGTCCCTGTCGGTGTGTCCGTCACGGTAGGAGTCATGCTTACCTCGGTTTCGGCGCCTCCATGTGGCACCGGCATTGTTTTCCCATCAGAGGGTGTCCCCATCAGAGGGTGTCTTGTCGTCTCGACTATCGTACGTACTCGTCGTGAACCTGGCGGTCCAGATCGCGGATCTTCGTCAGCACTTCGCGGACGCGCGGCTTCGCTTCGCCGGTCACGATGAAATGGTCGATGAGCCAGAAGTAGTGGTTGAGCAGTCCCGGGGTAACCTCCGGCGGCGCTTCGCCTGCGGCGACCTGTCGTTCCATGGCGAAGATGGTCTGCTTGAGGCGTCCCAGCTCCAGCGGCTTGAGCTCGCGCTTCACCGTAAACACGCCGTGGAGCGTGGCGTATACCGGCAGCCACGAGGCGATCTCCTGACGCGTCCGGCCGGCATGCTCCATCGTCACGATCAGCCGCCGGATGACCGGTGCCTCCAGCCGCTCGAGCTGGATCGACTCGGCTCCGATGAAGAATGCTTCCCGGAACAGCACCCGCGAAAAGCGGTCTTCATTGACCAGCCCGTAACAGTCCGCCAGCTCGGCCAGGATCTCCGGCGAACGGCGCTGCTTTCTGCTTGCGGTCTCCAGGTGTTCGATGGCACTGGCGTAGTTTCCCAAGCCCTTGTAGGTACGGCCGATGCACAGCAGCAGGTCTGCGTCCTCCCGCTCCGGATGCGCCTCCAGGAGGTTGCGGTATCCCCGCAGGCACTCGGTCATCACATACCGCCGGATGTCGAACAACGTGCGCTCCGACATGTCCTCCAAGCGTCCGGCGAACGGCTGAAAAAGTTCCCACTGCTGCTCCAGGTACTCGGCCCGCTCGTACGGGTCGTCGATGGTAGCCAAGCGCGCCTCGCGATCCTGCCAGAACGTCGCGCACTTCAACGCCGACGCGACGCTGGTGAGCCCGGCGTCCAGACGCAGGGCTCGCTCCAGCACACGGATCGCCTTGGCGAAGGCGCCTTCGCGAAAACACGCGTCCGCGCGATTGACGAGATGTGCGACTTCGTTGGCCGTAAAATTGAGTTGCCGCTCGGCCATCCGGATGAATTCAAGTATGCGCCGGGAGAGGTCTCGAGGTCAAATCCTCGTGCCTCCTGTGCACGCCCGCGCAGCGGCGCTACGATGCCGCCATGGACGTCCGGCGGGCACCGAATCGGGTGCGGGTGGCGCCGTCGCTGTTGTCGGCCGACTTCGGCCATCTGGCACGGGCGCTGGCGACCGTCGAGGAGGCGCCTGCGGATCTGTTGCACCTCGACGTCATGGACGGCAGCTTCGTCGACGAGATCACCTTCGGCGCCAAGCTGGTCGCCGACCTGCGTCCCCGCTCCCGGCTGCCCTTCGACGTGCACCTGATGGTGCGGGAACCGGCGCGCCACGTCGCCCGGTTCGCCGATGCCGGCGCCGACCTGGTCACCGTGCACCTGGAAGCGTGCCGTGACGCCGGAGACGATCCGCGGGCGCTCCTGCAGGCGATCCGGGACTCGGGAATACGGGCCGGGATCGCCGTCTCGCCGCCCACGCCGGCAGCAGCCCTGGAGCCGCTGCTGGACGTCATCGACCTAGCGCTGGTCATGACGGTACATCCCGGCGCCGGCGGTCAGGACCTCATTCCGGCGTGTCTGGAAAAGACGCGGGAACTCGCGGAGCGCCGGCACCGGGCACGCCACTCGTTCTGGATCTCCACGGACGGGGGCCTGCATCGCGGCAACGTCGGCTCTGCCGTCGCGGCAGGCATCGACGTCGCCGTGATCGGGTCGGCGATCTGGCGGGCGGCCGTGCCCGCCGACGAGATTCGCGCCATCCGGGCGGCGATCGGCGCCCGCGCCGGCGCGGCGTGAGGCGGAGACGCCACGTGGCGCAGGAACCTCGGGCAGGGGCGGGTGAACGATGAGAGCGGTCGTTCAGCGCGTCTCACGTTGTGCCGTGCGCCCCGCGGGCGAAGCCCCGCGGAGCCAGGGAGCCGGTCTGCTGCTCTACGTGGGGGTCGAGCGCGGCGACGGCGAGTCCGATGCTGCATACATCGCCGACAAGACGGCCGGCCTGCGCATATTCCTGGACGATGACGGGAAGATGAACCGTTCGGTCGCACAGACAGGCGGCGCGATCACCGTGGTATCGCAGTTCACGCTGGCCGGCGACGTCCGGCGCGGCCGGCGTCCGTCGTTCACGCAGGCGGAAGATCCGGACCGCGCGAACCAACTGTACGAGCGACTGGTGTGCCTGCTCCGAGCCGCCGGACTGCCGGTCAACACCGGGGTCTTCCGCGCCTCCATGCAGGTGGAGTCGTGCAATGAGGGACCCGTGACCATCCTCCTGGACTCCCGCCGGACGTTCTGAGGGTTGAAAGCGGCAACGCCCGCGAGCGCCTCCGGGCGGCGTTGACCGGCGCTGCTTCGTCACGGTAGACTCGCGGTGACACTGGGAGGGTCACGTTGGCGGATTATCGACGCCGCTCCAATCCACCGAACAGAAGCGCGGCGGCGGCTGGGTGCGTATCTGTGTGCGAAGGCCCGGTCCCTGACCCGGGGAAGGAGTAGCAAGCCCATGGCCAACCGTTCCGAATCCGCACTGAGGGCCCGTTCGACCGGCAGCGCCCGTTCGACCGGCAATGGCACCCGCGACACCCTGCACGCCGAACGGAGGCAGGCGCTCGACGCAGCCCGTCTGCAGATCGAAAAACAGTTCGGCAAGGGATCGCTGATGCAGTTGGGGGAGGAGAGCGCCCAGCGCGATCACCCGGCGATCCACTCCGGCGCCATCCTGCTCGATGCTGCGCTCGGCGTCGGCGGCTATCCGAAAGGCCGCATCGTGGAGATCTTCGGCCCCGAGTCTTCCGGCAAGACGACGCTGGCACTGCACGCGATCGCCGAGGCGCAGCGCGCCGGTGGCATCGCCGCGTTCATCGATGCCGAGCACGCCCTGGACCCGGTCTACGCCAAGGGCCTGGGCGTGGACACCGACGAGCTGTGGGTGTCGCAACCCGACAACGGAGAGCAGGCGCTCGAGATCGTCGAGTCCCTGGTGCGCTCCGGCGCGGTGGACATCGTGGTCGTCGACTCGGTAGCCGCGCTCACGCCCCGGGCCGAGATCGAAGGGGAGATGGGCGACTCCCACATGGGCCTGCAGGCACGGCTGATGAGCCAGGCACTGCGCAAGCTTACCGCCACGATCGCCAAGTCCGGCACCTGCCTGATCTTCATCAACCAGATCCGCATGAAGATCGGGGTCATGTTCGGCAACCCGGAGACCACCACCGGCGGCAACGCGCTGAAGTTCTATTCGTCGGTGCGACTGGAAGTGCGCAAGATCGAAACCATTCAGCGCACCGGGGAAGACGCGATCGGCAACCGGGTTCGCATCAAGGTGGTCAAGAACAAGGTCGCGCCGCCGTTCCGCCGGGCCGAGCTGGAGATCATGTTCGGCACCGGCCTTTCCTCTTCCGGCAGCCTGCTGGAGGCGGCGCTGCAGGAGAATATCGTCGACAAGAGCGGAACCTGGTATTCCTACGACGGGGAACGGATCGGCCAGGGCAGGGAGAACGCCAAGGCGTTTCTCGAAGCGCAGCCGGAGACGGCCGCCGCCATCGAGAGCAAGGTACGCGCGCTGCTGTTTCCGGACGCGGCGCCGCAGGCGGAACCATCGCAGAGCGACAGTGACGGCTCGAAGGAGGCCTGACGGCCAGCCTCCAGTGGCCGCTCGTCCGGGGAGGGGAGGGAGCGATCAGCGAACGATACTCGGGCGACGCCACCGGGAGCGGCATGTGCTACCGGCTCGGCGACTTCGACGGGCCGCTCGACCTGCTGCTGCACTTGGTGCGGAGCGCCCAGATCAACATCTGGAACATCCCGATCGCCGCCATCACTGAACAGTACCTGGCAGTGCTCGATGCCTCGGACGACCTCGACCTGGAGCGGACCACGGACTTTTTCCGCATGGCTGCGACGCTGCTGCATATCAAGTCGCGGATGCTGCTGCCGGTCGGCAGTGCCGCGGGCGGAAGCGATGATGAAGACGACCCGCGCGCCGAGCTTGTCGAGCAACTCATCGAGTACCGGCGGTTGCGCCTGCTCGGTGAGGCACTCTCCGAGCGCTTCGAGCCGCGCGAGTGGCACATAGAGCCGGAACGCCGCGTCCACACGGCACAGGAGGCCCTGGAAGATGAGGACGACGACGCGGAGATGGACGGATCGATCGCCGAGCTGGTCGAAGTCTATCGCGAGCTGCGGTCCGGGATCGCCGATGCCGTGCCTTTCGACCTGCACGACGGCGTGACCGTGGCGGAGAAGGTGACGCTGCTGCGCGAACGGCTGGACCGCCAGGAGCGCGTGAGGTTCGCCGTCCTGATCGGCATGGGATCCGCGGTGGAGCTGGTCTGCGCCCTGCTCGCGATCCTGGAAGTGGTCAAGGCCGGGCGGGCCCGGGTTGTCCAGCACACCCCGTTCGCCGAGATTTCGCTGGTGGCCAGGCGATGAGCCCCGACGACCGAACCTCCCGGCAGGCCGGCGGGGACGCGGTCGCCGTTCGTAGTCCGCGCGTCCTCGTCCCCCCGGGGAGATCGCCGAACGGCGTGCACCTGGAGGTCTCCGCGCCGGCGAACGGCTCCGGCAACGGGCACGGGCGCACGACGCCGGTGGATGTCGCGCCCGCGGCCGCCAAACAGGAGGATGGCGGACAGGAGGATGCCGCTGCCGAACGCGATGGATCGAACGGATGCCATCTCCCCGCCGGCAGCGCGCCGGTCGTCGAAGCTGCCCTGCTGCTGGAAGGCCATCCGGCGACGCCCGCGCGGCTCGCGCGGATCACCGGCCTGCCCGTTCGGGAGATAGAGCACGCCCTGACCGTGCTGCGCCAGCGCTACGCGGCCCCGGAATTCGGCCTGCAGGTTGCCCGCGTCGCCGACAGCTACTCGCTCATGCCCAAGGCGGAATTGTGGGAACGGCTGCGTCATCACTACGGCACCGACTCCGGCAGGAAGTTGTCGCGTGCGGCCATGGAGACCCTTACCATCGTCGCCTACTCGCAACCGGTGACGCGAAGCCAGATCGAGGCGATGCGCGGGGTTTCCGCCGACGCGATGATCCGGCTGCTGAACGACCGGCAACTGATTCGCGCGGTCGGGTACAAGGAGGACTCGGTGGGCCGTCCGACCCTGTTCGGCACCACCAACCGATTCCTCGAGAGCTTCGGTCTGGAGACTATCGATGACCTGCCGAAGCTGGACAAGGTGGAAGAGAGCAGGTTCCGGCGAACCTGACATGAGGCTCAACCTCTACCTCGCGCGCGGCGGCGTCGCTTCCCGCCGCTCCTCCGACGCACTGATCACCGCCGGCCGCGTGACCGTGAACGGCGACCCGGTCACACGACTCGGATTCACCGTCTCCGACGGCGATCGCGTCTGCCTGGACGGAGTTCTCGTGAAGCTCGCCCGGCGCAGCCGTTACCTTGCCCTGCACAAGCCGCCCGGGTTCGTCTGCACCGCCCACGACCCGCAGGGACGACCGCGTGCGGTGGAGTTGGTCGACGGGGACGGAGGGGTGGCCGGGCATGGAGGGATGGCCGGGCACGGCGGCCGGCTCTTCAGCGTCGGCCGGCTCGACTATCGATCGAGCGGCCTGCTGCTGTTCACCGACGACGGGCAGTTCGCGGAGCATGTAGCTCATCCGTCCTACGGGGTGGACAAGGACTACCTGGTACGGACCGCCGGCGGGGCAGCGATACCGGACGACCTCCTGGACGGTTACCGCAACGGCCTGTGGGTGGACGGCGAGCACTTCCGGTTGAAAGACTACCGACGCCGTGCCCCTGATGCGGCGCTCCTCACGCTGGGGACCGGCAGAAACCGCGAGATCCGCCGCGTCTTCGCCGACGCCGGCATCGGACTCGGCCTCGTCCATCGCATCCGGATCGGCCCGATACGACTCGGGGCTCTCGACGCCGGTCACCACCGGGAGCTCTCCGAGGAGGAAGTCGCATGGTTCCTCCGGCTCGAAAAACGGTCGTCGCCATAGACGGTCCGGCGGCCTCCGGAAAGTCCACAGTGGCGCGCTGTGTGGCCGACCGTCTGGGATACCGCTACATCAGTTCCGGCCTGCTCTACCGGGCGGCGTCGGCCATCGCCCTGCGCGAGTGCGGGGACCCGGCGCGGGAGGCCGCCGTGGTTTCGGCTGTGGCCGCCGCCGATCTGTCCATCGATGTCCAAGGCGTCAGCGCCGCCGGCCGACCCGTCGCCAGCAGGCTCCTTCATGGCGCCGAGGTAGCCCGCTGGCTGCCCACGCATACGGCGATGCGCGCGCTGCGGCTGCACGTCAACGCCTTGCTGCACGCCGCGTCGACGCTGGCTCCCTGCGTGATCGACGGCCGGGACATCGGCACGGTCGTGTTCCCCGATGCGGAGACGAAGGTGTTCCTGGACGCGGCGCCCGCCGAGCGCGCGCGCCGCCGGCAGCGCCAGCACGGCGGCGACCTCCATGCCATCGCCGCCGCGATCAACCGGCGCGACGCCGCCGACCGGGCAAAGGCATGGGGCCGGCTTGCCCGGGCCGCCGACGCGGTCCGCGTCGACACCACCGACTTGACCGCCGTCGCGGTGTGTGACAGGGTGGAGTACATCGTGCGGCGCGGAACGTGAATCGCACGTTCGGCCGCGCATTTCCAATTGTTGTATTCTCCATCGAGTTCATGTGCCAAAATAGTCCCTCACGCGCGATGGCGCGATTGAGTCGTAGCGAGCAATCTGGTGAGTGATAGAGACGATCGGGCCAAGACCGGTCCCGCCGAGGGAAGTCTGCAGCAGCAGTACGTGAACTCCTTCCAGCCGGTGGAAGAAGGACAGTTGTTGACCGGACAGGTGATCGAGGTGGGACCGGAGACGGTCTACATCGACGTTGGCCTGAAGTCCGAAGGCCGGGTACCGGCTTCGGAGTTTACGGAGATGCCGGCAGTGGGGCAGTCGGTCGACGTGGTTCTGCTGCGCAAGGAGAGCCGTTCCGGAGAGGTGATCGTCTCCCGGCGAAAAGCGGAGGAGCAGGTCCTGTGGCGGACGCTCAGGGAGGCCGCCGAGCAGAGGACGCCGGTCCAGGGAATCATCCGCCGCAAGATCAAGGGTGGCTACGAGGTCGACCTCGGCGCCGGCACTCGGGCATTCGTGCCGTTCTCGAAGGTGGACATCATGCGCGTCCGCAACGAGGACGACTATCTGAACCTGCAGACGTCATTCTTCATCGAGCAACTCTTCAGCAAGGGCCGCGCCAACGTTGTGGTCAACCGTCGCGACTGGCTGGAGCAGGAGATCCGCAATCGGCGGGAGCAGTTCTACAGCCATGCCGAGATCGGCGATGTCGTCGACGGCGTCGTCAAGTCGTTCACCTCGTTCGGAGCATTCGTCGACCTCGGGGGTTTCGACGGCTTGCTGCACGTCAACGACATGCGCTGGGGTCACGTCGCGTCGCCGCGGGATCTTGTGGAGCTCGGCCAACAGCTCACGGTCAAGATCATCCGGCTCGATCGCGAAGCGCAGAAGGTCAACCTCAGCCTCAAGCACTTCACCGAAGATCCATGGACGACCTTCGAAGAGCGGTTCCAGGTGGGCGATACCGTACACGGCACGGTCACCAAGCTGACCGATTTCGGGGCGTTCGTGGCCATCGCCGACGGCATCGAGGGGCTGGTGCACGTCTCGGACCTGTCCTGGGTGAAGCGGGTTCGGCACCCGAAGGAGATCCTTGCACCGGGCGACGAGATGGAGGTGAAGGTCCTCGCGTACGACATGGAGCACGCCAAGTTGTCGCTCGGCCTCAAGCAACTCCTTGCCAACCCGTGGGACGACGTTCCGGAACGCTATCCGGTCGGCCGGCGCATCACCGCCCGCGTCAGCAATCTGGTCAGCTTCGGGGCGTTTCTCGCCATTGAGGACGGTATCGACGGACTCCTGCACGTCGAGGACATGTCCTGGACCGAACGGATTGCCGACCCGTCGACGATCGTCAAGGTCGGCGATGAGATAGAGGTGATGGTGCTCATGGTCGACTCGCGCCAGCGCCGCATCAAGCTCGGTCTCAAGCAGTTGACCGAGGACCCGTGGACGACGCTGGCCCGTGCCTACAAGAAGGGCTCGAAGATTGCCGGAACGGTGAGCCGCAAGACCGACTTCGGTGTGTTCGTGACCGTCGACGGCGACTTGGAGGCGCTGATCAGCAAGAACCACCTTACCGCCGGCGAGACCTCCTTCGAAGAGGCTTCCAACGCGCTCAAGGTCGGCGATCCGATCCAGGCGATCGTGCTCGAGATCAACCCACAGAGTCAGCGGCTCGCGCTTTCCGTCCGCGAATTGCAGCGTCGCCAGGAGCGTGAGGAGCTGGTCCGGTACGCACATACCGACGGCAGCGACGACACCGTTTCGCTGGGCGACCTGATTCGCCGCAAGAACCCGGGGTAGGATAGAGCGCGCAGGCGACGAGCATGATGCCGCGTCCCCACGGGCCTTGGCTCGATTGTGCCGTGCTCTCCACGAGCCGGACGCCGTGATGCGTCCGGACATCGTCGCTGCCGATCGCACGACGCGGGCGAAGCTGGATGTGGCCACCCGGGCCGCGACCACCGACCTGTCGGTGCTGCTGCTCGGTGAACATGGGGTAGGGAAGGCGCTGTTCGCCCGCCTGATCCACGCCTCCTCGGCCCGGCGGGCAGGCCCGTTCGAGGAGATCAACTGCTCTGCCGTTCCCCCGGACCTGATCGACGCGGACCTGTTCGGCTGTGCCGACGGCGGCCCGTCCCCGACCTCGGGCATGCATCGGACGGGCCGTCTCGAACGCGCCGCTGGCGGCACCATCCTGCTGGACGCCGTGGACGGCCTGTCCCCGGACATGCAGGCCAAGCTCCTCGGCGTCCTGCAGCACGGCCGGATCTACCCGGTGGACGGCGGCGCGCGGACGGTGGACACGCGCATCGTCGCCGCGAGCGACGTCGACCTGGAGGGCCAGGTGGAACGGGCGGCGTTCCGGCGCGACCTGTTCTATCGGCTCAACGTCCTGCCGATCTACCTGCCGCCGTTGCGGGAACGGCCGGCCGACGTCACCGCCCTGGCGCAGCACTTTCTGAAGCGGTCCTCCGCAACCGCCGGCCGCGGGCCGCTCAAGTTCACGGCTGCGGCGCTCGCCGCGCTGCGCGGCCACAGTTGGCCGGGGAATGCGCGCGAGCTCGCCAACGTCATCGAGCGAGCCGTGATCGCCGTCGGTTCGGTGGCCGCCGATTCGGTGATAGACACCCGGCACCTGGATCTTGGCACCGACGGCGCCTTGCCGGACCAGTCCGGCGACGCGTACCATGGAGAGCAACTGAAGGATGCCGTGCGCGCGTACAAGCGCCGCTTCATTCGTGGGGCGCTTGAGTCACATGGCTGGAATCAGACCACTACTGCCCGTTCATTGGGCATACAGCGCACGTATCTGTCGCGCCTGATCAAGGAACTGGAGATCTCGAATCGATGAGCGAAGCGCAGGAACGCGAGCCCTTTCGCATAGACGAAGCCGTCGGCCACGTCATCACCCGGTTCCGGGTGCCCTTGCTGGTGCTGTTGGCAGCCGTGGGGGTGGTGCTGATCGCGATCGTGGTGGTCACCGACCAGCGGCGGGCGGTGCTCGAGCGATCGACCGAGTTGATCGAAGAGATCGAGCAACGCTGGCTGATCGCGTCGGAAGAAGAGCGCGCGAGCCTGGACAGCGAAGTGCTCCCTCAATTGGAGTCGATGGCCGAGCGCCATCGCGGACGCTACGCCGGCAGGCGGGCGCTGCAGCTCGTGGCAGCCCGGTACGCCGAGCGCGGGGAGTGGCAGGAGGCAGCGGAACGATTCACGGAGCTGGCCGACCGGTCCACCGGCTACCTGGCCGCGCTGGCGCTGAGCAACGCCGCGGTCGCGTACGAGGAGCTCGGCGACCGTGATACCGCCGAGAGGCTCTATCGCGACGTCGCAGACCGGTACCCGAATGAAGCGACGCTGGCGCCGCGCGCGCTGTTCGCGGTGGCGCGGCTCGAGGAGGAACGCGGCGATCCTCTCGGGGCGAACGAAGCGTACGTCGCTCTGGAGGCGAAGTACCCCCTCAGCCGCTGGTCGCTGCTGGCCCGCAATCGCGTGATTTACCTCCGGGCCTCCGGCGCGCTTGACGGAAGCTGATCCCCGTACCCGGGCGGTGTCCGGCACGTATCCGCTCGCTTGGGTACCGGCCGCAACCGTGATCGCGGCGTGCGGTCTGATCGCGGCGTGCGGCCTGCCGTTTCCGTCGACGCTGCCGAGTCCGGAGCGCTGTCCCGCGGGGACGCCCGGCGTGTTGAGCTTCTGCGGCGCCTCCGTACAGGCCCCGTTCCAGGGGTATGAAATATATTACACCATACGAACGGCGAACGAAGGTGCTCCGTCGGAGCCGCTTCACCACGAAGACCTGCGCGCCAGATTCGGCCGTCTGTCAGCGGCTGACGGCCGATCCTGCGACACCGGACGCCCGCCGCTGATCCGGGCGACCGACGCGGAGCCGGATCACACCGTGCATCTGGACCTGACGGTATTCCGGCTCACGGGCACCACCCACACCGATCCGTTTCTCCGGCTGTCGTGGCGTTCCGGAGAGATCCATGTCCGCCGGGGCGTCGCGGACGAGTTCGGCCAGTGCAGGAGTTTCTCCGACGTGGACGGCTATGAAGCCGCGCACATCGACGTCACCCAGGCGGCCGCGGCTGCGATCGCCGATGCCGGTGGCGTGATCCGTCTCCACGCGTACGCGGTCAGCTACGGATTCGACCGTGGCCAGCGGCTGTACAGCGCTCCGCTTCGGGTGGGCCGGGTGGAGCTGGCGCTGCCGCTGCAGTAGGTGCTGGCATATCTGAACGTCGCGCTGACCTATGTGGCGGTCGCCCTGGGCTGCGCGATCCTGATGTTCTACGTGCTGAGGCGCGAGATGCCCGGCCGCTTCTGGGGAGCGCTGGTCGTGGGACTGGTCGGCGCCGTGCTCGGCGGGATCGCCGACCAGCTTCTCGCGGGCGTGTTCGAACGGCTCGCTGACGTCAATACGGTCAACCTGTACGCCGCGGGCGGCGCTTCGCTGCTCTGCATCTGGCTGCTGTCCATCGCCAGGCGCCGCCGGTGACTCCGACACCGCCGACCTCCGTATCTTCCGATAATCTATATTCTGTCAACCAGCGCGAAGCGCTGGTTGGCAGAATATAGCCGGCGGTTGTGGCTGGGGCAGCAGCGTCTCTCGACAGCGTCGGGGCCTTTACCCCGCTCGGCGAAAGCCGGCAACGCGCGCGGCGGCGCCGAACGACAGGTCCGTGGGTCCGTCGCGGTGCAGCACGTGGTAGCCGAGACCGGCAATCATCGCGGCGTTGTCGGTGCAGAGCGCCATGCCGGGAAAGAACGCCTCGAACGCGGGCTCGTCCGCGAGTCGCCGGCGCAGGTAGCGGTTGGCGGCGACGCCGCCGGCGGCGACGATCCGGCTCCTGCCCCGCGAGCGCGCCGCGGCGATCGCCTGGTCGACGACGATGTCGATCGCGGTCTTCTGAAAGGACGCGGCGACGTCCGCAACGCACTCCGGCGCGGAAGGATCGACGCGAAACTGGTTGCGCTGATGGATCACCGCGGTCTTCAGGCCCGAGTAGGACACGTCGAACCGGCCGGGACCGGACCGAATCGAAGGCACCGGGAATCGATAGGCTTCGGGGTCCCCTTCCTCGGACAGCCGCTGGATGGCCACGCCGCCCGGGAAGCCGATGTCGAAGTACTTGGCGACCTTGTCGAACGCCTCGCCGCAGGCGTCGTCGACCGTCGCGCCGAGCACCTCCCAGCGGTCGAGCCCCTGCACGTCGATCACCATCGTGTGCCCGCCCGACAGGAGCAGCGCGACGTACGGGTAGCGGATGTCCCGCTCCATGTGCGGGGAGTACACGTGCGCGCGGATGTGATCCACGGCGACCAGCGGCTTGCCGGTGGCCAGCGCCAGCCCCTTGGCGTAGGAGACGCCGACCAGCAGCGACCCGATCAGGCCGGGCCGGCAGGTGACCGCCAGAGCGTCCACGTCCGCGAGCGCGCAGCCGGCCGCCGCAAGCCCTCGCGCGACCACGGCGTCGATCCACTCGACATGCATGCGCGATGCGATTTCCGGCACGACTCCCGCGAACGGACGGTGCGCCTCCACTTGTGAGGCCACCTCGTTGGAAAGGATGTCGATGCCGTCGCGGACCACCGCCGCCGCGCACTCGTCGCACGAGGTCTCGATGCCCAGGATCAGGCGTGGCCTCACGGCGCCGGCAGCCCTCAACGCGGGAGCAGCTCGGAGAGATGGACCAGCTCGAATCCGGCATGCTCGATCTCCGAGAGACGCCGCTCCAGCACTTCGAGCACGACGCGGTTGGTCACGTGACCGATGAGGATCGCGCTGCCCTGTGCGCAGGCGATATCCATGCCGCGGTCGATCGCGGATACCACCGTTGCCTCGTCCACGTTCACGTCCAGGAACACGTCTCGACTGAGGAACGGCACGCCATGCCGCGCGGCCGCCTCCCCGGCCACCGTGTCCGCGGTGGTACGGCTGTCCAGGAAGAACCGGCCCGTGCGCTTGAGGTAGGCCATGATCGTGTCCATGATACGAGGGTCGGCGGTGGCCCGCGAACCCATGTGGTTGTTCACCCCGCGGGTGACCACGGACCGGAAGTGCCATTCCAGAAGGCCGATCACCGCGGGTTCGGCATCGCCGACCCTGATCGCGCCGGGACCCGGGTCGGACGAGCCCTGCGGCTCCATGGGGAGATGCAGGATCACTTCCTTGCCTGCCTGCATCCCGCGCCGGGCGACCTCCTCGCTGAATTCGAGTTGCGGAAGCACCGCGAGCGTCAGCTTCCCGGGGAAGCGCAGATATGCCTCGGCATCGGCGACGTTGTGGCCGGCGTCATCGACGACGAACGCCAGCGGGATCGGGGCTCCGCCGGCGCACGGCCCGTCCTTGTAGGAACGGCCCGTATAGGCCCGGCCCGCGTAGGACGGGCCGGTGGAGGAACCGGGCGTGTCGGGCCGCCGGGTAGCCGCGGCCGGCGGCAGGTGGATGCCGGGCAACGCCGGCTCGACGGCGGGCACCGCCAGGGGGGCCGGCGCACGGCCGCCTCCGGGAGGAATCACCAGGAGGATTCCGAGCGCCGCCGCACATGCTCCCAAGCCCCCGGCGGCACGTACCAGCGTGAGCCGCGATGGACGCTTCTTCGCTGTCTTCTTACGCTTCAAAACACACTCGCTCCGGGGAAGGCCGCGCGGCCGGATCCGCACTCACCGGCCTGTGTCGTGTATCGGCAACGGCACCGCCCGCGTTGACGCGGGTGCGATCCCATTTGTGGATAGGGCGCCGTTCTTGCGGATCGTGGAGATATAGGATCTGGTCCGGCAGAAGGCGGCTACGCGGAGCAGAGCAACGCCGTACCCGCCTTTCTCACCATGCCGCCCGAACCTCGACCGTGACGGTGTGCTCCGGCGCTTGCGTATCGCTCTCCGTGCGGGTCGCACTGAGCCCTAAGGAGACATCGGGCGCGGTCGCCGCTTCCGGCGTCCATCTCCAGCCCAGGCTGTAGTCGCGCTCAGCCGTGGACAGACCGATCCCGACATGCGGGCTCCCGATGAAGCTCCCGTCGAAGGCCGGGAAGCCGTACGCCGCCTCCATCGCCCAGCGGCTCGTCGCCTCGTTGCCCGTGCGGTCCTCCAGGGTCGCCGGCTGGAACAGCGCGTCGAGCCCACCCGTGGCTTGCCCGCCCCAGTCTTGACGGAGGCTGAGCGACACCCCCCGCGCGCTCGCCGGGTCCGGGTCGAAAACGAGCGAGGCCGCATAGCCCCAGTCCTTCAGGTCGCCGTCCCCATGCGCCAGCAGCGTGCGGCCCGAGAGGTCGAGCGAGAGCCCGAGGCGCGGATCGCCCCACTGGAGGCTGCCGCCGAGCTCGAGACCCAATCCGGTCTCGGCATCGCCGCCGTCGTGACGCGCGCCGACCTCAAGCCTGGGCACGAGACGGCTGCCGCCTTCGAAGACCACGCGCCAGCTACCCTCCAGGCCGAGCCTGAGCCGGGTCACGCCGGAAGCCGACGCCGCGAGGTCGCGGGTCTTCTCCGAGGCGGACCGCGTCCAGAGCGCGTCCGAGGTCACCGCGAGCGCGGGGCCGGAGGCCGGCGCCAGCAACTCGCCCCTGAGCCCCGCCGCCGCCATGGACCAGTTCGTGTCCGCGCCGTAGCGCTTGCCGGTGACGGTCTCGAGCGTCACCTCGCCGAAGCCGTAACCGGCCGCGCCCCAGAGCGTAAGGCGGTTCGAGGCCTGCAGTGCGGCGTAAGGGATGGCCGCGGTCAGCAACGCCTCCACCGTGCCGTCGCCCGCGCGCACGGCATCCCGGCAGCGTTCGTCGTTTTCCGCATCACAGGTCTGCGTGCCGGGACGCGGGGTGACCTCGGTGTCGTGGTAGCCGCCCTCGCCCGCGCTCTGCGCGAGCGCAAGGCCGATCAGCCACCGGTCCCCGGCATAGTCCGTACCCAGCAGCGCGGTGGTCGCCTCGCCGTCGAGCGAGAACGTCCCCTCGCGCCCCTCGAAACTCCCCTGTCCCGCACGGCCCCAGAACGCCATGCTGCCGCCCGCGCCGTCGGTCTCGCCGGTCAGCTCGAAGCCCGAGCCCGGCAGCGCCTCGTGCGCCGTCATGGTGTGCCACTGCGTTGCCGGCGCGCCGAACGGGTCATGACCGAAGCCGGCCGGTGTCCCGGAAGCTGCCTGGTCGAACGGGAGCGCCTGGCCCGCGACCGCGCCCTGCATGCCGGGCGTACGCGACGCCGTCATGCGCGCCGCTATGCCCTCCAGCGACTGCTCCGCCACCGTGCGCCCGAACCGCGCCAGCCACGCCGCCGGCATCGGATCGTCGTTCACGATAGTTGCCACCGCAACCCCGTCGGCGATCACCGCGCCCACCGCATCCGACAGCACCAGCTCGAACGTCTCCGGCTCCTCGTCATGGCTGTCGGCGTAGATGACGATCGGGACCTCCTTCGCGGTCTCGCCCGCCTTGAAGCTCAGCGGCGCGCGCGCCCGCGGCGCGTAGTCCTCACGGGCCCGCGCCGACACCGGGGTCGAATCCCGCGTCTGCGCATGAACCGTCACCGTCTCCGCCGAAGGCGCCGACAGACGCACCGTGAACGACATCACCGAGGTAATCTTGCTCTCCGTCACCGTCACGTCGGCGACCGACAGCACAGGATCGTCGTCGTCCGTCACCGTCACTCCGGCTGCATCGTCCGGCGCCGCCGCCACAACGTAACCGTCGCCGGTGATAACGGACACCGTGACCGTGCCGTCCGGCTCGTCCGCATCGTCGTTCACCGTGGCGACCGTGAACGCCCCCTCCGTCTTGCCCTTCGCGATGACCACTGTCGCCGAACCCTCGTCCGCCGCCGCCACATAGTCGCCGTCCCCGGTCTCCGCGACCGAGAGGCTAACCGCCAGGTCGGCGGCGGGCGCCCGGTCGGCGGTGAGCGTGAACGCCGCGTCCCCGCCCTCGACCACCGAGGCTGCCTTCGCCGTGATCGACACCACCGGCCGCGGCAGGTCGTCGTCCCGCACGGTCACGCTGGCCGACCCGGGATCGCCGACCGTGTAGACGG
>JAPPKD010000010.1 GCA_028820215.1 Spirochaetaceae bacterium | reverse complement strand
CGGCAGGCGGCGGGCAAGAGCACGCGCGAAGTGCAGCAGATGCTGGCGGAGGTGGATCCGGAGCTGGCGCAGCCGAGCGACCGGTTGCGCGCGCTCGGCGGCGGGCGCTGGGAGTTGAAGGCGGCGGTCGACGCGGAGTGCCGGCATGGACTGGAGAAGCTGCTGATGCTGCTGTCGCACCGGGACCCGCACCTGGCGCTGGGCGGGCTGGTGGCGCGGCTGGTGCGCGACGGCCTGGACCGATACGACCCGGCGCGGCCACCGAGGCCGCGGCGTACGGGCGGTCGCGGCTCGGTCGACGGAGAGGGATCCGTGAGTACGCCGACGCGGCGCGATTCGGAGTCGGTCCCGCGGAACGTGGTGCGCGCGAATGGGAGCGATGTCGAACGGCAAGACGAAGTCGAGCGGGATGACCCGTCGCGGACCGCGGGTCGGGATGGCACTCCCCGTCCTCATGCGCCGAAGCGGCATGCGCAAACCGAGTGCGACAACACGAAGTCGGCGCCGGTGCGGGACGGCGACCGTCGCCCCGATACGGCGGCGGAGCGGCACACGGAAGCCGAGCACGGCGGTACGAAGTTGGCGGTG
Organism: Spirochaetaceae bacterium; assembly: GCA_028820215.1. Next base: position 2,210 of record JAPPKD010000010.1, on the reverse strand, counting down.
GAGCGGGGAATCGGGCACTGCGCCGATGCGGCGCCGAAGCGAGTCATGCAGGACGAGGGCGGGCACACCGAGGAAGCGGAGCGCGTTTGTGCCGACGCGGCTTCGGCGCCCGAGCGCGGTCGCGAGAAGGGGCACGCATGCGGGCAACCGACGGCGATGCGTGGCAGCGGCGGTCGGGCTGCTTCGCCCGCGAAGCGGCAGGGGCGAGCAGACGGCGGTTGCCGGGAAGCAGGGGCGGGCGGTGTCCTGGACCGCGCAACGTGCGCCGCCGGCCCGCGGTTCGACGCCGACCGGCGCGACGCGGGGCGGGCACCGGGGCGGGGCGGCCGCGGGTGTCCGACTTCGGCGGCGAAGCCGCTTGCGTGCGCCGTCGGGCGTGGCGCGGTGGGGCCGGCGGAGCGTTCGCCGGCACTGGAGCGGCACCTCGCCACGTTGCACTGCTTCGGCGCGTTGCCGGGCTCCCGCTCGCGGTACATCCCGGCGGTCGTGCGGCGCGAGGTGTGGCTGCGCGACCAGGGTTGTTGCAGCTATGTCGACCCGCACAGCGGGCGGCGCTGCGGCTCCCGCTATCGGCTGGAGATCGACCACATCGTCCCGTTCGCGCTCGGCGGCCCTACCGAGTTGCGCAACTTGCGCGTTCGTTGCCGAGCTCACCACAGGTTGCGCCACGCTCACGCCGAGAATGTGCCGACCGAAACCCGGCGCGCTGCGGCCTCCACGGTCGATCCCCAGGAACGCGGGCAGACCTTCAGATCGCGTGCGGCAATCGATCGGGCCGGGGCGTGATCGCGTCGGCGTGGAACCTGCGCTCCCGACTACGCGGCGGTCGCTGTGCAGCCGTGCACCATCGCGTCGCCAATCCAGTCCGCCAGCTCCAGGGTGTTCGCTTCCGCATCCTTGAAGAGATAGACCCCAGATAGAGCCTCAGTAGCGATCGCTTACCGCTTTACGTGTTCGCACCTCTGCATCTCGCGCATGCGGCGATCTGCGGGCGACCGCTGGTATAGTCAGCACCGTGTATCACACCTGCCACCACAACCACGCTGCCGGGCCGCGACAGCACATTCATGGCCGCGTCCTCGGTTGCCTCGTGGACGACACCCGCGGGGCCGGTGACGCCCGGTGACTGCGTACATGGACGTGGCGGCCAGCTTTCGGGCTCTTGCACCCGCGGCGCGTCTTGCCGCCCAGGTGCTTGGATCGATCTACCCCCTCGCCAGCAATGCAACCGAATTGGCGCGTGTCCTGCGCGTTGCCGGCATCAAGCTGGATGGAAGACCGGTCACCACTGCCGGGGTCACGCGGGCCGCTGAAGAAGCGGTCGAGAGTGGACTGGTCGCGCCGCATCGCAGCGGGAAGCGCGCTCTTGCCGGGGTTGAGCAGGCGGCCACGTGGCTGACCAGGGAAGCGTCACGCGGGGGGATCCTGGAGCCGATCCGGAGCGCCCACGGAAAGGAAGCGAAGGCCTCTTCGCGCAGGCTGGAGCGAGACTGGGAGCGCATGGAGGTTCGTTGCAGGACCGTATCCGGGAATTTCGAGGCGCTTGGTGACCGAGTACGCGCCGAGTGCTGGTCGTTTCTGGCGCAACCCGGGGCAACGGACCTGTTTGCGACCCTGCCCGAACGCTTCCGGGATCAAGCGCTGCAAACCTGTCTTGGCGAGGTCATCCGTCACGCGGCGCCGTCCGAACCGATCATCACCGCCTGCTACGCCAGTGCCACGAATTTGGCGGCGCTGGCGTCGGACATCGCCTTCGTCCGCGTGTTGCAGGGACGCATGGATGACGCACTCAAGGTGTTCGACACGCTGCCGGCGGACCGTAGCGACGCGCCGGCGGTACGCTCCGACCAGAAGGCGATACAGGCCCTCATTGCCCTGGTGCGCGGTGATGGTGACACCGCGCGGCGCTGCCTCCGGAGCCACCACGCCGCGCGTGTCGAGATGCCGCGGCGACCCGCCGGGGTGGCGCTGTCGGCACCGCTCGCGCTCTCCCTGCTGGCCCTTGTACAACGCGATGCCCCGGAAGATCGGAACCTGTTCAGTGCCTTCCTCGAGTTGCCGCGTCGCGGCCTGGCAGCAACAACCGCACAGGTAGCCATGTATGCCGCTGCGCTCCGCGTCGGCCGCACCGAGCCCTTCTGCCGGTCCGTTCGATCTGGTGATCACCACCTACGCGCTACTGCATATCGACGTGGAACGGCTGCGGGCGG
>JAPPKD010000277.1 GCA_028820215.1 Spirochaetaceae bacterium | reverse complement strand
TTCCTGTTCGGTCCGCGCGGTACGGGGAAGTCCACGTGGTTGCGCGAACGCTATCCCGAGGCGCTGTTCGTCGACCTCATAGATCCGGAGAACACGCGCTTCTATGATGCGCGGCCGGAACGGTTGCGCGACACCATCGCGGCAAGCCCCGACAAGCGGCGCGTCGTGATCGACGAGGTACAGCGAGTACCGGAACTGCTGCAGGTGGTGCACCAGCTCATCGAACTCGACAAGCGCCTGCGCTTCGTGCTTACCGGCTCCAGTGCCCGCAAGCTGCGCCGCACCGGCGTGGACCTGCTCGCGGGCCGCGCCGTGCTCACCACCATGCACCCATTCATGGCGGCCGAGTTGGGCGCCGGCTTCAGCCTGGACCGCGCGCTCCTGCAGGGGCTGATACCGCTGGTCGTCGACGCCGCCGAGCCGGATGTCGTGTTGCGGTCATACGCTGCACTCTACGTACGGGAGGAGGTACAGGCGGAAGGTCTGGTACGGAACGTGGGCGCCTTCTCCCGATTCCTCGAGGCGGTGAGCTTCAGTCATGCCGCGGTCCTGAACGTTTCCAACCTGGCCCGCGAGTGCCAGGTGGAGCGCAAGGTTGCGGAGGGCTACGTGGACGTGCTGCGCGACCTGCTGCTGGCGTTCACGCTGCCGGTGTTCACGCGGCGGGCGCGGCGCCGCATGACGACACATCCCAAGCTCTACCTGGTCGACGCCGGTCTGTTCCGGTCGCTGCGGCCGGCCGGACCGTTCGACCGGCCCGAAGAACTTGCCGGCGCGGCCATGGAGGGGCTGGTAGCGCAGCACCTGCGCGCCTGGATCGCCTACTCGAACCGCGACGACACCCTGAGCTTCTGGCGCACCCGCGCCGGCAATGAGGTGGACTTCGTGCTGTACGGTGAGAGTGGCCTGTTCGCCATTGAGGTCAAGGGCAGCGCCACGCTCCATCCCCGGGACTTCAGCGGGCTCCGCGCGTTCACCGAGGACTATCCAATCGCGACCCCCGTACTGCTCTACCGCGGCCCGCGCCGCATCCGGGAGCGCGGCGTACTCTGTCTGCCGTGCGAACCGTTTCTCCGCACCATCACCCCGACGCGCTCATTCCCGGAAGTCCTCGCATCTGCGCCTGCATCATGATCGGCGGTGCGATGTGCTTACCCCATAAGCATCGTCCTTTTTGGACGCGGTATAGTGTTGGCGTGGAACTGCCGGAGGATGTTCGGGAGCGATATCGGGCATTCGGGCGGGTGGGTGGTCGTGCACGTGCACGGCAGCTTGCGCCGGGGCGCCGCAGGGAGATAGCGCGCCGCGCGGCGACGGCGCGCTGGGTGCGCAGGCGATTCGGAGCGAGCCGGTTCGCCGATCTTGGGCTGCCGGGAGGCGAGATCGTCGATGAGGGGCTCGCCGACCTGGCGTACGGGCGCACCAGCGCGGCGAGCCTGCTGGTTTCGCTGGCGGCCCCACGGCTGCGCCGCGAGGGCGTGCCGGTCACCGACACGGAACCCGACCCGGAGCTGCGGCTCTATCGGCTGCTCTCCACCGGCGCAGGAGATCTCGGATATGCGCGCTACAATGCACACCTGCGCTTGATCGTGTCGTTCGCGAACGCGTGCTCGGTCGCCAGATTGGCCGGAGCAGCCCGGGAGACCGGGGCGTAGCGAGATGCGAGAAAGCGTTACTCGGAAACGCCTGCTGGCGTTCATGAAGCGGCTCGCCGAGTCGGCGCCTCGCGGGAGGCGCTTTCGGGTGTTCGTCGTGGGCGGCGGAACGGCGGTGGCGCAGGGATGGCGTGAGTCGACGATCGACGTTGACCTGTACGCCGAAGACGAGGCGGTGTTCGTCGACATTCAGCGCATCAAGGAGTCACAGCAGGTGAACGTCGAATTTGCCCGGCCCGAGCACTTCGTCCCGCCACTCGCCGGTGCCGACGGCCGACACATCTTCATGGCAACGTTCGGCGCCGTCAGCTTCTTCCACTACGACCCGTACTCGCAGATGCTGTCGAAGGTGGTGCGCGGCTTCCGGCGTGACCTGGAAGACGCGCACCACTTCATCGAAGCCGGCTTGGTCGACGCGGTGCGTTTCCGGGATCTCGTCGATGCGATCCCGGTGACGGTTTACGCCAAGTACCCCGCACTCTCACGCGAAGCGGTCCTGAACGCGGTGGAGTCGTTCCTCGCCACCGTGGGCGAAGCATGATCGTCCGACAGGCTGAAAGGGGGACTACTGCGGCCTGCTGCGCAATTCCTCGCGGCTCTGCGTGACGCCGTTGCCGGTGACGTTGTACGCGAACGTGTTCATGAGGCGGTCTTCGGCGGAGCGGTTGGGTGCCGATCCGTGCACGATCAGGGCGTTGAAGAACACGCCGTCACCGGGCTCCATCTCGACCGCCACGGCGTCGTCCCGTTCGCGGTAGTGGCCCGGCAGGTACACGCCGAAGGTCTCCCGGCTGCGCTCGTGCTCCTGCAGCCCCCGGCGGTGGCTGCCCGGGACGAAGCAGATGCATCCGTTCTCCAGGCTGCACCGTCGAATCGCCAGTTGGCAGTTGACCATCGCCGGGCGGTTGTCGTCGGTCTTCCAGTACGCATAGTCCTGGTGCCACGGGATCGCGGTGCCGTCGCCGCCCGCCTTCGGCAGCAGCTTGCTGTGATACAGCGAGATGTCCGGTCCGATCAGGTCCTCGACGATGTCGAGCATGGCATCGCAGCGCAGGATCCGATTCAGGGCGGCACTGATCACCTCGCTGTGCATGAGCTGCTTGATCCGCGGCGGATGGTCCGGCTCGTCGAACTCCTCCCAGGCGATGCCGACGCC
>JAPPKD010000007.1 GCA_028820215.1 Spirochaetaceae bacterium | reverse complement strand
GTGGCTGCGCACCGAGGAGAACCAGTTCCTGTCGTGCCCGCCCGAGGTGGCCAAAGACCTCGATCCGGAATTGGCGGACCTGATGGGCTACTCGATGGGCAACTATGCCTTGGGCTACTACTCGGACCCCCATGACATGCCAGGTCCGGTGGACCTGCTCACGCCCGAGATGGTGCTGGGCCGCAAGCCCAGTTCGAAGCACTCCAACTCGGGGCTCCTGCTCCCGGCCGAGTGAACCAGGCGCTTCAGCATCGGCGCGATCGGGCGCTGGGCGCCGGCGCGCAGCTCTTCTACGCAGAGCCGCTGCACCTCGTGCGGGGCGATGGCGTCGAGCTGTTCGACGCGGACGGCCGCCGCTATCTCGACCTGTACAACAACGTGCCCTGCGTGGGTCACGGCAACGCCCGCGTTGCCGAGGCCATGGCCACCCAGCAGGCCACCTTGAACGTGCACAGCCGGTACCTCGACGAGGGCATCGTGAGCTTCGCCGAACGGCTCGTGGCCCTGCACCATGACGGCATCGAGAGCGCCGTCATCAGCTGCACCGGCACCGAAGCCGTAGAAGTCGCGATGAACATGGCTCGCATTGCGACGGGCCGCCGCGGCGTCATCGCCACGAACGCCACCTACCACGGCAACAGCGAGGCGGTGATCGCGCTGCGTGCCGCCGCGACACGGCCCGACGATTACCCCGATGTCACCACGTTCCCATTCCCCCAGCAGCTGCGGCCGATCCGGTCCGGGCTCGATGAGCAGTCGCTGGTCGAGGCCTACCTCGATGAGCTGGCAGCAGCGATCGAGCGCCTGACGTCGTCGGGTGCTGGCGTGGCAGCGCTCATCGTCTGCTCGATCCAGGCCAACGAGGGCCTGCCCGACATTCCCGCAGGGTTCATGGGCGCGGCAGCACAGATGGTGCGCAACGCCGGAGGTCTCGTCATCGCTGACGAGGTGCAGGCCGGCTATTGCCGGACCGGTCGCTGGTGGGGCTACGAGGTCACCGACTTCGAACCCGACATCGCCGTCATGGGCAAGCCGATGGGCAACGGCTTACCGCTGGCGGCCACCGTCTCCAGCCGGGAACTCGTCGAACGTTTCCGCGCAGCGACCCGCTATTTCAATACCTATGCGGCGAGCCCGCTGCAGGCTGCCGTCGGTCATGCCGTCATCGACGAGATCGAAGAGCGAGGGCTGGCCGCCAGCGTCGCTGAACTCGGTTTCGGGCTGAAGGCGGCGCTGGCTGAACGGGCCGAGCACTGCGCGTGGATGGCCGACGTTCGGGGCCACGGCCTGTTCCTCGGTGTGGAGATGGTGGAACCCGGGGACGGACTGGTTCCGGACCGCGCGCGAGCGGTTGAATTCACTGACCGGCTAAAGGACCGGGGCATTCTCGCCTCGAACGCCGGAGCATTCGCCAACGTGCTGAAGGTCCGGCCCCCGCTGGTGCTTCAGCAGTCACACGCAGAGGAGTTTCTGGCTGCCTTCGACTCGGTGATCGACGACATCGATGGATAAACGCTGGCTCAGCGCGGCGCACCAAGCGCTCGACGCGTTCGGCGTGGAAACGGCCCGTCTCGAGCTGGTCGGCGTGAGCGAGAACATCACGTTCCGGGCTGTCGAAGCTGGCTCGCGGCAGGCCTATGTGCTGCGGCTGCACCGACCTGGCTATCACACCGCATCCGAACTCGACTCTGAGCGCGTCTGGCTGGCAGCGCTGCACGACTCGGGCATCTCCGTCCCGACACCGGTCAGCACCCCCGACGGTCGCTACTTCGTACCGGTGGAGATGGGTTCCGGCGAGATCCGCAACGCCGGGTTGAATCTGTGGGCCGACGGGGAGATTGTCGGCGTCCTGCTGACACAGGCCGGCGGCACGAACGACGCGCTGGCAGAGATTGCGGTGCCCTTCGGCCAGCTCGGCGGCCTGATGGCTGCGATGCACAATCAGGCGACGTCGTGGACCCCGCCAGCTTCATTCCAACGCCATCGACTGGATCTCGGCGGGTTGGTCGGTGCCAACCCCTTCTGGGGGCCGTTCTGGGAGCATCCCAAGCTGACGGCCGGCGAGCGCGGGTTGCTGGTGGCAGCCCGAGATGCCTGCCGGGCAGCACTGGATCGCTATGGCGAGCCCGAGCGCGCGTTCAGCATGATCCATGCCGACCTGCACCTCGCGAACTTGCTGGTCAGCGACGGCCAGCTCGCGGTCATCGACTTCGATGACGCCGGCTTCGGCTGGCACCAATACGACATCGCAGTCGCCATGTATCACTCGCGAGCCGCACCCGACTTCGACGAGGCCGCTGCCGCCTTTCTGCGCAGCTATCGAGCCGTGCGCCCCATCAGCGATGACGACCTCAGCCTGGTGCCGATGTTCGAGCTGATCCGAAGCATGGTCATCATCGGCTGGAAGGCCGAGCGGCCCGAAGTCGAATGGCCCGACGGCCAATTCGAGCTGCTGCTAAGCGGTGTGCTCGGCGGTTGCCGGCGCTTCCTGGAGGGGTGCTGTGTGGGAGATCACTGAGCCTGATCTGGCGCCGATCGCTCTCGGCGCGGCGGTGCTGGGAACCGGCGGCGGCGGCAACCCCTACCTGGGGCGGTTGCGGGTGCTGCAGGTGATGCGGTCTGGCGGCCGGGTGCGCGTCATCGAGCCTGACGAGATCGCCGACGACGACCTGCTGGTGGCTGTCGGGGGCATGGGATCGCCGATGGTGAGCCACGAGAAACTGGCCGGCGGCGAGGAGGAGACCGTGGCCGCCCGAGCGCTGGAACAGCACCTCGGCCGCAAGTTCGACGCCATCGCGCCGTTCGAGATGGGC
>JAPPKD010000281.1:15294-25286 GCA_028820215.1 Spirochaetaceae bacterium | reverse complement strand
TCGTCCCTCCGACCCGAATCGGCCGACAGAGACCCCTACAGCGCAATTTCCTCGATTGGACCTGAGCTTGACATCGCGTCCCGAGTGCGCTTACCTCAAGCGCATGGCGGCGTAGCTCAGTTGGTAGAGCAAGCGGCTCATATCCGCTGGGTCAGGGGTTCGAGTCCCTTCGCCGCTACTTTTCCCGTACAGAGATCCGGGGCTTGGAAATCCCGGTTAAGGTGCTCCAACTGCCGGCAGATCGATTGCCGACAGGTTCCGACGCGCGACCGCCGGCAACGGGGCATCGTGGTGATGTCGGGTACCCGCCGCGACGCAGCCGGGTGATTCTGGCAGGGCCGACCGCACTGCGATGAGAAATAGCAGGGGCAGGATTCGAACCTGCGACCTCCGGGTTATGAGCCCGACGAGCTGCCAACTGCTCTACCCTGCGTCTTCTTGTCTGACGATTAGAATACCGTGGCTGGCGGCTCCCCGTCAAGCAGGGGCCGCAACGGCTACCGACCGGCCGAGCGGATCGCTCTCCGGTCGCGCCTGGTGTGCTCAGCGCTTCTGTTGGGTCTGGATCTTGCGCAGCTTCTTCAGGCGCTTGCGCTCCATCGCCTTGCGCCGCTTGTTGCGAACGGTCGACGGCTTCTCGAAGTACTCGCGCCGTTTCCACTCGCGGACGATCCCTTCCTTCTCGACGATCCTCTTGAATCGCTTCAGCGCCTTCTCGAGTAGCTCCTCTTCACCGACTTGTACGAACGCTATGACTCGATCCTCCTTCGCGGGCCGCCGGCGCAGCGCCGAACAACTCCGCAGTCCGTCATGATAGCGCGAGACGCAGTCGTGTCAAACCGCGTGTCACCCTTCATCATCGGCACAGGTCGAGCACAACCATATGCAGCCGGCGTTCGCCGTCCGAGTAATCCGGTTCCAGCCGGTACACCACGTCCACGGTGTCGCCCGTGGCGAACTCTCCTGCCCGGGGGCCGGCGCCCCAATACAGCGCCGGCCATCGATACGCTCCGGCATCCAGCAACAGCCTGCAGTGCTCGGAGGCACGGCCGAACAGGCTTACCTCCGACACCTCGAGTCCGCGCGTCCTGAGCGCCAGCGGCCCGTTGCCGATGCCGGTCGGCTCGACCGCCGCGACGAGTCGGTCCAGTGCCGGCGTCAACTCACGGGCCGGAACCTCGGCATCCAACACCCGCGCCGGGTCGCGCCTGCCGCGCGCGGCGCCGGGGCGCGGGCCGGACCAGCGCCGGCGCAACTCGGTGAGCGCCTCCGCAGGCGCCATGAAGCCGCCGGCGCTTCGGTGGCCGCCGCGCGAAGTGAGCAGGCCGTCCGCGTCGGCCAGGAGCAGCAGCGCGTTCGCGCCACTGTCGGGGCTGCGGATGGAGCCGGAGATGGAGCCGTCATCGTGGGCGACGACCGCCACCGACCGGTCCAGAAGGCGGCTCAGTCGGTAGGCGAGCGGTCCGGTGAGTCCCCGCGCCAGTTCCCGGTCGTCGACGACCAGACAGCACGCCTCCGGGCGCTCGCGCGCGAGTCGGCGCGCACCGGGCAGCAGCCGGTTCCAGGCAGCCCCGCTCTCTCGCCTGCGGCGCGCATCAAGCTCCTGCATGCGATCCGACAACTCCGCGCACTCGCCCCGCTCCCGGCTCACCAGCAACTGCACGGCGTGATCGCCCTCGCCGTAACGGGCGGCCGAGCCGATCACGGGATTCAGGGTGCGGCTGACCTGATTGGCGGTGGGCACCGGCACGGAGCGTCCCACCCGCAGCCACAGCTCCAGAAGCCCCGGACGGTCGGATCGAGCCAGCATGTCGAGCCCGAGAGCGGTGATTCGCCGGCTCTCGCCGGTGAGCGGCATGCGATCGGCGAGCGTTGAGAGCATCGCCAGATCATAGGGAAGCTGCGCGGCGGCCACGGGGTCCGCGCCGCCCCTCTCCTGCGCCTGACGCACCGCCTCGGCGAGCTTCAGCGCGACCGCCCCGGCTGCCAGGACATCCGACCCCCTTCGTTCCGAGAGCGCGGGATTGACCACCAGCGCCGTCTCCGGCAGCGACTCGAACGGCGGGTGATGGTCGACGACGAGCACGTCGATGCCGCTCCGGGTCGCTTCCCGAGCCTCTGCCGGCCCGATCGAGCAGTCCACGCAGACCACGAGCGCCGCACCGGCGTTGAGAGCCTCCCGCGCCCCGCCGTCGGGCACGCCGTGGCGTCCGCCCGGCGGAATCCGCCATCGCACCTGCGCGCCTGCCCGGCGAAGCAGCTCGACCATGATCGCCGTCGCGGCGATGCCGTCCACGTCCGGGTCGCCGTACACGAACACCTGTTGGCCCGCGCAGCGGCCGATACGCTCCACCGCCGCCGGCATGCCGTCGATCCGAACCGACGGCAGCGGGCCGCGCCCGAGAAACGCATCCACATCCGCCGCCGCCGTGATGCCGCGTCGCACCAGCACCGCCGCAAGGAGCGGATCCAGGGTGTGCCGGCCGGCCAGCGCGCGGACCGTGGAGGACTCGGCGCTCGGCAGCGTCCAGCCGCGGGCGGCGTCCCCGTTCACGCGGCGCCGCCCAGGTCGGCCGTCTGCAGCGGAAGGTAGGCCGCGCCCCCCGGGAGCAACTCCGACTGGAAGAGCACCAGCGAACGGAACGTGCCGCGCGCCGGCGGCAGACGCAGCCGGCAGAGGCGTTCCCCCGCCTGCCGCGGAACGCGGCGGACGCGCGCCAGGGTGACGTGGGCCAGGAACCTCCGGCCCTCGCTCGCGCCAAGCCGCAGGCGGAGCGCCCTTGCCAGCGTGCCCAGCTCGTCGGCGCCGTCCTCCACGCCGAGATGCACCACGCGGGGCCGTGAAGGCGACGGCAACAACCCCAGCCCCGTGAACGTCGCCGCCACCGGTGCCGCCTGCCCGGCGACCTCCCGGCAGATCCCACTCAGCCTGCCCGCCTCCTCGTCATCCACCTCGCCGACGAAGTGCAGCGTCACGTGCACATCGGCCGGGGCGATCAGCCGCGCGTCCGGCAGCTCCGCGCCGACCGCCGAGCGCCACGCCGCCAGGCGGTCCCGTGCGCCGTCCGGCACCGGCAGGCCGAAGAAGACGCGCGCCATCACAGAACGCCCATGCCGGACTGCAGTGCCGTCAGCGGCGCATCGAGCGCGCGCTGCACCATGCGGTACATGACGCTGGCCAGCCCGCGGTCGTCCTGCAGGCGCACCGCCGCGGCCCGGTCCGGGGTGAGCCGTTCCGTGTGGCTGAGGTAGGCGCGCGCGCCCGGGCTGAACGCCGCATCGGCGGGAGACGAGCAGTCTTCGCAACGCATGTCGCCGTACCGATCGGACAGGTAACCGGGTACCGACGGCGGCAGCGCCCGGTCGCACGCCGCACAGACGTGCAGCTCGGGTTGCAGGCCGGAGTAGCCGAGGTAGCGCCAGATGAACTGGACGGACAGGGCGCGCTGTGCGTCCCGGTCGGACGAATGCAGCGCCAGCAGGCAGCCGAGCAGCAACCCGTACAGATCGGCCGGATCCGCCGCGCCGGGCGACCGGAGCACCACCTCCGCCCACAGAGATGCCGCGAAGTAGCGCGGCACGCTGGCGCGAATGCCCCCGAACTCGTCGCGGCAGGTGATCTCCGTGATCTTGTACTGATCCTTGACCGGATCGCGATACAGGCGCAGGTCGGCGTGCATGAACAGCAGCGTGGTCAGGCGCAGGCGGCTGGTCGTCTTGGCGGCCCCGTACGCCATCGCGCGCACCAGCCCGAACGAAGGGCTGAGGAACGTTACCAGCCGGTTGATCTCGCCGACCGGAGTCGTGCGCAGAACGAGAGCCGGCGAGACGAGGTGGCGGCGCGTCAGGGCACGGGCACGAGCGATTCCGCACCATAGGAGGTTGGCGCGTCAGCGACAAGCTCCTATGGGAAGGCACGGCTGGGCGCACAGCGCTGCCCACGGCAGCGGTGTGCGGGCGAGGAGGTTGGCGTGTCAGCGACAAGTTCCCTACCTTGCATGCATGCCGCCGTTTCCGCCAGGGCAGGTCGTCCCCGCGGCACGCACGCTCCCCAACCGCATGGTCGTACTGCCCCTGACCGGCAAGCCGATCTTCCCCGGCATGCTGACGCCCCTGGTGGCATCGCCCGGCGCCCAGACCGCGACCGTCGGCGCCGCGCTGGAGCTCGGTGGGTTCCTCGGGCTGGTGCTGACGCGCGACGTGGATGACGAACAGCCCGCGCCCGACCGGCTGCACGGGGTGGGAACGGCCGCCAAGGTCGTCCGCAAGATCAATCTGCCCGACGGTGGGCTGAACGTGTTCATTTCCACCATCACCCGCTTCCGGATCGCGAAGGTCCTGGACGCCGGCCCTCCGCTGGTGGCTGCCGTACAGCCTCTGGACGACACGAACCTCGACAGTGACGAGGTGCAGGCCCTGGCGCGGGCGCTGATCTCGGAGATGAAGCAGGTATCCGAGGGCAACCCGCTGTTCTCCGAAGAGATGCGGCTGAACATGGTGAACATCGACCAGCCGGGGAAGATCGCGGACTTCCTGGCGTCGATCCTGAACATCGACCGCCAACAGCAGCAGCTCGTCCTGGAGGAGCTGGACGTGCGCGAGCGGATGGAACAGGTGCTGGTCTTCATCAAGAAGGAGCAGGAACTGCTGAAGATCCAGAAGCGGATCCAGGGCGAGCTGGAAGAGAAGATCTCCAAGAGCCAGCGGCAGTACTTCCTGAAGGAGGAGCTGAAGGCGATCAAGGCCGAGCTCGGCATGGCGGTCGATGCCAAGAGCGACGAGTACCAGCGCTTCAAGGAAGCCTTCGAATCGCTCCAGCTCGAAGGCGAGGTGGCCGAGCGCGTGTCGGACGAGCTGGAGAAGTTCGCGCTCATGGATCCCAGCTCGGCCGAGTTCGTGGTCACGCGCAACTACCTGGACACGATCGCCACGCTGCCGTGGGCGGACCCCGCGCCGGAAGAGATCGACCTGAAGCGCGCCGCCGCCGCGCTCGACGCCGACCACTACGGGCTCGACGACGTCAAGGAGCGGATGCTCGAGTACCTGGCGGTGCGCACGCTCAACCCCGGGAGTCGCGGCTCGATCCTGGGGCTGGTGGGTCCGCCCGGTGTCGGCAAGACCTCGATCGGCCGCTCCATCGCCGGCGCCCTGGGCCGCGAGTTCTTCCGCTTCTCCGTGGGCGGCATGCGTGACGAGGCCGAGATCAAGGGCCACCGCCGCACCTACGTGGGGGCCATGCCGGGCAAGATCATCCAGGGACTGCGCATCGTGAAAACGCGCAACCCGGTGTTCATGATCGACGAGATCGACAAGCTCGGCATGTCGTTCCAGGGTGACCCGTCCTCGGCGTTGCTGGAGGTGCTCGACCCCGAGCAGAACGCGGCGTTCCGCGACCACTATCTCGACCTGCCGTTCAACATCTCCGACGTGCTGTTCATCGCCACCGCCAACACCCAGGACACGATCCCGGCGCCGCTGCTGGACCGCATGGAGATGATCCGCCTCTCCGGTTACATCGACACCGAGAAGCTGGAGATCGCCCGCCGCTTCATCATCCCCAAGTCGCTCTCCCGCGCCGGACTGGACCGCGGCTCGGTGCGCTACCGGCGCGCCGCGCTGCTGAAGATCGCCGACGGCTATGCCCGTGAGGCCGGCGTACGCAACTTCGAGAAGGCGCTGGACAAGATCCACCGCAAGATCGCCCGCACGGTGGTGGAGACCGGTCCGGCCTCGGACACGGACACGGCTTCGGGCAACGGAAGCCCGGCCGACGGCGCGCGCTTCGTGATCGACCGCGATCAGGTCGGCGACTACCTCGGCAAGCCCTTGTTCCGGGACCACGACCGGCGGCGCTCCATGCGCGTCGGCACCGCCACCGGGTTGGCGTGGACGCCGCTTGGCGGCGCGGTGTTGACCGTCGAGGCGGTGGCGACCAAGGGCGCCAGCGGCTTCAGACTGACCGGGCAACTGGGCGACGTCATGCAGGAGTCGGCCAGCATCGCCTACTCCTGGACCCGTCAGGCGGCGCGGCGGCTCGGCATCGATGACGCGTTCTTCGACCAGCAACGGATCCACGTGCACATCCCGGCCGGAGCCACCCCGAAGGACGGGCCGTCGGCGGGAATCACCATGGCGTCGGCGCTGCTGTCGCTGGCGTGCCGGGCACGGCTGTCCCGCTCGCTGGCCATGACCGGCGAGCTGTCGCTGGTGGGCGACGTGCTGCCGATCGGCGGACTGAAGGAGAAGGTGATCGCCGCCCAGCGCAACCGTATCCGTGACATCATCGTCCCGCGGGCGAACGAGGTGGACATCGCCGACATTCCCGAACGCGTACGGCGCGGCATCAGCTTCCATCCGGTGGGCACGATGGAACAGGTCGTAGAGATCATCCTTTGACCGGCCGCCGCACAGGGTTCGGCCTCGGCGGCCCGGTGTGCCCCCGCACCCGGATCTGTCAAACGAGGCGTGGGAGGGCGTTGGCGATGGCCCTGGCGGCCGTGGTCACGCTGTCAGCCTGCGCGGGACCGGAGGAGCCGGCGCCGCTGCACGCGGCATTCGGTGTCACGCTGGAGGAGCTGACGGCTCTGATCGAGCCGCTCCCGGAATCCGTGCAGGAGCGGATCCTTGCCGAGCCGGCCGTGTTCCTGGACCTGATGGCCAAGACGCTCGATCAGCCGGCCGACCTGCTGGTGCTGGTCGACAAGGAGCACGCGCTCGCCGAGGACTACCGGCCTGTCGACCTGGTCGATCTCGACGGCCGGGGCCTCACGGTCACGCGGCCGTCCATGACCCTGCGGGCCTTCGTCCTGCCCGACCTGGCCGCCATGACGGCGGCGGCGCGCCTGGCCGGCACCGACGTGACCATTTCTTCTGCCTATCGCTCCTACGCCCGCCAGGACTTCCTGTTCGACTACAACGTGGAGCAACTTGGCCTGGATCAGGCGTCGACCCTGGTTGCGAGACCCGGCCACTCCCAGCATCAGCTCGGAACGGCCGTCGACTTCGGAAGCATCGACCTGGGTTACGGGGAAACGCACGAGGGACAGTGGGTGCTGGCCAATGCCTGGCGCTTCGGATTCTCGCTCTCCTATCCGCAGGGGCTGGAGGACGTCACCGGCTATCGGTACGAACCGTGGCACTTCCGGTACGTGGGCCGCGCCAGCGCCGAGCTGGAACGCCGCTTCTTCGGCATTCAACAGGTATTCCTGTCCCACTACCGGCACCTGATGCCTTCCCTGCTGGCTGCCGTGGCGGCGGGCGTCAGCTCCCGGGCCGGCGGCTGAGCAGCTTCGGGAGACGGGCGGCCTCAGGGACGGGCCAGCACCTCCGCGGGCAGATCGACCGAACCCTGCCTGAGCAGCCGGCAGGGCCGCGTCGTGGCATCGACCACGGTCGACGGCACCGGAGAGCCGAGCTCGCCCGCGTCGACGATCAGGTCCACCGATGCACCGAACGCGGCCACGATCTGGCTCACCCGTGACAGCGGGGGAAGCCCCGATCGGTTGACGCTGGTCGAAAACAGCGGCGCGCCCACGCAGCGCGCCAGCCGGCACAGGAACGGATCGTCCGGCACTCGCACCCCGACGGTCCCACCGCCGGCACACGGCAGCACGATGGTCAGCGCTCCCGGCCAGTACTCCAACAGGCGTTCCGGAGGCTCGCCCGCTGCCCCGCAGCGCCAGAGCCAGGTCCGGTCGGGGATCAGGACAAGGAGCGGCCGGTCTTCCGCCCGGCTCTTGGTCCGCCGGATGCGCGCCTCGGCCGCGGGGGCGGCACCGATCAGGCCGTAGATCGTGTCACCGGGCAGGATCGCCAGCCCGCCACGACGCAGCACGCGGCAGCAGATCGGCATGACGCCGCGGTGACGTGCGGGCAGCACGGTGGCCGCGCGCGCGTTCATCGCCCCGCGATCGTCCATCACCCCGCGATCGTCCATCGCCCTGCGATCGTCCATCGCCCTGCGATCGTTCATCGCCCTGCGATCGTTCACGGAACCTGAGTCGCCCATAGAGCAGCCCTCCCACGGCCAGGCCGGCCAGAAGAAACGCCAGGCGGGGCGCCTTCGGCGGCTCGCTCTCCGTCACCACGGCGCCCGCTTCGTAGAACGAGAGTCGTTCGCCGGTACCCTGCAGGCGGATCACCCGCTCGCCGGGCGCATACAGGCCGAGATCCCGCGCGTACAGCCTGATCAGATCGGGGCTGGTGGACAGCGCGTCGAACTCCGCCTGCAGGTGCTGGTTGACCTCCTTCAGCGCCTCCACGTTCCGTTGCAGCGCTTCCCGGTGCTCCTGCATGCGGTCCATCGCGATAGCGACGGTCACCAGGTTCAGGACGGTGTACACGAAGTAGGCGGTGACCGCGCACGACAGACCGCGAAGCATTCCCATCCCTACCGTTGTGCCCCCTACCCTCTTGATGGTCGGCACGGGCCCGGCCCGCGTTGAGGGCGGAGGTGCGACCGGTTTCCGTTGACACCACAGCGGGCGGCGGGCTCATACTGGAGGACGCCGCCGACCGGGGAACGGCCCCGGCGACGCTCCGGACATGCCACACGCTGCCGACCCGCACAGAGCGGACAGCCCACACCTAGCGGACAGGGACCGCGCCTCCGAACCCGCAGGAGCCATCGACGCCGGCGGTGGAGTCTGGGTCAAGCGCTGGTCGCTGTCGGTCGCCGGCACCGCCGGCCCGTTGCCGCTGGCGGCCGAGCTGACGAAACCCGGACGGGAGGACGGTGCGGGAGATCCGGAGCCGGGCGCCGTCATGCTTCCGGCCGGCATCGAGCGGGAGTTGCGTGCCATTCGCTCGGCGATTGACGACCTGCGGCGCGAGGTTCGGGAACTTCGTGCCGGTCGCGACGACTCGGACTGAGCGCCCACCGTTCCAGCGGGCCGGGAGCGTCACTCCCGGTACGGCACGCTCAACTCCTGCAGATCACGAGTCAGGAATGACTCCGCGAACTCCGCTCGTGCCTCGCCGACAAGCTGCCGGAGGTCGCGCTCGGTGTAGCGCGGACTGTAGTGGATCAGTCCCATGCGTCCCACCCCGGCCGCGCGGGCGATTCGGCCCGCCTGCTGCGCGGTGAGGTGCTTCTTGGCGCCGGCGTCGGCGGCAAGGTCGGCACAGAACATGCCTTCACAGATCAGCAGGTCGGATCCGGCCACGAACGGGGCCAAGCCGGGAAAGGCCGCCGTGTCGGTGACGAAGCTGAAGGTGCGTCCGGGGCGCGGCGGCCCTACCACGGTCTCCGGTTCCACCACGGTACCGTCATCCAGCGTCACCGCTTCGCCACGCTGCAGCGTCGACCACAGCGGTCCGCGCGGAACGCCGGCGGCGACCGCCTGCTCGGGATGAAACTGTCCGGGACGAGACTCCTCCACCAGCCGGTAACCCAGGCAGGGCTTGGTGTGCCGTACGCGCACCGAGTCGACGCGGTATCCGTCACCCTCCACGACGGTGACGTCGTCGTAGAACTCGTGCACGATGATCTCGTAGTTGATGTAGATATCCAGCACGCGCAGGGTCTGCTCGACGTACTGCCTGATGCGCGGGGGGCCGTATATGTACAGCGGCTCCGACCGGTCGACCTGCGACGACAGCGACAGCATTCCCGGCAGTCCGGTGACGTGGTCCGCGTGCGTGTGAGAAATGAAGATGCTCGTGATCTTCTTCCACTTCAGGTTGAGGCGGCGGAACGCGATCTGCGTGCCCTCGCCGCAGTCGAACAGCAGCAGGTCGCCTTCGCGTCGCACCAGCACGGAGGTCAGGCCGCGGCCCGGCAGCGGCATCATGCCACCGGTGCCGAGGACGAAGATATCGAGGTTCATGCGCAGATGGCAGTAAGGTGCGTAGCCACCCAGGGTGGCCGGACGCGGGAGTATAGAAGTGGGGGGGGGGGGGGGGGGGCGCCGCCCGGGCGGGCGGGGGGGGGGGAGCGGGGGGGGGGGGGGGGGGGGGGGGCCGGGGGGCGGGGGCGGGGGGGGGGGGGGGGG
>JAPPKD010000281.1:0-15284 GCA_028820215.1 Spirochaetaceae bacterium | reverse complement strand
CCCCCCCCCCCCCCCCCCCCCCCCCCCCCCCACCACAACTCCCTCTCCTCTCCCCCCCCCCCCCTTCTCCCCCCCGCCCCCCCCCCCCCCCCCCCCCCCCCCCCCCCCCCCCACTTCTATACCGGTGGGGATGGGCCGAAGAACGGAGCCGAAGGCGACGATCCTCGGGGCGATAGGAGTCTGCTGTGCGGAGAAACCCCTCCATGACGGGATCGCCGCTTGCTCGCTCGCTCCGGCACACCCGGATCCTGGCGGCCATCCGCGCCTTCTTCGCCGACGCCGGCTACCTCGAGGTGAGCACGCCGCTCGCTTCGCCCACGCTGCTGCCGGAGCCTGCCATCGAGGTGTTCGCGACGCGGCTGCATCGCCCGGGAACGGATAGCGCCCGGGACGAAGGTCTGCCGCTGTACCTGAGCCCGTCGCCGGAACGCCACATGCGCCGGCTCATCGCCCTGGGCTCGGGGCCGATCTTCCAGCTCGCCCCCGCGTTCCGCAACGGCGCCGAGCTGGACCGTACGCACAGTCCGGAGTTCACCATGCTGGAGTGGTATTCGCCCGGCAGCGAGTATCTGACCGAGGTGGCCCGGTTGGAACGGCTCGTGTCGTCGCTGCCGGCCGAGGCTCCGCTGCCGGTCCCGTTCGACCGCATCACGGTACGTGACGCCGTGTTGCGGGCCTCCGGGATCGATCTGGACGCCGTCGACGACCGGGACCGCTTCCGTCGCGCGGCGGAGTCGGCGGGCGTGCGCACCGCCGGCGACGACACCTGGGAGCAGGTATTCAACCGCGTCTGGCTGGCGGCGGTGGAGCCGGGCCTGCCCGACGACCGCGGTACGGTCGTCTACGAGTATCCGCGCCGCGTGCCCACCTTCGCGCAGCCGATCACGGATACCCCGTACTGCCGGCGATGGGAACTGTACGCGCGGGGACTGGAAGTCGCCAACTGTTTTCAGGAAGAGACCGACGCCGAACGGCTGGCTCGGGTCATCGAGGGGGAGGATGCACGCAAGCGTCGCATCGCCATGATCCTTCACCCCCCCGACCGGGCGATGGCCGATGAGGTACGTGGCGGCCCGGAGATCTGCGCCGGCGTGGCGCTCGGCGTGGAACGGCTGATCATGGCGCTCGATCGGCGGCAGGAGATCAGCCAGGTGATCCCCTTTCCGCTGCACCATGCGCTCCGGCTGTGATTGGGCGCTCCGGCTGTGATAGGGTCCGGGCGGTTCAAGGCGAAATGAAAGCAGGCGCTATCGACAAGGGAATACACGTGCTGTTCCGGGGAGACCCCTACCTGGTCACCGATCGCGAGTTCGTCAATCCGGGCAAGGGATCGGCATTCGTCCGGCTGAAGCTCAAGCACGCACGCACCGGACAGGTGATCCGCGAAGTGATCAAGTCGCATGAGACGGTCGAGGAAGCCGACGTGGAGGCGCGGGACGCGCAGTATCTGTACTCGGATGCCGACTACCTCGTGTTCATGGATGTCGGTTCCTATGATCAGTTCAACGTTCCCGCAGCCAGCGTCGATGAGAGCGTCACCCGCTTCCTGAAGGAGGGCGAGTCCTATCAGGTGCTGATGTGGGGAGAGGATCCGCTCGCGGTGCAGCTTCCGCTGAAGATGAAGCTGGAGGTGACCGACGCGCCGCACGCCGAACGCGGCGACACCGCCACGGGCGCCACCAAGCCGGCCACCACGGAGACCGGCCTGACGCTGCAGGTCCCGCTGTTCATCAAGACCGGCGACCGCATCGTCGTCAACACGACCACGGGCGCGTACGTCGAACGGGCCTGACCCACCCATCACCGGCGACCGCGCAGCCCCCGTCGAGCCCCCTGGAGAGGGAGCACCGTCGGCTGCCGCGTTGCGGGCGCACGGGCTGCTGCACAAGCGGGTCGTCCTTCCCTGGGCCGGGGGAGACCTGCAGTTCTGGTTGTCGCAGTCGCTGTTCAGCGGAGACGACATCGATACCGGCACGCGCGCGCTCCTGGATACGATCGCCGAACGTCTCGGTGACCTGCCGGTTCGGCGCGCGCTGGACCTGGGCTCCGGAAGCGGGGTCATCGGGGTGGCGCTGTCGCGTCTGTGGCCGCGCGCGCACGTCATCCTGAGCGACCGAGACGCGCTGGCGGTCGCCGTCAGCGCTCTCAACGCACGGGAGAATGACGGATCCCGCGCCGCCGCGATCGGCTGTCTGGGGGTTCCTGCGGCCCGCGGCCCGTTCGACCTGATCGCGGCCAATCTGCCGGCCAAGGTCGGTGAACCCGTGCTCCGCCTGCTGGTGCGCCAGGCGGCCGCCGCGGCTCCGGAGGGCCATCTGGCCCTGGTCGTGATCCGGCCACGGCAGGACGTGGTCGAGCGAGCCCTGCAGGGGCGCGCGCGCATCCTGCACCGGCGCGAGCTGAGGGCGCATACGGTCCTCGTGGCCGAGACGGCCATGGCCGCACCCGGCGACCCTCCACCCGGCCAGGACGAGCTTTCCGCCTACCTTCGGGGCGACGCGGAGTTCCGCTACGGCGGGCAGGCCGTGCGGCTGCAGACGGCCTGGGGACTGCCGGACTTCGATGCCGTCCCCTACTCCCTGCGCGCCGCCGAGCCGCTGGTGTGCGCCGGTGCCCTGGGTCCGCGCGTGCTGATCTGGAATCCGGGGCAGGGGCTCACCGCGTGTGGCCTGGCAGCGACGGAAGGCGCGTGGCCGGCGATAACCGTCGGCAGCCGCGACCTCCTGCAGATCGAGACCGCCCGCCACAACCTTCGGCACCACGGCGTCGCCGCCGCCGGCTTGCACGCTCCCTCGATCGCCGGCGCCACGGGACCCCTTCCGCGCTGCAGCGCGCGCTACAGCGCCGTGGTCGCCACGCACGGCGAGACCGACGGCCCCTGGTGGCGATGGATACCCGAAGCCGTGGACGCGTTGCTGGCGCCCGAGGGCCGTCTGCTCCTGATCGGGTCGAGCACCCCCGTCGACCGGGCGCTGCGCTCACTGCGTGAGCAGCGCTCGCCAGGTGAGCGGGATGCTTCGCGTGGGCAGCACTCTTCGAGTGGAGGCGCCGCGACCGGGATGGTGAAACGGCAGGACCGGCGCCGGCGCGGCTACCGGGCCGTGCTTCTGCAGCGCCGTGCCCGGCAGCAGCGCTCCCGGGAATAGCGCCCCGAAACCGTCGCCTGCCGAGGACGGCGCGCGGCGAACGGCTCCGCTTTCGGCCCATCCCCACCTTACGCCCGGCCGGCGGCCGTCAGCCTTCCGAGCCCCGCCGCTCCTTGCGCAGGCGCTCCGCCCACTCGCTGTCCGGGTAGCGTTCGTACAGCCGGTCCTGCAGGCGGTTGGCTGCCCGTTCCGCGCCGTTGTTCCGCCATAGCCCCACGGCGTAATAGAGCGCCTCGGCAGCGACCTCGACCTCGCCGGGGAACCGCAGCGCCACGTTCGCAAGCTCGTCGGCGGCCGCCTGTTCGCCGTCGGTCTCCACCATGAGCTGAGCCCGGCGCAGGTGCGCCTCCGCCTGCCTGCCGCCGCCGGCCACCGCGACCTCCGAAACCACGCGATAGGCATCGATCGCGCGCTGCGGCTCACCGTCCTGCCGGTAACGCTCGGCGAGCAGGAAGTACCCGTCGTCCCGTTCCGGCCCCGGGCTCAGATCGGGGAGCGCCTCCTCCAGGATCGAGACGGCGTCGCGCGGCTGGTCCGGCTGGATCAGCATCGCGTAGTCGTACAGCACGCGAGCGCGTACCTCGGCGGGCAGCGTGGCCTCGTCGGAAACCGCGGCAACCAGATAGTAGCGCCTGGCGCTCGCCGCGCCGATCGCCTGAAGGCTCGCGCGCAACCCGTCGAGCGCCCGCTCGCGAAGGCCGGTGTCGTGGGCGGCCAACAGCGTACGCCAGTGGAGATCGGCGGCGTCGGCGTGGCGGCCGAGCGCCTCCGCCGCCGTCGCCGCGGACGACAGCGCCCGCCGTCCGGGCCCGTCCTCCCCGGCGTCCGCCGCGACCTGCTGCAGGACCTGCAGGCCCGCTTCCTCCTGGCCGTGCGCGATCAGGTATTCCCCGTACCGCAGACCCGCTTCCGCCGCCATGAGGCCGGCCGGCGCCCGCTGCCGCAGCTTCTCCAGGGCGGCCCCCGCCTCGTCCGTGCTGCCGGCGAGGAGCGCACCCTCCACCAGCATGTACAGGACCTCGTGCGCCAGGTCGACGCCGCCGGTCCCGGCGCCGGCCTGCCCCGCCGCCACTCCCTGTCCCGCGCGGACTTCCCGCGATTCGATGGTCCCGAGGGCGGTGACGAGAAGATCACGCGCCTGATCGGGCCGGTCCATGCGCAGTTCGCTGAGGGCGGCGCGGTAGAACGCCGACGGCACCTGGGCAGCCGCGGGAAACCGCTCCGCGAATGCCAGGTACGCGTCGCGCGCCGGATCGTATCGTCCGCCCTGATAGTGGGCGGCGGCATACAGGTAGGAGGATTCGACCGCGACCGCCGCATCGGGCGCCTGCGCCGCCACCGCCAGAGCGGTGTTCGCCTCGTCCGACCGCCGCAGCCGGTAGTACACGCGACCCAGCGCCAAGTGGCGATACGGTTCCCAGACGCTGGCGCCGTGCCCGTCGCGCAGGTAGATCAGCGCCTCTTCGTACGCTCCGGCGTTGTACAGCTCCGCTCCCAGAGCGAGGCGGGCACGCCACTTGAGCTCCCCCGACGGGCCGGCGTCCACGACCTCCCGGTAGAACTTGGCGGCGCGCCTGTGCTCGCCGCGCGCGCCGTAGATGCGGCCGATGCGATAGATCGCCTCCAGCGACTCGGGAGCCGAGCCGAACTTCCGCAGATCCGCGAGTACCTGGAGCGCGCGCCTGTCCTGGTCGACGGCGACCGCGGCATCGGCCACGCGCAGCAGCCCGGCCATCGACACGTCCCCTGGACCGGCGGCAGCCAGCATGGCGGTCGAGTCCGTTGCCTCCGCCACCCGCCACAGCCGTTCCCAGGCGTCGAGCGCCGCCTCCGTGTCCTCCAGCGCCTCCCGCGTCTGCGCCAGGATCTGCAGCGCCTCCGTGATGCGCGGGTGATTGGGAAACCGCTCCGCGAAGTCCTCCAGCGCCGTCGCGCCCTCGTCCAGCGCTCCGTCCTCGATCAGCAGGTAGGCACGGTTCAGGACGGCGCGCGCCGCCACGCCGGCGTCCGGCCCGTCACCGGCAGCCTGCAGCGACTCCAGCCCCGGCACCCGCTGACCGGTCTGCAGATAGGCAAGCGCGAGGTAGTAGTCGGCCCGTTGCGCATCGCCCGGATCGAGGCCGCCGCCCAGCGCTGCCGTCAGCTCGGTGACCGCGCCCGCCGGGTCGCCGAGCTGCAGCGCCGCCTCACCCTTGACCAGAAGGAGCCGGGCGGCGAGGTCGGCCGCGTGCCCTTCCTCCAGCGCCGCGTCGGCCCACTGTGCCGCCGATGCGAACTCCTTCATGCTCAGGTACAGGAACGGAAGGCGCCTGAGCGCCGCTCCCGCCAGGGGACCTGAGGGGAACAGTTCCAGGTACCGGCTGAAGCGTTCCGCCGCTGCAGCGGGCTGCCCGGCCAGCAGCGAGGCATCGGCCTGCGCGTACAGCGCCTGCGGCGCGCGGGGGCTGCCCGAGTGTGCCAGCACGATGCGCCCGAAGGTCTCCGCCGCCTCGGCATAGCGGCCGGCCTGGTAGGCGAGCTGTCCCGCCCGGAACAGCGCGTCGGCCTGCTGCGACGCCGGCAGTTCGTCGACCAGGGCCAGGTAGGCGCGCTCCGCATCCTCCGCGCGGCCGTCCTGCTCCAGCGCGGTGGCGTGCAGCAGCAGGGTGCGCCACCGGTACTCCGGCGGTGTGTCCGTGCGCTCCAGTTGCCGCTCGGCCCGCTCGACCGCCTCGGTCGCCCGCCCCTGCGCCAGGCGGATGGCCGCCTGCCAGTGGCCGAGGACCGCGACGTGCTCGGAGTCCGGGAACAACCGGGCGAACGACCCCAACAGGTCGTACGAGTTCGCATGGTGCCCCAGATGGTAGTGGGCGAGGGCGAGCAGGAAGGTGGCGTCCGCGCGCAGCTCCGAGTCCGGATAGCGTTCGGCCAGCGTGTCGAACGACTGCACCGCATTGGAGAACAGACCGTCGGCGAAGGCGTCGGCGCCTCGTTGATAGAGTTCGCGGGCATCCTGAGCGGCAGCCGGCAGGGCCAGCGCCAGGAGCAGGGCCACCCGCAGGACGCGCGTGACCGGCGCGCCCCGTTCGAGGAAGTACGTCAACTCAGGTAGTGACGAGCTCTTTGGCCGGCTGGGCGGCGCGCCGCTTGCGGAACACCAGCCGATCGTCCTTGACGTCGACCGTCACGCCGCTGCCGGGAAGAAAGCGGCCGCGCAGGATTTCCAGGGACAGTGGGTCTTCCACCTCTTTCTGGATCAGACGCCGCAACGGCCGCGCGCCGTACTTCTCGTCGGAGCCGTTGTCGATCAGGTAGCCGCGCGCGCGCCGGCTGACCCGCAGGTCGATGTTCTGTTCCGCGAGCCGTTCGCCAACCTCGCCGATCAGGCGGTGCAGGATCTTGTCCAGATGCTCGCGTTCCAGGGCGTGGAAGACCACCACCTCGTCGACGCGGTTGAGGAACTCGGGGCGGAACAGCCGTTTCATCTCGGCCAGCGCCGAGGACTTGATGTCGGCGAAGCGCATCGCCTGTTTCTCGGTGCGGAAGCCGAGAGAGCCGTCCTGGATGATCTCGCGGGCGCCCGCGTTCGAGGTCATGATCAGGATGGTGTTGCGGAACGACACCGTGTGGCCCAGGTGGTCCTGGAGCTGCCCCTCCTCCAGCACCTGCAGGAGGATGTTGAACACGTCGGGGTGCGCCTTCTCGATCTCGTCCAGCAGGATGACGCTGTAGGGCCGGCGCCGCACCTTCTCGGTAAGCATGCCGCCTTCGTCGTAGCCGACGTAGCCGGGCGGCGCTCCCACCAGCCGCGACACGTTGTGCTTCTCCATGTAGTCGGACATGTCGACCAGGATCAGCGACTCCTCGTCGCCGAACATGAACTCCGCCAGAGTCTTGGCAAGCTCGGTCTTGCCCACGCCGGTCGGGCCCAGGAACACGAACGAACCCATCGGCCGCTTCGGTGACGACAGGCCGGTGCGCGACCGGCGGATCGCCGCGGCCACCACGCTGATCGCCTCTTCCTGGCCGACCATGCGCTCGTGCAGCTCGTTCTCGATCTCCAGCAGGCGGCGCGACTCCGACTGCGCGATGCGCGCCAGCGGCACGCCGGTGATCTCGGAGATCACGCGCTGGATGTCCTCCGGCTCCACCAGCCGCTGCTCGCCCTGCGTGGTCTGCGCCCACGCGCGCTCCTGCTTTTCGAGCTGCTGGCGCAGCAGGCCGACCTTGTCGCGCACCGCGGCCGCCTTCTCGTAGTTCTGGCTGTTGACCAGGTTGGTCTTCTCGACCATCAGCCGCTCGATCTCCTGATCGAGCTTGACCAGCTCCTTCGGCCGGGCGCTGTTGTCGATGCGGCTGCGCGACCCCGATTCGTCCAGCAGGTCGATCGCCTTGTCCGGCAGGTGGCGGTCGGAGATGTAGCGGGCGGAGAGGGAAGCGGCCGTCTCCAGCGCTTCGTAGGTGTAGACGACGCCGTGGAACTGGGCGTAGCGGTCCTTGACCCCCTTGAGGATCTCCACCGTCTCGTCCACCGAGGGCTCGTCCACGAACACGGACTGGAAGCGGCGCTCCAGCGCGGCGTCGCGCTCAATGTACTTGCGGTGCTCGGCCAGCGTGGTGGCGCCGATGCACTGCAGCTCGCCGCGCGACAGGGCCGGCTTGAGCATGTTGGAGGCGTCGATCGCCCCTTCGGCGCCGCCGGCGCCGATGATCGTGTGCAGCTCGTCGATGAACATGATGATGTTGCCGGAGGTGACGATCTCCTTCATCACCCGCTTCAGCCGCTCCTCGAACTCGCCACGATACTTGGTGCCGGCCACGAGCGACGCCAGGTCCAGCGTCAGCACACGCCGTCCGTGCAGGACGTCGGGCGCGGTTCCGTTGACCACCTTCTGAGCCAGCCCTTCGACGATCGCGGTCTTGCCGACTCCCGGCTCGCCGATCAGCACCGGGTTGTTCTTGGTGCGCCGCGCCAGGATCTGGATCACCCGCTGGATCTCGCGGGCGCGGCCCACGACCGGGTCCAGCTTGCCTTCGCGCGCCAGCGTGGTCAGGTCGCGGCTGAATTCGTCCAGGGTCGGCGTGGGCTTGCGGGCGGCCGTCTGCGTGCGCCGCTTCGGCGTCCCGGAGCTCTGCCGCGTTTCGCCGAGCCCGTTGATGCGGATGATCGCCTCCCTGAGCTGCTCGGGGGACACGTTGCGCTGCGCCAGGTAGCGGTACGTCGCGCCGCCCTCGTCGCGCGCCGCGGACAGGAGCAGGTGCTCGGTGCCGACGTAGACGTGGCCCATGTTCTTGGCTTCGTGCGTCGCGCCCTTCAGCACCGTCTGGGCGCGTTCGGATACCTCGATGTCGCCGAGGATGAGGCCGCCCTTCCCCTGCGTCAGGCTGCGCTCGATGTCCCGGCGCATCTCGTCGATGTTGACCTTGACCCGCTGCAGGGCCTTGACCGCCACCCCTTCGCCATCCTTGAGCAGCGCCAGGATGATGTGCTCCGGGAGCAGCTTCTCGGCATGACACCGCTTCGCCTCTTCCTGCGCTCTGAACGAGATGACCTTCTGGGCGCGCTGGGTCAGGCCCTTCCACATCATGTCCTGCCTCCGTGGTTCACAGTTCCCGGGGAGCTTTGAGCATCGGTCGCGATGCACTGCCTGCAGCAGAGTATCGCAAAGGACGCCCCACCGATCAATCTATCGCTGCCGGAGGGACTCGACCGGCCGCAGGCGTGCGGCGTGCAGCGCGGGACGCACCGCCGCGATCGCCGCCGCGACGGTCACGGCCGCTACGGCGGCCAGCAGTTGCCCCGGATCGGGGCGGACCGGAATTCGTTCCAGGTAGAAGGAGCGGTCGATCAGTCGCGCCGGCCCGTCCGCTCCGGCAAGCAGCAGCGCAGCCGCGTTCACGCTCCACTCGATCGCCGCCAGCAGCTCGTTGACGTTGACCGCCGCGGCCAGCCCCAGCGCGACGCCCGCCACTCCGCCCGCCGCGCCGCTGACCAGACCCACCGTCAGGAACGCCATGCCGACCTGGTCGCCGGAACCGCCCATGGCACGCACGTAGGCCATCTCGGCGCTTCGCTCGATCAGCAGCATGCGCAGCGCGGAAGCCACGTTGACCGTCGCCACCAGCGCGATCACGGCCATGATCAGCGTCAGCCACACCTTGGTGGCGCGAAAGGACCGATACGCGGAGCGTTGCAGGTCGAACCAGCCGATCAGCCGCGCCTCCGGTGGAAGCATCCTGCCCAGCTCCTCAATCACCGTGTCGAGCTCCCCGAACGGGTCGCGGACCTTGACACCCAGGAATCGGAACCCCGTGGCGCCGAGATCGCTGGCGGCCGCTGCGCCCATGAATGCAAACGTTCCGTCAAGGTGCTGATAGCCGGACCGGTACACGCCGGCGATCCGCACCGCGGCGAGGCGGGGCGCGCCCTGAACCCACAGCCCCACCCGGTCGCCGATCGTCACCCCCAGCGTCTCCGCCAGCTCCCGCCCGATCACCGCCTGGTTCCCCGCGTGCAGGTCGAAGGATCCTTCCACGCTGAGGTAGCGACGCAGCCCCGCATCGCGTTGCAGCAGGTCCGGGTTCACGAAACGGACCTCCACGGCGGTGCGCAGTCCCTCCTCGTTGATCATCAGCCCCTGGCTGCGCACCTCCACCTCGGCCAGCGTCACCCCCGGGGCGGCGCGCACCGCCGCCGGCAGGCGTTCCGCGTCGCCGCCTGCCGGCGGGACGATCCGCGCGTGGTAGGTGTCCACCTCCAGGAACCGCCCGGTGATGCCTTCGATCATGCCGTCCGCCACCACCAGCACGACGATCACGGGCACCAGGCTCAGGGCGATGCCAAGGGTGGTGCCGGCCAGGCCGGGGCCGCCGCGAGCGTGCCCGCGCCCGGCGATCATCACTCCCAGCCACGGCGCGGCCGGCAGGTTCATGGCGCGCCGCCGGCCGGCGGCGGCGCGCCCGCAGCCCCCTCGACGAGCACGCCGTCGGCAAGCGTCAACACACGGGCGGCCCGCAGGGCCAGATCGGTGTCGTGCGTGACCAGCAGGCAGGCGGCGCCGTGGTCGGCGACCAGGGTGAACAGCAGGTCGGCGACCGCGTCCGACGCCGCCCGGTCCAGGTTGCCGGTCGGCTCATCGGCCAGGATCATGGCCGGCCGCCCGGCCAGCGCCCGCGCCACCGCCACCCGTTGCTGCTCGCCCCCGGAGAGTTCCGTGGGGTATCGGTGGCCGGCGCCGATGAGCCCGACGCGGTCGAGCATCTCGCGCGCCGCGGCAACCGCGTCCGCGGCAGGTCGATTCTGCAGGCGCACCGGCATCGCCACGTTGTCGAGGACCGTGAAGTCGCGCAGCAGGTGGTGGAACTGGAAGATCATGCCCAGCCTGCGCCGCTGCAGCGCCAGCTCGACTTCGTCCAGGACCGTGAGATCGGTCCCGTCCAGCCGTACCGTGCCGGACGTGACGCGGTCCAGGCCGCCGGCCAGATTGAGCAGCGTGCTCTTGCCGGAGCCGCTGACGCCGGTGATGGCAACCGAGGCGCCGGGGGCGAGATCGAGATCGATTCCGCGCAGGACCAGCCCGTCGCCGGCGGCGCGCCCGTAGCGCTTGGTGACCCGATGCATGGACAGGACCGGAGGCGCGGTCATTCACGCGCCTCGCGGAGAATGCGCTCCGGGGTGATGCTGCGCAGCCAGCGCCCCGCAGCCAGCGCCGCGGTGAGCCCGGCGCCGATGGCCACGGCGCAGGTGAGCACCGCCTCGTGCAGCAGGACGCGGTTGGGGATCCGTTCGAGCTGGAACAGCGCCCCGGACGGCAGCGCCCGCGGCGCCGTGGGAGGCACGGCGAAGAACCGCGCCGTGGCCAGCAGCGCGTTCGTCGCCGACTCGGTAACCCGGAGCAGCGCGGTCAGGTTGTCTGCGATCGCCAGACCTGCCGCCAGGCCGCACGCCACGCCGATCACGCCGCCCGCCCCCGCCTCCACGGCGTACGCCAGCCGCAGCGTCGTGGGGGTCGCGCCCAGCGCGCGCAGCACACCGATCTCCTGGCGGCGCTCCTGGATGCGCCGCCGCATGCCGTGGAAGACGTTGAAGGCGACCACCACGAAGGCGAGCCCGATGAGCGTCGACATCAGCAGCTTCTCCGTGCGCAACGCGCCGTAGAACGCCTGATTGAATTCCCGCCACGTGCGCACCTGGTAGTCCGCGACGGGAAGCCGGCCGGCGAGCATGTCCTCCACGGCTGCACGCTCGGTGCGATCGCGGAACCGGTTGACCAGCTTGATGCCGTACTCGAGCGGCACGCCCCCGCTCGTGATCAGCTCCGCGGTCGACAGCGACGTCACGGCCCAGTGGCGGTCGAACTCCGTGAAGCCGCTCTCGAACGTGCCGGCGACGATCAGCGACGCGACCCGCGCCGCCGGCCCCCCGCCGGCGGCCGTCCGGTCGACCAGGTACACCGCGACCTCGTCCCCGTCGCCAACGCCGAGCTGCGCGGCCGCCCCCACGCCCAGCGTCAGGGTGCCGAGCTCGAGCGGCGCCGGCCCCAGGCCGAGCTGCGCGGCGAACGAGGGCGCGCGGACGGCGACGTCGGCCGGTACCGCGCGCAGCGTCATCCCGTGCCGGTGCCGGACGGACGGCCGGCCGACTATCGCCGTGAGGTCGGCGAGCGGTGTGACCGTCCGCACGGTGGGTCGTTCTTCGATGTCCGCCAGGACGCGCGGCGGCAGGGGCTCGTGACCGTCGCGGCCCAGCCGCAGGTGGAACGAGCCGATCTCCACCAGATCCTCGATGTAGCCGAGTTGCAGCCCGTTCATGATGCCGAGCACGCTGGTCAGCATCATCACGCCCGCGCCCATGCCGACCACGGCGAGCGCCAGCGAGGCGCGGCCGCGGCCCGGGCGTCCGCGCAGGTGGACGCCCACCAGTGCCAGCGCCAGTCTGGCGTCGCCGGCGACGGATGCCCGAACCGGCCCGGGGTCAGCGCTGCGTGCCGGCACCGTCATCGAACACGCGTTCCCGGACCACCTGTCCGTCCCTCAAGACCTGCTCGCGAACCCGCGTGTCGCCCCGGAAGTGCACGCGCAGATAGGGGGCTCCGTCGCGGTAGTAGTCGGCCTGACGGGTTGGTTGCCCATCGTCGCCTGGCTCATCGTCGTCTGGCGGCCACTCGTACGTCGTGACCGACACGATCTCATCGTTCTGCTCGAACCTGACCGTGCGCAGGCGATCGTCCGGGGTGTCCTCCGAAGGCGACCCGGCCTGCGGGTCCGTGACGTACTCGTACTCCCACCGCTCTTCGCCGGCATCGGTCTCCCGCCGCGTGGTGACGATCCGTCCGGCGGCGTCGCGGTGGTGCCGGACCAGCTCGACCTGCCGGCCGCCCTCGGTGGTGACCGCTTCCAGAACCCGGCCCGCCGCGTCGAAGCGGGAGGCCGTCCGCCGGTCCAGCGCAGGCTCGATCCTGGTCTCGCCCACCAGGAACCCGTCGGGCGAGCGCTCGAGCTCGCGAACGGCATGCAGGACGTCGCCACGCCACTCCTCGACCTCGTAGCGCTCGCCGGCGAGATAACGCGAAACCAGCCGGGTCGCCCCGGAGGTGACCGCCTCCTCGACCAGCGTCCCACCGGCGAACACGAAGCGGACGCCCAGCCGATCCGCCCCGGGCTCGACACGGGCGAAGTCACGCAGCTGACCGGTGGCGGCCAACTCGTAGGTCGCGGTCTGCAGCACCGCGCCATCGCTGCCGGTCACCACGACCCGTACCATCCGCGGCTCGTACGCATAGGCGGCACGGCTGGCCAGCACCCCGCGGTCGTACTCGCTCACCTCCGTGAGCTTGCCCGTGTCGTCGAAGCTTCGTTCGGCGACCAGCATCCCGTCCGCGTAGTCGGACTCGGCGATCAGCGTGCCGCCCGCATCCCGCAGCGTCACCCACCGCCGGACCTGGCGGCCGCCGTCCAGCAGGAGCCGCTCCTCGCCGGCCCCATCGCTACCCTCCACCGTTCCGCGATGCACCAGGACGAACCGGTGTTCGGCGGCGGCAGCCTGCGGGATCTCCTCGAACTCTATGCCGATCTCATTCGAGCGGTAGTAGACGTCCCTGCCCTCGGCGGTCTGCGCCGGGACGGAGAAGACCGCCGTGACCGCGAGCGCCGCCGCGAGCGCGGGCAGCGACCGGCGCATCACGCCCGGCGGCCGTCGCCGAGCAGGCCGGTGACGTAGGTTGCCGGATCGAACCGGGACAGATCCTCCATCCGCTCGCCGGTGCCCACGAAGGAGACGCCCAGCTCGAGCTGGTGGCAGATGTCGAGCACCACTCCGCCCTTCGCCGTAGCGTCCAGCTTGGACAGCAGGATGGAGTCCACCCCGGCGCCGTCGCGAAAGGTGCGCGCCTGATCGAAGGCATTGCGGCCGGTCGTGGCATCGACCACGAGCAGACGGTGCAGCGCGACCCGGCGCCGCTCGGCGATCCGCACCAGCTTGCGCAACTCGGCGTCGAGTCCGGCGTTGGTATGCATGCGCCCGGAGGTGTCGGCCAGCACGATGTCGACCGAGCGGGCGGTCGCGCTGTCGATCGCGTCGAAGAGCACGGCGCCGGCGTCGGCTCCCTGCCCTTGCGCGACCACAGGGATACCCAGGCGCTGTCCGTGCATGCCGAGCTGCTCGGCGGCCGCGGCGCGGAACGTGTCGGCGGCGGCGAACAGAACGCGGCGGCCGTTCCGCTTCAGCAGCGCGCCAAGCTTCGCCAGGTTCGTGGTCTTGCCGACCCCGTTGACGCCGACGGCCATCACCACCGACACGCCGGTGGGGCCGGGCTCCACGGCCGCCGCGCGAAGGCGTTCGAGCACGCGCCCGCGGATGGTGGCAAGCGCCTGCTCGCCACGCCCGAGGCGCCCGTCCAGGCCCTCGAGCAACTCGTCCACCGTGCGTGGTCCGATGTCCGCCTCCAGCAGCGTGTCTTCGATCAGGTCCAGACGTTCGGGCTGCGAGCCGAACAGCTCGCGCAGCCTCTTTCCCAGGCCGAACATCATCCGGCCGGCCGGTCGGCCGTCTCCGTGTAATCGATCATCACCCCGATGGTACGCACGAGCCGGTACACGGAGTAGCCCGCCGCCGCCACCGCTCCTACCGTGACGCCGATCGTTGCCGGCTGCCAGGCGATCGGCCCGCCGTCGTGCAGAGCGACGTCGCGCGCAGCAAAATCGGTGACCAGCGCGCTGAGCAGCAGCGGCGGCAGGAGCGATACGGCGAACCAGCCCAACTCCTCGTAGAGCCTTTCGCGGCCGCTCGCCTGCTCCGCGGCGCCGTCGAAGCCGGCCGGCAGCAAAGGGACCGTGAGCGTCCCCGGCGTGGCCGGTCCGATGCGCGCGGCGGTGTCGGC
Organism: Spirochaetaceae bacterium; assembly: GCA_028820215.1. The sequence continues at coordinate 781 of JAPPKD010000281.1, read as the reverse complement.
GTGGCCCTCGAGCACCAGCGACACCGCCGCGTCGGTCGGTGGACGCGGCAGCCGCAGCGGCGTCACCCCTGCATAGACGGACGCCACGTAGACGGCGGCGCCCGTCGGCTGCGAGTCGAGCAGCACGATGCCCAGGTCGCGCGGCAGGAGCTCCACGGCGACGCGCAGCTCCCGCCCCGGAGCCAACTCCACCTGCCGGACCGACGGGTGATAGCCCGGCCGGGACACCGTCAGCGTGGCGCGGCGCGGCGCGGTGTAGCGCAGCAGCGTCGTGCCGACGCCGACCAGCACTCCGTCGAGCCGTACGGTACTGTCCGCCGGCACCGGCTCGACCGCGAGCCGGGACCACGGCTGGCCCAGCAGCAGCGGCGCGAGCCCGTCGGCGGCCGCATCGATCGCCCCCTGCAGCGCGTCGGCCTGCCCGGCTTCATAGTACGACCAGACGGTGCGCACCGATGCCGCGTCGAACGCGCGCAGCTCCAGGACCAGGTGATCGGCGGCGCTGTCGATCGTTCCCCAGATCAGCAGGTCGATGTCCCGCGCGGCAGCGACCTGGCGAGGGAGGACCCCGACGGGAGCGTCCGCATCGACGAGCTCCACTCCGTCGATGCCGGCGAGGCGCTCGCGCAACAGCCGCGGCAGCGTCTCGGCCAGGTAGCGGTGTTCGGCCGCGAGCTCGCCGGCAAGCGGGCTGAAGCCCACCCGCCGCTCCGCCTGTGCGGATGCGGGGGGGGGGGGGGGGGGGGGGGGGGGGGGGGGGGCGCGGCCCCCCCCCCCCCCC
>JAPPKD010000256.1 GCA_028820215.1 Spirochaetaceae bacterium | reverse complement strand
GGCGCGCGACATGCGCACCGGCCGGCAGCCGGGAAACTCCAGCGCCGGCTCATCGCGAGCCGTCGCTGGCGGGGCGGTGGTGACGTAAGGCTCAGGCATGGTACGACGGTAGCACATTCTGACCATTCATTCCAGGATCGATTGCTCCGTCCTTGCGAGGCCGACCGCGTGCGAGCGTTGAGCGTTCAAGCAAGTCGAGACGCGAGGGGCACTCTGATACTCATTCTGTTACTATCGCGCCGGTATGGCGGTTGATGTATTGGCGGTGTGCGCGCATCCGGACGACGCCGAGTTGGGGTGCGCAGGGCTGTTGCTGCGCTGCAAGGCGGCCGGGGCGCGCGTGGGGGTGGTGGACCTGACTCGCGGCGAGCTCGGCACGCGCGGAAACGCCAAGCTCAGGGATGAGGAGCGCGCCCGCGCCACCGCCATCCTGGAACTGGACGTACGGCTGGACCTGGACCTGCCTGACGGCTTCGTGGAGCGCACGGTCGAGTACCGCACGCGACTGGTGGAGGTGATCCGCGGCGAGCGGCCGCGCATGCTGGTGGGGCCGTACTGGGAGGATCACCACCCGGATCACGTCAACACCAGCCTGCTGATGAAAGACGCCTGGTGGTTCGCCGGCGTGGCCAAGCACCCCGGAGGCCCGACGGCGCACCGCCCGGAGGCGATGCTGTTCCAACTGTCACGCTACGTCGCGCGCCCCTCGCTGATCGTGGACATCAGCGAGCAGTTCGCCACCAAGGCGCGCGCGGTGGCCTGCTACGCATCGCAACTGCATCGCGCGGCCCCTACGGATGGCACCGCCAACGCGGACGCCGCGGCAGCGGACGCAGAGCCGGAGACCTACCTGTCGCGGTCCGACTTCCTGGCCGCCTGGGAGGGCCGCCACCGCTACTACGGACGCATGATCGGCGCCGAGTTCGGAGAGGCGTACCTGATGCGCAACCCGGTCCCGATCACCGACCCGATGACCCTGCTGGCCGGCCGCCCGGGAGTGATGTAGATGGCGGCAAGCACGGCGACCCGTTGCCGGAGAGCGGACGCCGGCTGGGCTGCCTCGCGTCCGGCGCTGTCGGCGCCGGCCGAGCGGTCACCAGCGGCGGCGGATGCCGCGCACTCCCAACCGCGCGCCGGCGGCGGTCAGCCAGACGCGGAGGTGCCTTCGATGACCGGTCACGCAAAGACACCTCCGCCGCCGGTGGCGCTGGTCACGGGCGGCAGCCGCGGCCTCGGTCGGGGGGTGGCGCTGGCGCTGGCGGCGGCCGGCTACTCGGTGGCGATCGGCTACCGCAGCGACGCTGGAGCGGCGGCGGCCACCGCGGCGGCCTGCCGGGAGCGCGCACGGGACGACCGGCAGCGGTTCCATCCGGTGCAGGCGGACGTCGCGGTGACGGCGGACCGGGGACGCCTGCTTGCTGCTACCCTGGCGGAGTTCGGCAGCGTGGAGGTGCTGGTGAACAACGCCGGCATCGCACCGCGGCAGCGCGCCGACCTGCTGGAGGCGAGCGAGGAGTCGTTCGCCGAGGTGCTGGCCACCAACCTGACCGGCCCCTACTTCCTCACCCAGGCGATGGCCCGCCACTGGCTCGCTCAGCCGGCGGAGACGGCCCGGCGCCGGGCGGTGATCTTCGTCAATTCCATCTCCGCCGCCTACGCATCGGTGAGCCGCGGCGAGTACTGTGTGTCCAAGGCGGGGCTGGCCATGGCGCGCGAGCTGTTCGCGGTGCGCCTCGCAAGTGTCGGGATCGGCGTCTACGAGGTGCGGCCCGGCCTGATGGAGACCGACATGACGCGGGCGGTCAAGGCGAAGTACGACGCCCTGATCGCCGAGGGACTGGTGCCGCAGGGCCGCTGGGGAACGCCGGAAGACGTGGGCCGCGCGGTGGCGGCGCTGGTCAGTGGCGACTTCGGCTTTTCCCAGGGTACGGTGGTCGACGTGGACGGCGGCTTCAGCCTGCTACGGCTGTAGCAGCCGCAAGCAGTCCGGGACCGCCGGTGAACGGTTCGCTGCCTGCCCCCTGTCCATGACGATGATATGGGGGTCGGGCTGCGGACAGCGAGCGGACTCAGGTCGCGCAGCATCTGAGCGACGTTGAGCGCGAGCAACAGGTCGACGGCACCATCGAAGTCCAAGCCCCTGAACCGGTTCGGTCGCTCGCCCTGCCAAACCTTCTCACTCGCCGCATTGCGCCACGAACGAATCACGGCAAAACTACACGACACGGTGAGGCAAAGGAAGCTGTCGAGACGCAGGAAGAAGTGTTGGCGCGCGCGGTGGCCTGCTACGCCTTGCAACTGCACCGCGCGGCGCCGGCGCTGGTCAGTGGCGACTTCGGCTGTTCCCAGGGTACGGTGGTCGACGTGGACGGCGGCTTCAACCAGCTGCGCCTGTAGTCGGTACGGGCGCAGGAACCGGTTGACGGCTCCCGGTTGGCGCCGCTGCGGGACGAAGACAGTCGGCTCACCGAAACGGTCGATCGGCACGTCCGGCATTGGCCGCAAGCCGCTATTGGACTTTGACACCTAAGGGACTACGGGATGACCATTGATGCTTCACTGCAGCCGGGCGACCTTGGTTCGGCTGTCGAGTCGGTGTTTGCGCTCGCCGGCGGCAAGATCCGCGACCTGGACGCGAGTTGGGATCCGGCGCGCGGCGCGCCGGTGTTCACGGTTGAAGGCAAGTACACCACCCGCGGCTGGACCGAGTGGACGCAGGGGTTCCAGTACGGGGCCGCCCTGCTCACCTTCGACGCCAACGGCGACGACGGCCTGCTGGAGTTGGGCCGCGCCGGCATGCGCCGGGTGATGCCGGCGCACCTCACTCACGTCGGTGT
>JAPPKD010000265.1 GCA_028820215.1 Spirochaetaceae bacterium | reverse complement strand
GGCGTGGCCGTGGGCGTCCTCGACGAACTGGAGGTCGCGCAGCAGGTGGGCGCCGTTATGTTGAGTTCAACATAACGGCGCATATGTTGCGGCCCGGATTATGTTGCGGAGGGGCCGGGCCGGCCCGTCGCGCATGGGCACGCTCCGCCTGTCCGCAACATAGTTTCCTGGATTCCCATTCGTTTGCCATGGTCATGTCCCCGGCCACAAGGAGACAGGATCATGTTCGAGGACCTTTTCACCGACCGGGGCACCATAGCCCGTTACCGTGCGGCGTCGTTGCTTGACGAACGCCTGAGCTACCTCCGGCACTGCGCGGCAGGAGGGTTTCGGCCTCCCCTGCTGCGCAGGATTGCCGCCCATCAGGCCGGTCTTGTTCGCCTTCTCGATCTGCACGAGGGCGATCGGGTGAGCGTGGCGCGGATCGAGGGTGCGGCCGATCAGTGGTCGCTTCCCGGCGGTCGCCGGTCCAGTCGGCCCGCGCTGCCGCAGGCACGTCAGCGATTCGTCGGCCACGCCGTGCGTTGGCTGCGCCACATGGACATGCTGGAGGAACCCGATGCGCCGCGGCACCGCCGCGCCGACGAGGTTTCGGCATTCGAGGCGTGGATGCGCGACGAGCGCGGGTGGTCCGAAGAGACGGTCCGCGGCTGCCTTGGCACCGTCGACCGCTTCCTCGAGGGGCTGGACGAACGCGAGGTTGCCTTGGGTGCGATCGAGGCCGGCGACATCGACCGCGAGGCCGCGCGCTGGCATGCCCGCGGCTGCAGCCGGATCACGGTCCGCGACTACGCGCAGCGCCTTCGCGCATTCTTCCGGTTCGCCGAACGCCGGGCCTGGTGCAGGCCCGGCTTGGCCGAAGGGATCATGCCGCCCCGGTTTCATCCCGGCGAGCCGCTCCCCAAGGGGCTGGATCGGGAGGAGGTCCTGCGACTGCTCGCCACTGCCGAGGGCAGTCGGCCAGCCGACGTGCGCGACCGCGCCATTTTGACGGTGTTGATCGCCTATGGCCTGCGCGCCGGCGAGGTCGCCGGCCTGCGGCTCGACGACGTCGACTGGGAGGAGGAGACGCTGCGGGTCCGCCGTCCGAAGCTGGGACGGACCCATCACTATCCGCTTTCGCGCGGCGTCGGACAGGCGATCCTTCGCTACGTCCGCGAGCTGCGGCCTTCGCGCCCCGAACGCACGCTGTTCCTCACGCTGAGCGCCCCACTGCGGCCGCTGAGCGGGAGCGCAATGTCGCACGTCGTGCGCAGCCGCCTCGACCGGATCGGCATCACGGGCAAGCGCCGCGGCCCGCACGCGCTGCGCCATGGCGCAGCGCAGCATCTGCTCGACTGCGGCCTGTCGATGAAGGAGGTCGGCGACTGTCGCGGCCATGGCAGCGTCTCGGCCACGTCGGCTTACGCCAGGGTCCAACTCAGCGCCCTGCGCGAGGTGGCCGACATCGACCTGGAGGGCTTGGCATGATTCTCCAGGAAGCGATCGACCGCTACGTCGCGTGGCGCCGGGCTCACGGCGCGAAGTTCGACACCAGCGCAGGAATGCTGCGCAGCTTCAGCAAGCAGGTCGGCGGGAACGTCGACTGCGGCTCCGTCCGCGAAGCGGACGTGCTCAGCTTTCTTGCGGGCAACGGCCCACTCACCCGGCACCGGGCCAACAGGCACGGCGCCCTGGCCGGGTTCTACCGCTACGCGGTCAGCCGAGGCTACGCGGCGCGCTCACCGCTTCCGGCGGCGGAGGACGAGCCGGCAAGGCCGCGTTCGGCGCCGCCGTACGTCTACTCCCGAGACGAGCTGCAGCGCCTGTTCGGCGCCGTCGAGGCCAGTCGGCAGCGGCCGGTCCAACTCGACGCCGACACCTTGCGGGCGCTGCTCCTGATGCTCTACGGAGCCGGACTGCGCTTCGGCGAGGCCCAGCGCCTGACGTTCGACGAAGTCAGCCTGGCCGACGCGGTGCTGACCGTGCGCAACGCCAAGTTCCACAAGACGCGGCTCGTCCCCGTCGGCCCGCAACTCGTCGACGCCCTGCGGACCTACGCCGCCAAGCGCATCGAGCGTCCGTTGCCCGGGGGCGGGGCCTCCACCTTCCCTGCGAACCTCGACGGCACCCCGTTGGCCAAGCGCACCGTCGGCGATGCGTTCTCAAAGCTGCTCAAGGCAGCTGGGATCCGCCACAACCCCAACGACGGACGGCGGGCGCCGTGCCTGCATTCGCTGCGCCACGCCGCGGCCGTGCACCGGCTGGTCGCCTGGCACCGCCAAGGGGCCGATGCGCAGCGCTTGCTTCCGGCGCTCTCCACTTGGCTCGGCCATGCCCATCTCGACGGCACCCAGATCTATCTGTCGATGACGCCCGAACCGCTGCAGGAGGCCTCGGCCCGCTTCGACAGCTATGTCAACGGAGGCGGCCATGACTGACGCCCCCACGCTTGGCTCCTGGCTCCGCCGCTTCCTCGCCGAACACGTCGTCACCGAGCGCAATCTGGCCCGCAACACGCAGAAGAGCCATCGGGACACCTTCACCCTGCTGGTGCCCTTCGTCGGCTCCAAGGCCCGCACGCCGGCCGAACGTCTTGCGGTTCAGGACCTGACGGCCCAGCGCATGCTGCAGTTCCTCACCCATCTCGAGGAGGAGCGTGGCTGCTCCGTGCAGACCCGCAACCAGCGGCTGACGGCGGTCCGCGCCTTCGCCCGCTTCGTCGCCGGCCGCGGCCCCGAACATCTGGAATGGAGCGCCAGTGTCCGCTCGATTGCGGCGAAGAAGGCGGCGAGGAAGCCGATCGGCTGGCTCAGCAAGACCGAGATGCAGGCACTGCTCGAGGTTCCCGACCGCCGCACGCC
>JAPPKD010000308.1 GCA_028820215.1 Spirochaetaceae bacterium | reverse complement strand
TTTGTTGTCTGTTGCAGTCTGAATAGAGAAGGGGCGGCCAAAAGGCCGCCCCCATAAGTTACCGCTGTACCAAGACTAGTGCGGATTACAGTTACTACCGGAGCAATGCGCCCCGAAAGCACCCACGTAGGACTCTGTCTCGTCCATGTCCATGGTGGACGCGACATCCGCCCGACCGACGCCGAACGTACCGGCAATCGAACCCGGAGCCATGGTGGCGGGGTCGACATCAGCCGTGGCATCCGTCGCCATGTGGTTGTAGAACGCTCCGGCCCAGGTCCCGGTGTAGGTGTAGACGTCCTCACCACTGGAGTCCTGCATGCCGGTATTGCCCATCCGGGCGCGACCGGAGAACGTGCCGCCATCGAGGATGTTGGCCGGTATCGGGGTTGTCGAACCCGGATCACTCACCACCAACTCGATGCTGCCGGTGACGCGATCACCACCCGCAAAGATGTTGTGGATCATACCGGTGATCGTTCCGATCTCCGTGCCGTCGCCGAACTTGGCGTTCAGCGTGGCGTCGGCGTGGAAGAAATCGACCGCAGTGGCCGTTGAATGCACGCCGGAGGCCTTACCACTGTACGTGGCATCACCAGTGACCGAAGCGACAGCCGAAGGCTCATCGGTATCCCCGACCGCAGCCCCACCGTCGGCGAACGCGCCGAAGGCGTAGGTGTTGGTGCCGTCAGCGACCACAGTCTCGACCAGCCACATGCCAAACCCGATCCAGGTGTCGTCATCCGCAGGAGCGACCGCAGCGACGGTGACACCGGTATCAGCGGTACTGAATGTGTAACCACTGATGCTCGTGACTTCGCCGTCGACCGTGCTCAGACTACAGTTCGTCCCGCAGTTGAGCGTGATGGCGATCGCGGCTGTGTCCTCGTCGCCATCATGATCGTACGTGGCAGCGTAATCTTCGCCGGTGGCTGCGCCTATGGAGGCGATCCGCGACTGGACCACAGGCGCATTGATGTACCTCACGACCTGCGCAGCCCTACCCATGCTGCCCTGCTCAAGATCGGTGAACAGGATGACCCGCTGGCCGTTGAAGTCGTTGGGGTCAGCAGTCGTGGTGGCGTCAAGGCCCGAGATGTACTTCTCATGACCGAAGTCACCGAGACCCGACCCCGGGGCGAAGTTGGCGATTTCGGCAGGATCGGCCTCCGCATCGGCGTGCCTCAACGAGATCGCAGTGCCGCCCGTTGGCGTGATCGTAATCGCCGGCAGGCCTTCGCCCGGTCCGGTGTCGGCGTCGTCGCCTGTGCCGCCGATTGCATCGTCGTCACCGAGGCTAGCCCAATACGGATACGTAACGGCTGTGATCGTGCCGCCACCATGGGCCGCGCTGGCATTCGCCGCCGAGACCGCCGTGTTCACGTTGACGATGTGATCATCGCGGTCATCCGCGTCGATGTGCGCCGCGTTGGCCATCATCAACAGCCCGACCATATGCGTGTTGGCAGCCGTCATGGCATCGTCGCGAGCCATTTCGGCGGTCCCCAACTGGGTGTTAGCCGTACCAGCATGCATCGCGGCGTCGCCCTGCCTCGCCTCAGCCGTCCGCTGTGCGGCCTGAGCGTCGGCAACGCTTCCCTCCGAGTCGATGCCCATGTGTGCGGCTTCGGCAGCTTCAGCAGCCATGCGAGCAGACGTGGCGGCACTCTCCGCCGCCATGGCGGCAGTATTCGCTGCCATGTACTCCGTGTTGGCCTCTTTGCTGTCGGTGCGAGCAGACTTGGCACGCTCGTATGCTGCCTTCGCCGCGTTGGCCGCGGTTCTGGCGTTCGTGGCATGCGTCGCCGCATTGGTGGCAGCCTCTCGTGCCGCATCCGCCGCTTTTTCGGCGGCTTCTGTGGCAGCCGCAACGTCACGCACTCTCAACTGCTCATCGCCGATCCCTGCCGCAGTCTGGATGTCGTCGTTCTCAGCCTTGGCAGTCATGTAACCCGCGTTGGCGAGCCCTGCCTGGGTCGCCGCCTCGGTTGCCTGCGCGTCAGCCTCTGCCTTGGTCATGCCGTCCGTGATGGCGTCATGAGCCGTCTTGGCATTGGTCGCGGCCGTGCGAGCGTCCGTTGCCGCCTGTCTGGCTGCCATGGCACCGGGAGTGCCGGAAGCCGTTGCCTCGGCCGCGGCAGCCTGTGCTTCGGCTCTCGTGGCATCAGCATCGGCGTCCATGTAGGACTTCATCGCCACCACGCGGGCAGCCGCAACATCCATCACACGCTGGTTCTCGGCGTCGATGTCCCGCTGGGCGGTCGCCACCATGCCGGCGTACTTCTCGGCATTGGCCTGTTCTTCTTCCGCGGTCCCCTGCTGGGCTTCTGCAATGCTCTGCTGCCTCTCAGCCTCGTCCGGATCGTCGGTCGCAACCGCTGCGTCACTCGCAGCACTCGCCGCATCCGATGCCGTCCGAGCACGCGTGGCCGCGTTCTGAGCCAGTGCGTAGTTGGCTTCGTCAGCACTCATGTTGGCCATCTGGGCATTGGCCGCCGCCTCAGCCGCCTCAGCAGCAGCATCCGCAGCCGTCGCCGCGGCCGCCGCGGCCGTCCTAGCCGATTCAACCGCCAACTCCGCGGCGGTCGTGCACATGTCGTCGGCAAAGGTGCCGCCGTCAGCCTCGCACATCTCCTGCGGCGTTGGATCTGGATCCGACATCGTCGTACCACCTCCACCGCCACCACAGGCAGCAAGCCCGACCGACAAGGCCGCGACTGCCGCAAATGCGGTAAGATTGTTCATTCTGGTCATCGCCAAGAGTTCTCCCTTGATAAGGACATCCATAGCACAATTCGAATCGGGTGCACAAACAACACCACGCTATCTAATACCGTCTCATGTGACCCGGTCAAG
>JAPPKD010000192.1 GCA_028820215.1 Spirochaetaceae bacterium | reverse complement strand
TGTCCGAACGCTTCGGGGTGAGCCGCGGCCCGGTGCGCGACGCGCTGCTCAAGCTGGGCCAGGACGGGCTGGTCAACACCCGCCCCAACGCCGGCGCCACGGTGGCGGCGCGCCCCAACGAGGCGATCCGTGCGCTGATCACCGACATCCGGCGCCGCATCGAGGGGTTCGCGTTGAGCAGTACCTTTGCCGAGGGCGAGCGGCTCGGCCTGCTGGAGCGGCGGCTCGGCGAGGTGCTGGACCAGATCCGCAGCGCCTGTGAGGCGGGCAACGCGCGCGACCTGGTGGCCGGCGACGTCCGCTTCCACGAGGCGATCATGGCCAGCCACGGCGACCCCGACCTGCTGGCGCTGTGGCGGCGGGTGATCATCCGCATGTTCATGCGCTACGACCGGTTCAGCGATCTGATGGACAGCTTCGCCGAGCACCGGCTGATCTACGAGGCGGTGGCGGCTCACGACGAGCCGGGTGCGTTGGCCGCGCTGGCCGCCAACATCGTCTGAGGACCACGGGGTGGAGATTACCGATATCAGCGCCGCCTGCTACCGGATTCCGCTGGACGCGCCGCTCACCGACGCCACGCACGGCCGCCACGATCACTATGACCTGGTGACGGTGGAGGTGGCGGCCACCGGCGGGCATACCGGGCTGGGCTACACCTACACCGTGCACGCTGGCGGGGCCGCAATCCTGGCGCTGATCGAGCGTGACCTTGCGCCGCTGCTGCTCGGCGCCGACGCTGGCGACATCGAGGCGCTGTGGCGCCGCATGTGGCAGTGGACCCACTACGTGGGCCGCGGCGGGATCGCGGCGTTCGCCATTTCCGCGGTGGACATCGCGCTGTGGGATCTGCGCGCTAAGGTGCGGCAGGAGCCGCTGTGGCGGACACTGGGCGGGCAGGCGGCGAAGCCGGTGCCCGCGTACGTGGGCGGCATCGACCTGCTGCTGCCGCTCGATGAGCTGTTGGAGCAGACCCGCGGCGCTCTCGGACGCGGCTTCCGTGCCGTCAAGATGAAGGTGGGGCGCGACGTCATCGGCGAGGACCTGGAGCGTGTGGCGGCGATGCGCGACCTGGTGGGAGCGGACACGGCGCTGATGGTCGACGCCAACATGCGCTGGGGCGTGGACGAGGCGGTGGCCGCCGCGCGCGAGTTGGCGCGGTTCGGGGTGTACTGGCTGGAAGAGCCGATCGAGCCTGACGACTACGAGGGCCACCGCCGGGTGGCCGAGGGTGGTGGGCTGCCGCTGGCGGCCGGCGAGAACCTGCGCACGGTGCGCGAATTTGCCCACCTGATCGGCGCGGGCGGGGTGGCGTTCCCGGAGCCGGACGTGTCCAACATCGGCGGCATCAGCGCCTGGATGAAGGTGGCCGAGCTGGCCGCCGCGCACCGCCTGCCGGTGACTTCCCACGGCGTCCACGAGTTGCACGTGCACCTGCTCGCCGCGGTGCCCAACGCGTCCTTCCTGGAAGTGCACGGCTTCGCCACCGAGCGCTTCGTGCGCGAGCCCCCGCGCCTGGAGCGCGGCGCCGCGCTACCCCCCGACCGCCCCGGCCACGGCGTCGAACTGGACCGCGCCGCCCTGCAGCCCTTCCGCCACCCCTGACCCTTACTTCACGCCGACCTCGGCCGAGGTGTCGCGCAGGTAGGTGGGGCGGATGGTCAGCTCCGGGATCAGGGTGCGCTGCGGCAGATCGGCGACCAGGAGGATCGCCCGCGCCACGTCCTCCGACGTGGCCATGGTGGCGCGTGCCTCGGGGCTGGGGTGTACGGGCCGCTGCTCGACAATCGGGGTGTCGACCTCGCCGGGGATGATGACGCTCGCGCGCAGCCCGCTGTTCCTGAACTCGGTGTTCAGATACTGGGTGAAGTTGATCACGCCCGCCTTGGCGGCCGAGTAGGACGGGCCGCCGAGCAAGCTGCCGCCGACGCCCGCCAGCGAGGCAACATTGATGATGGTGCCCGCGCCCGCGGCCTGCATGGCCGGCATCACCGCCTGAGTGCAGTAGATGGTGCCGGCCAGGTTGGAGTCGATGGTGCTGCGGATGTCCTCGGGCGTGGTGGTAAGCAGCATGCGGTGCGCCGATGAATGGCCGGCGTTGTTCACCAGCACGTCTATCTGACCCCATGCATCCAGTACCGCCGCGGCCATACGCTGCACCGCTGAGCGGTCGGCCACGTCCAGGCGCACCGCCAGCGCGGTACCGCCCTGCCGCTCGATCTCGCCGCGCACCGCCGTGAGCTTGCTCTCGGTACGGCCCACCACCGCCACCCGCGCCCCCTGCGCCGCCATCAGCAGCGCCGCGGCCCGGCCAATCCCGCTTCCCCCACCGGTAACGATGCAAACCTTGTCCGCCAATCCCATGCCCGCAACCTACCACAGTCATGCCGCGCCGGGCAGGCCGGTGCCGCGGCAGGGCCCGGATCAGGACACGCGGACCGGGATGGTGCGGACGCCGGCGGGTGTGGTGCGGCGGGGGCCGGCGAGGGCGAGGAGGCGGGCGACGCGTTCGCCGGTCGGGGGGTGGCTGTCGGTGAGACGGGCCCGCGCGGGGGCGGCGGGATAGCCGAACATCAGCTCCCACCAGGTGCGGCGGCGCTGCTCCAGCGAGACGAGGGCGGATGCCAGGCCGCGCGGGTCTCCGCTCAGGGCGCCCGCGGCGCGGTCGGCGTTGAATTCGCGCGAGCGGGCCAGGGCCATCTGCAGCAGGCCGCTGACGGTGGGCGCGGCCAGCATCAGCAGCACGACCGGCAGCGGCACGCTGATCATGCCGGCGGCGAGGGCGGGCAGGGTGAACAGCAGTCCGATGCCGCCGGCCAGGGCAAGGGCGCCGGTGAAGCGGCGCATGACGGCGGCCA
>JAPPKD010000151.1 GCA_028820215.1 Spirochaetaceae bacterium | reverse complement strand
GGACTCGCACCCGCTAGGGAATGACGCCTTCTCACGGCGCACCGAATAACCCGGGGATATAGTTCCCAGAACGACGGACGACAGACCCCAAATGACAATCGGCTGATTAAGCCAACACAACTTCCCTCTTTGCTTCCTGCGAACCTTCTCCCGAACTACCTCCTCAGCGCGCAAGCGCGCCTTCACATCATCTGGAAGTACAGTATCTTCCGAGTTTCCGCTTACTTTTCCGTAGGCTGCCATTCATGTCTCCTTTTCCGCTGTATTTTGGCGACGGAGACCGGTCTGTCAGCGGATTAATCCCCGGAGCCCTCTCCTCCCTGGTTGCGCGTGCAGTCCGAGATGGTGAATGCCCGGTACCGCCAGCACCACCAATGGCGTCACGAATGCGATGCCTCGCATCGTTCTCCGCTTCCTCCGAGGAGCCGTGGCTCCATGTACACGGAGTACGTATACAAGAATCCGGTTACAGTCAATCCCCATTGCTAGGGGGTGCGTGCGCCGGTACTCCTCGTCGAGCAGGTCGATGATGTGCTCGAGGCCTTGCTGCAAAGGAGTGGAACGCCGGTCCCCGTTAGGTTAGGTGGCTCTTCCGGGTTTCGTGTGGATGAGGGTGGCGGAGGTCGCGGCGTCAGGGGCGGCACGGCTACGCTGGGAGCCATGCATGACAAGGAGCCGTACGCGAGGATTCTGAACATCGAGGACCCGTGGCGCGTAGCAGAGGTGGAGCTCAACGAGCAGCCGGCGCGGCGCTACGACACGCGGCGTCGTCGCTGGCGCCATCTGGATACCTGCGAGTTCCGTACGATCCTGGTCGCGCAGATGCCGCGGGTGCTGTATGAGCGGCACAAGGTCAAGCAGGTGGGCGCGCCGTGGGCTGAGAACCGCTCGCGATTCACGATGCGGTTCGAGGCGCAGGTGATCGACTGGCTGCAGGAGGCGACCACGGCGGCGGCGGCCTCCATCCCGCTGTCCCCGTAGCCCAGAGACGATCCGCGCTGGCGGAGTGGGCGCTCAGCGACCCTTCGCAGGAGTCGCGGGAGCCGGGCTCCTCCCACCGAAGGCGCGCGGGCGGAAGTCCCGGCGGTTGGTGATGCTGGCGCTGCTGCCCGTGGCGCGGATCACGAACAGCCCCTGCTTTTCGGCGTAGACGGCCGAGCTCTCGTCGGCTTTCAGGTAGGCCACCGCACCGTAGGCCAGCTTGCCGCCGTACTCCGGCATGAGCCGATGGAAGTGGCGCAGGGTCTGCAGGAAATGATCGACGTCGCGGACCTTGAGGGTGGTCTTGACCTCGACCACGACCACCTCGGTTCCGTTGGCGGCAAGGATGTCGATCTCCCAGGTCCGACCGTCATGGTCGCGCTTGAGGTTGTTGAAGGTGTAGTCGACGGTGATCCCACGTTCGCCCAGGAGCTTGATCAGATCGCCGTCGACCAGCGCTTCCATCAGCTTGCCCCAGTGGCTGGTGAACACCTCATTGAGCCTGCGGATCTCGCTGCTGTTGTCGTCCATGCGGCGACCGGTCTCCTGCATGAGGCGGTCTGTTTCCTGCATACGGCGGTCTGTTTCCTGCATGCGACGGTCTGTTTCCTGCATGCGGCGGTCGGTATCGCGCTGGCTGGCCGAAAGCTCGTGCAGTACGGCCCACACGTCCTGTGGCGTGACGTCCTCTCGTCCGTTGGCAGCCATGAGCTCACGGTACAGCGGCTTCCGCGAATCGACAACTGGCTCGGCGCTACCGGGTGGCTACGACGGTGGCAAGACGGCGCTCTGCGAGCTGGTCGCCGAACTTCCTTCAGATCCCGTCTCGCGACCGGCACCCTGTCAGGTAGAGCACTGGCGCGCGCGCCCGTAGGTGGAGGGTTTCCAGCCCCGCCCTGTCGGTATCCAGGCTCCGTGAGTGCTGTCCCCGGTTTGACGGTCGCTTCGAGAGAGCGGCCACCATGTCACCGTTTCCCCCGGCTCCGGTCCGGGCGATGCACTGCCGCCTCACTCCTACTAAGCCCAGAGGACATCGCTCCCAGCATCCGCCGCCTGGCCCGACGAACCCCCGGACGAAACTACGCGGGATGCAACACCGGCAAGGACGTTCAGCGCGACCGAGCTGCAGGTTGTCGCCGAAGTGGTCGCCAACGGCGGCAGTCTCAGCCGGGCGCAACTCATGGTGCGGGCGCTGCCGCGGCGGGGGTTATCTGGACACCACCTCGCCACAGAAAACGCCGTGACGGCGATCCTCGTGCGTCAATTTTTCCGCACACCATGGTCGTTTCGGGAGCTCCAAGGCCGGATTCCCCGGTGCAGGCGTTCCCTGGGCTGCGGCTCAAGCGGCCCTGCCCGTCGGCACGCTCCCGAGCCGATCTCCGTTCCACTTATCCACAAATCCACAGGCAGCCACGCCCCTCCCCCCGCACCCCCCACCCCTTTACCGCCGCCTGTAGGAGTGCTTGACCCGCCCGCCTTCACCGAGTAGAACACTCCTCAGCGAGGACAGAATCCTCAGCGATTAACTGTCCACGAAACCGGGGCAGGCCCAGCTCCTGGTCGTGAACAGCCGCAGCAGCGGCGTCGCGTAGCGCGCCCACACCGTGCTCGCCACGCCGGCGGCAGCGAGAAGCGCAACGCGTCGAACCGCTGACGCTCCACCACGGGGCCGTCGGGCCGTCGCGATCGAGGCCTAGCTTGGTGTATCCGCGCAGGTACCGCCGCACCGTCTTGCGCTCGCGCCGCTCGCCGGCGGCGATCCGTGCCAGCGACTGTCCGGCCCGCGACCAGGACGTGCTCGGTCTTGAGCGCGATCAGCAGCTCGGCGACTTCAGGCGCCAGCCGCCGGGGCCGACCGAGGTCGGCGCGCCGCTTCGGATACAGGGCATCGAAGCCGCCGCGCCGGTAGTGCTGC
>JAPPKD010000346.1 GCA_028820215.1 Spirochaetaceae bacterium | reverse complement strand
CCCGCCGCGACCCGCACTTCCGCGAGGCGGTACTGACGGCATACGAGCGGCGGTGTGCCGTGTGTGAATTCGACTTGCGTCTCAAGGACGACCTCCTCGGGCTCGACGCCGCGCACATCCAGTGGCACTCCCACGGCGGCCCCGACCACATCGCCAATGGGCTGGCGCTGTGTACGTTCCATCATGGCGCTTTCGACCGCGGAGCCATCGGTCTGGCGCGGGACGATGGCGGTGCGGGCTACCGGCTGCTGGTGTCGAGGGAGGTGCATGGCACGAGTGCGGCGGTGCGCTGGCTCCTGGACTACCACGACCGCCCCATTCGTCCTCCGCAAGAAGGGATCCGGGAACCTGCCGGCCAGTACGTCGCATGGCATACCAAGCAGGTGTTCCGCGCTCCGCCCCGTGGTCGCCCCAGCGCCGCTGCTGTGAGCGGGGAGGTGCTGTAGGCCCGATGCTCGGCCTGCTGAAGCTGGACAACCCTATCCAGAACTATGCGTGGGGCTCGAAGACAGCGTTGGCCCGGTTGCAGGGAAGGCCACCGGCTGCCGAACCGGAGGCGGAACTGTGGATCGGGGCGCATCCGCAGGCGCCGTCGGCCGTTTCGGTGGCCGGTCGCCGCATCACGCTGGACCGGCTGGTGGCGGAGCGGCCCGAGGAGACGCTAGGGCCGGCCGTGCAGCGGGTGGGAGCTGAGCTGCCATTTCTGCTCAAGGTGTTGGCTGTCGCGGAGCCGCTGTCGATCCAGGCTCATCCGTCGCTGGCGCAGGCGGCGGAGGGGTTCGCGCGCGAGCAAGCGGCCGGCACCCCGCTTGATGCGCCGAACCGCAACTACCGTGACCGCAACCACAAGCCGGAACTGGCGGTGGCGCTGGAGCCGTACTGGATGATGAGCGGTTTTCGTCCCTACGCCGAGCTGGTTCGCCACCTCGAGGCGGTCGACGAGCCGGAACTGCGAGCGGCTACTGCCACGCTACGAGAGCGTCCGACGGAGGGAGCGCTGGGCTCACTGTTGGCAGCGGCGCTGCAGCTGAATGACCGGCAACGTGCCGACCTGGTGTCTCACACCGCGGAACACGCGGCCGGTCAACTCAGCGGCGGCGGTCTCGAAACCGACGCCGAAGCTGCGGCACATTGGGCGGAACGGTTGGCCGCCAGCTACCCCGGCGACGCCGGCGTACTCAGTCCGTATCTGCTGAACGTGGTGCACTTGGCTCCAGGTGAGGGCATCTTCACTGGCGCCGGGACGCTGCACGCCGCACTGAGTGGAACGGCTGTGGAGTTGCAGGCCAACTCCAACAACGTGCTGCGCGGGGGCTTGACGGTGAAGCACGTCGACGTTCCGGAACTGCTGCGCGTGGCACGCTTCAAACCTCAGGAGCCTGCCGTGTTGAACCCGTCGGCGGACGCCAACGGCGAGCGGCGCTATCCGACACCGGCGGTGGAGTTCGCGCTCTCGTCGGTGGCACTCGACCGCCTGCCGCGCGAATCCGGGTTCTCGTCGAGCACAACCGGCCCGGAGATCCTGCTCTTCCTCCACGGAGAAGCGACCGTCACAGACGCGCAGGGACGCTCGCTGGAGTGCCGTAGCGGCGAGGCGCTGTTCGTTCCCGCCGCGGCCGGCGGCTACCGCGTGCGCGGCACCGCGCTGCTGTTCCGCGCTCGAATACCCCAGCCGGGTCGCTGAAATGGGCAGCGAACCCTTGATGGGTGAAGCCTGCGCATAGGCGTCGGCACGCACCCAGCGGAGGTCGCGCGCGTGCAGGATCTCCCCGGGACCGACGCCGAATCGTGTCGCCAACGGTGATCGGGCACGCGTGCGTTGGTGCGCTTGAGATTTCCATGTAATATTCAAGTTGTCATGGGAGAATACACGCGATTGCTCGGGTTGTGGAGCGATCCGCAGGCGACGTTCTTCCTTTGGGGGCCGCGGCAGGCGGGCAAGAGCACGTTGCTCCGAGCCGAGTTTCCCGATGTGCCATGGGTCGACCTGCTGTTGCCGGCGACCTACCGGCGCTATCTGCAGGCGCCGGAACTGCTGATCGAGGAGCAGCGGCGGCACGGTGCCGGCTTCATCGTGATCGACGAGGTGCAGAAGGTGCCGGAGCTGCTCGATGTGGTGCACTGGCTGATGGAGCGGCGCGGCGTGCACTTCGCGCTGTGCGGATCGAGCGCCCGCAAGGTGCGGCGCGGGCAGGCCAACCTCCTGGGCGGGCGCGGCGAACGGCGCGAACTGTACGGGCTGTCGGCGATGGAGATCGGATCGGGAGTGGACCTGGTCAGGCTGCTGAACCACGGCTACCTGCCGCCCATCTACGACGCGGAGCGCCCGCTGCCGTTGCTCGACGCATACGTCTCCCAGTACCTGAAGGAGGAGGTCGCCGCCGAGGGGTTGGTACGGCGCCTGCCTGCCTACGCGGACTTCCTCGCGCTCGCGGCCCTCTCCGACGGTGACGTGGTGAACTACACGACCATCGCGTACGACACCGGCACCTCCAGCCAGACGGTGCGGGGCTACTTCGAGATCCTGGAGGATACGCTCCTGGGACGGTTCCTGCCGGCATACCGCAGGCGGTCGAAGCGGCGGGTGGTGGCGGCGCCGAAGTTCTACTTCGGGGACGTGGGAGTGGTGAACTTCCTGGCCCGGCGCGGGGAGCTGCAGCCGGGTGGTGAGCTGTTCGGCAAGGCATTCGAGAACTGGGTATTCCACGAGTTGTGCTGCTACAACTCGTACCGCGCGCGCTACGCGGACTTCTTCTACTGGCGGCTCAGCTCGGGCATTGAAGTCGACTTCGTGGTCAACGACATCGAGTGCGCGGTGGAGGCGAAGGCGGTCATCCGGGTGCGCGCCGATCACGCCAAGGGGCTGCGCGAGCTGAAGGCCGATCACCCGGAGACCGGCCGCC
>JAPPKD010000371.1 GCA_028820215.1 Spirochaetaceae bacterium | reverse complement strand
CGGTCGTACACCCGGCTGTGGAATCCCTCCGGCAACTCCGGCCGCAGCACCAGGTAACCATCGACCAGGAAGCGCTGCAATTCCGCGTCGCTCAATCGAAACCGCTCATCAACCACTTGAATTATCTCCTCCCCGATCGGCAGCCTCTTTCACGGCCGCGGCGATCAAAGGTGCTTTCTTTTCTAACCCATCGAAGCTCAACTCGCCACACTGGTACATGCGATACCATTCACGCCGCTGACGCATGACCCGTTCGTCGTGCACCAGACGCAGCCTTCGGATCGTGTACTCGGCCAGCGCCCGCAGAGTGCCGGGGATTGAGTTCGACACTCTCAGCTGCAGCGACGGCAAGATGACTTCGAACCACCCGTCCTGGACCGAAAACGGGTCCATCAGGTTCGATGATTGTTCGTTCTTCTTGCTTGAGTTGATCCACGCCGCGGAGTACCGGTAGTTGGTCCATTCGTAAGCATGGAGGCGACTCTCGTGCCAACTCACGAAGTGTTCAACTGTGCCTACCGGCTCAAACATCGCCGAATACGCACAGCGCATCTGAAAGCCGGCCGCGAGGTCGCCCTTGAATGGAGACCAGTAGTCTCTCGGACGTTTCGCATTCGGATGAGCGGCAAGCCATTGGTTGCCGGGGATTCTTGCACGCTGGCAGAATTCCGGAGGCTCAGGCACCGAGCCACATTCGATCACGTTTGACCCCGCTCGCTGTGGACTACCCAGCGCGGCCAGAAGGCATCGTGCCCCGGCAGTACCCGCTCCAGTTCGCGCTGAATATCGCTTTGCGTTGTGAGCCCCTCGACAAGGACGTCTTGATCGCTGCGCATGAACGCCTCGGCCGCTTCGATGGCGCGCTCTGCCTCGATCGATCGTCCCTGGCGCAACCCGAAGGTCTCGGAAACGAGCCAGTTGACCACGTCTCCCTGTTTCGCCCAGGGCACTTCGTCGAGCCGAACAGCCCCGTTATGGACGTCCAGGTGGAACAGCCGGTCATGCTCGACTTCGAAGAGAGGCTCCACCGATGCAAGTACGAGCGGCGAGTGGGTCGCGGCCACGAGTTGGACATCTATTGGTTGCTCACTTAGTTCTTCAACATCGGACAACGTCGACATCGCCGTGAGCAGAGCCGGCAGGATGGTGCGTTGCCACAAAGGATGGAGATGAGCCTCGATCTCGTCGAACAACAGCACAATCTGGTTTGTGGTATCCGATCCGAGCAACTCGGCGGCGCGCGTGTGCTCGGTCCACGACCAGACGAGCACGTATGCGAGCGCAGCGATTCTTCGTATACCGGCGGATGCGTAAACGATCGGTACCGCGTCAGAGTAATCCGTTTTGATCGAAGGAATGTCCTGCGCGTCGTCTACCGATAGCCGGACGTTCGGCCCGACATCCACCGGTTCGCCGCGCACGGTGAGGGAGCCTAGGACGCGCGTCATGACGTCGGCGTACGCGCCTTGCTCCCGTATCCAGCTCGCCCAGTCGTCCAGCAACCCCCTGCACACCCTGACGGGGTTGCCGCTGATGGTAGCGTTCAAGCCGGTCCACACTTCCTGGGGAGAGAACACGTAGCCGGGAACTCGCTCCTGGACGTCGACATCTCCTTTCTTTCTCCAATAGTTCCTCGCTGGATCCCACACCGAAAAGCCACCATCGGCGTGCGCGTAGACCACGAGCCCGGGGATATACGGGCGCCCAGGTCTACCCGGCCAAGCCTCGTCCATAGCCGAGTAGGTACTCTCGTAAGCGATACTTGCGCCCGTTGTCGTAGTCACCGTGAAGCCCAGGGTTGCCGCATCCCTGACGTTGGTCGGACGTGCGGGGTAACCGGAGGTGAGCCGGGGATTCAGGTCGCGCGGCCACTTGCGGGTAAGAGCCCACCAAGCAACGTCGAGCAGGAAGCTCTTGCCGAGGCCGTTGTCGCCCGTTATCAGGTTGATCCGCGACGCCAAGTCCAACGCCATCTCAGGCGCCGGGCCGACATTGCGAAGCTCTATCCGCTCCAGCATCCGAGGAGACGATACCTGCCGCACCTACCGAACGCAAGGCATCGAGGGTCGAGCGGTCGAGCGCCCTCGGCACGCCGGACCGGCGGCCCGGAGCGGCCCGGCACGGTGCCTGTGCACCAGAACGTGGTTCGGGTAGGGTGGGCGGCATGAGCAAGCCACGTTACAAGGCGGCGCTTATCGGGTGCGGCAGCCGCAGCCGCATGCACGTGCTGTCCTACCAGCACGTTGCGGACTCCGCGCTGACCGCCTGCTGCGACCTGATCGAGGAGCGCCGCAACGGACATGCCGCCGAGTATGGCCTGACCCCCTACGCGGACGCGGCCGACATGATCGAGCGCGAGCGGCCCGACATCGTCCACATCGTCACCCAGCCCGCCGACCGTGCGGCGCTCATGCACCTGGCGGCGGACCTGAACGTGCCCGCGGCGGTGGTGGAGAAGCCGCTGGCCGCCGGGGTGACCGACTGGCGAACGCTGGTGGAGCTGGAGCGGCGCTGCGCCACCCGCTTCACCGTGAGCCACCAGTTCCGCTGGCACGTCGACCTGACGCGCTGCCGGGAGGCGCTGCGGTCGGGCCGGCTCGGCGCGGTGCGCTTCCTGGAGACTTCCTGCGGCATGAACGTGTCCAACCAGGGCACCCACGCGCTCAACTACATCATGTCGCTGAACGGCGACGCGCGCGTACAGTCCGTGTTCGGCACCGCCAGCGGCATGAGCGGCAGCGACCCGACCCACCCGGCGCCCGATACCTCGGTGGCCCACCTGCTGTTCGACAACGGTGTGCGCTGCCTCTGGCACCACGGCCCCACCGCGCCGCTGATCGGCGACCCGGCGACCGTCTACCAGCACGTGCGCGTGGCCGCCTACGCCGAGCGCGGGCGGGTCCTGTACGAGGAGT
>JAPPKD010000305.1 GCA_028820215.1 Spirochaetaceae bacterium | reverse complement strand
GCACCCTGGTGGAGAGCTACCGCGACGGCTGGGCCTGGTCGATGCCGGTATCGGATACGCGCCGCTACCTGACCATGATGATCGACCCGCGCAGGACCGAGCTGCTCAAGGGGCAGGGACACCGCCGCCTCTACCTGGCGGAACTCGAGAAGACGCGGGAGGCCCGCCACCTCGTCGCCGACGCTCGCCTTGAGAGTGACATCAGCGGACACACCGCGTCCCAGTACACCGCTTCGCGCTTCGCCGGAGACGGGTTTCTGCTGGTCGGGGATGCGGGCAGCTTCATCGACCCGCTCGCTTCGGCCGGGGTCAAGAAGGCGCTAGCTTCCGCCTGGCTCGCGGCGGTCGCGGTCCATACCTGCATCGCGACGCCCGACATGCGCGACGTGGCCATAGAGTTCTTCGACAGCCGCGAGCGGGCGATCTGGCTCGGCCACCGCCGCCACACGGCCCGTTACTATCGCGAGGCGGCCGCGGCGCACGGTCACGGCTTCTGGAGCGCCCGCGCGGCCGCCGCTGGCGACATCGAGGCGCCCGCGCGTCCAGACCCGGCGCAAGCCTCCCCCCTCGACCCCGCCGCGGAAGTACACGTCCCGGTCCCGACCGAGCCCGACATCGCCGCGCTGCGCAGAGACCCGGATGTCCTGCGCGCATTCAGCGAACTGCGTGCCGCGCCAAGCATCCGCCTGCGCCCCGCGCCCGGCCTGCGCCATCCCCGGCTCCCCGCGGTACGCGGCCGCCGGATCGTCCTCGACGAGCACCTCGCCTCGCCCGCGCTGCCCGACGGCGTTCGCTTCCTGCGCGACGTGAACCTCCCGCCCCTCGTCGAAATGGCCGCGAGCTTTGATCAGGTGCCCGACCTCTACCAGGCCTACCTGGACCGCGTCGCCACCGTGTCGCTGCCGGACTTCCTGGGCGCGCTCTCCGTCCTTCTCGGCAAAGGGATGCTGACGAACGAGCAGGAGGGAGATCGGCGATGATGGTCTCCACACGCATCAGCATGGCGATCACCAGCGGAGCGTTGGGCGTTCTGCTTCTGCTCGGCTGCGTGCGCCCGGCGAGTGCCCAGCAGCCGGAGCCGGGTACCGTGTTCCGGGACTGCGAGGCTTGCCCGGAGATGGTAGTAGTGCCGCCGGGGAGCTTCATGATGGGATCTCCCAGGATCCCGCGAGGCATGTATGCCGACGAGAGGCCGCGCCATCGGGCGACGATTGGGTATCCTCTGGCAGTGGGAGTCTACGAAGTGACCTTCGCCGAATGGGATGCCTGCGTGAGCGCCGGGGGCTGCCTGGGCTACCGGCCGGACGACCAGGGCTCGGGCCGCGGAAGGCGACCCGTCACCAACGTCTCCTGGGAGGACGCGCGGAGGTACGTCGCCTGGCTGTCGGAGCAGACAGGCGAAGCGTACCGGTTGCCGAGCGAAGCCGAATGGGAGTACGTGGCGCGTGCGGGGACGGAGACGGCGTGGCACTGGGGAGAGGATCCGGCGGAACAATGCCGACACGCCAACGGATTCGACCGCGAACTTGCCGAGAGACTCGAAGGGGAGGACGTCAGGATCAGGGTTGTGCCCGCGTCCTGTTCCGACGGATATGACGGGGTGGCCCCGGTGGGGTCGTTCCAGCCGAACGGATTCGGACTCCATGACGTGTCGGGAAACGTCTGGGAGTGGACGGACGACTGCTGGAACGAGAGCTATGCGGGCGCTCCGGCCGACGGCAGCGCCCGGACCCGCGGATACTGCGTTCCCCGCGTCGTGCGCGGCGGCTCCTGGAACAACCCTCCCAGTCTCCTTCGCTCGGCGTTCCGTGATGGGATCCCGCGTGAAAACCGAGGGTTCAACGTCGGCTTCCGAGTTGCCCGGTCGATGGATTAACGGCTTTTCGGACAGTCGGAGGACCGCACCCTCGCTGGCAGTCAGGCGGGATCCGCGGTTTCCCCCGTGTAGAAGGCGATCGTGCGCCCTGCCGCCGCACGCGCGGCGTCCGGGTCCTCTCCGGACGCGACCGCAGCCTGCCCCCATCCCTCACCACTGCCCCGGATGAACGCCCTGCCGTCCGGCGACGCCGTAAAAGCCACCTCATCCGGCTTCGCCGCGTCCGGATCCGCGAGATGGAACGCGAGACCCTGGAGGCCCAACTCCCAGCCGATGCCGGTCGCCGCCGGGCCGTACCGGCTCCAGTGTTCCGACAGCCGCTGCGTGTGCGTCAGCTCCAGCCGCGCCCGGCCGGCTCCACCCTGGGAGAAGCGGATCTCCACCCAGCTCATGTCTCCGCCGAACTCCCATGTAAGCGCGAGATGCCAGGGCCGGCCGCAAGCCTTGATCACGCCACCCGCATTGCCTTCCAACTGATAGCGACCGCCCGGTTTGAGTTCGCCGCTGACGGGCAGAAACCATCGTGGCAGTCGCTCGCCGTTCGTAACGGCGTCCCACAGATCCTCCAGGGATGTGTGATAGCTGCGGGAGAGGATGACCGCGCGCGCGGGCTGTCCATCACGCTCCAGCACCGACACCGCGCGCTCCGTGGCGTCCTGGTGTTTTGCGACGTCGAAGTTCATGAGTCCTTTCCCGTGTTCCGGTCAGTCGTCGTTTGCGGTTCGGTGAGCCCTGGTTTCGCGCACCGCGATAGCCATCGCGTCTTCATCGCTCAGATCGGCACTGGCGCGCGCCCGGGCGACGATTTCGCCTGCGGTCGGGAAACGGAGGATACCCCCGAGTTCGAGGCTTTCATCGATGATGGCGCTGATGGAGCGCCCCTGCCGATCCGCGGCCTCCTTCAAGGCTTGGTGAGCGCGTTCTGTCACGGTGATCGTAAGACGTGGCATGGCGTGAGTCTCCGAGGTTTGTTTCCCGTCCCTGCAAGCGGTATCATCCCTATGCCGCATACACCGGTAAACAAGAGTTTCTCCAACTCCCG
>JAPPKD010000273.1 GCA_028820215.1 Spirochaetaceae bacterium | reverse complement strand
CGTCATTTTAAGCCCATACCTCTGCGCCGTTTCCCGCCCGGGGATTTTCACGTTCAGTGTTCGCCACGAAGCTGAACTTTCCCAGGAGGATTTCGATGACGGATGTTTCCCCGGCCGCTACGGGCCATGCCGCAGCCGAGCATTGCGCGGCGCCGGCGTCTCCAAGCCAGCCTGACCCTTTCCAGATGCGCCGTCACTGGCCTGATTCCGAGAAGGCCCGGCTCGTGTCGGAGACTTACCTGTCCGGCACCTCGATCAATGCCGTGGCGATCCGCCACGGCGTGGCCGAGTCAACCCTGAGATTTTGGCGCAAGCAGGCGGCGCGGGGCGAGCTTGGCCCCGTGCCGGGGGTTCCTGCAGTGCCCGCCGTGGTGCCCGTTGTCGTCGGCGAAGACGCCGACCCCACGACGTCCGCTTCGGTCGCCGCTTCCAAGGCCGGCAGCCATCGGGCGCAACGGCGCTGGCCTGTATCCGAGAAGGCCCGGATCGTCGCGGAGAGCTTCGCGCCCGGCGGCTCGCTCAGGTCGGCGGCGAGGCGTCACGGCGTGGCCCGGTCAACGCTCTCCGAATGGCGCGCCCTGGCGCGGGAGGGCAAGCTCGGGCCCGTTCCGGAGGCTGCGGCGCCGGCGACCCGAACGCCCCCGGCCGGCGCGGCCGTGGACGCGGCCCCGCGCATCGATGGTCCGGCCCCGTCGCCTTCGGTCACCGTCGAGGCCGGGGAGGTCGTGGTGCGGCTTCCCTGGGACTGCCCCGTGGAGCGCATCGTCGCGGTGGCCTCGGGGCTGGAGCGGGCGCGATGATCATTCCCGGCTCGCAGCGGATCCTGCTGGCGACCCGGCCCGTGGACTTTCGCCGCGGCCACGACGCGCTTGCCGCGACGGCGGCGCTGGAGCTCGGCGTCGACATCCATACCGGCGTGATCGTGGTGTTCCGGTCGAAGCGGGGCGACAGGCTGAAGATGCTGGCCTGGGACGGGACCGGCCTTGTGCTTGTCTACAAGCGGCTGGAGCAGGGCCGCTTCGCCTGGCCCGGGATCAGGGACGGCGCGATGCGGCTCACGCGCGGCCAGTTCGAGGCGCTGTTCGAGGGGCTGGACTGGCGCCGCGTCCATGCGCGGCCGGCCATCCGCCCGCTTGCGGCGGAATAGCCTCGAAAGCAAGCGAAAAACCGGCACATCCTGTTGCCAGGCAGGCGCCGTTACGCTACATGTGGCGGCATGACGGCCCTGCCTTCCATCACCCCCGGCGCCGACGGCTCGGTTCCCATGGCGGTTGTCTCCGCAGCCCTTGCCGAGATGGAATCCCGGCTGGACGAGGAGCGCTCGGCGCGCCGGACGGCGCAGGAACGCGCGAAGCGCCAGAAGGTTGAAGCCGAGCGCCTTGCATCCGAGACGGCGCGGCTTGGAGCCGAGAACGCGGACCTCTCCGAACAGGTCCGTCGCCTCGAGCATCTCAACGACGAGTTCCGGAAGCTCCTGTTCGGCAAGAAGTCGGAGAAGCTCCCTCCCGACGATCGCCAGCTGTCGTTCGAGGACCTCGGGATCGCGGCCGCCGAGGCCGATGTCGAGCCTCCCGCCGAAGACGGCGGGGACGAAGGGATCGCGACCCGCCGCCGGCGGAAGCGCCCGGCCCGCTCCGGGCTCCGCTTTCCGGAGCATGTCGAGCGCCGCACCGAGGTGATCGAGCCCGAGAGCACGCTCTGCCCCTGCGGCTGCGGCGAGATGGCAAAGATCGGCGAGGACCGCAGCGAGCGGCTGGACTTCGTCCCCGCGAAGTGCGTCGTGATCGAGACGGTTCGCCCGCGCTACGCCTGCAACAGGTGCAAGGGCGGCGGCGTGGTCCAGGCTGCGGCCCCGCCCGCGCTGATCGAGGGCGGGCTTCCGACCGAGGCGCTGCTGGCGCACGTGATCGTGTCGAAGTTCGCGGACCACCTGCCGCTTTACCGCCAGGGGCAGATCTTCGCGCGCCAGGGGATCGAGATCAACCGCGCGACGCTTGCCGACTGGGTCGGCAAGGCGTCGTTCCATCTCCGCCCGCTGGTGGACTGCCTGGCGGCTGACCTGAAGGCGTCGGGCAAGCTCGGCATGGACGAGACGCCGGTTCCGGTTCTCGACCCCGGGCGCGGCAAGACCAAGCAGGGCTACATGTGGACGATGGTGCGCGACGAGCGGCCATGGTCGGGCTCGGACCCGCCGGGCGTCGTCTACGGCTACGCGCCCGGGCGCGGCGGCAAGCATGGCGAGGCCCTGCTCGAAGGGTTCTCCGGAACGCTGCAGGTGGACGGCTATTCCGGGTACAACCGGCTGCGCCGGCATGACCGGCCCGGCGGGGCGCTCACCCTTGCGTATTGCTGGACCCACGGTAGACGCGGAATCAAGGAGGTCCACGATTCCAGCGGCTCGCCGATCGCCAGGGAGGGTTTGGCCCGGATCGCGCAGCTCTACGCGATCGAGGACAGGATCCGTGGCGAGCATCCGGCAACGCGCCAGTTCGTGCGGTGGACGGAGTCGGCGCCGCTGGTCAACGCCTTCGGGGTCTGGCTCGACGAGCAGCGCTCGCGGGTGTCTCCGCGCTCGCGCCTCGGCGAGAAGCTGGCCTACTTCGCCAACCACTGGGACGGCCTTCTGGTGTTCCTGCACGACGGCCGCGTCGAGATGGACACGAACTTCGTGGAGAATCGAATCCGGCCGCTGAAGCTGACGAAAAAGAACGCATTGTTCGCCGGCCACGACGAAGGCGCGGTCTCGTGGGCCCGCGCCGCGACGCTGATCGAGACCTGCAAGATGAACGGCGTCGAGCCGTATGCCTGGCTCAGGCACGTGCTGGAGAGGATCGCCGCCGGACACCCGATGTCGAGGATCCACGAGCTGCTGCCCTGGAACTTCGACGCCCGCGCAGGGAATCGCTGAAAGCGGCCTTCAGCCCG
>JAPPKD010000302.1 GCA_028820215.1 Spirochaetaceae bacterium | reverse complement strand
CCAGCCTGAGTGAGTATGTCTATCCGGTCCTGGAGTGGGAGACGTGCACGCACCGCGTCAGAATAGACGATCTTGGAAATGCGTTCAGATATGCTGCCTGGAGGGTGGATCGATTCCGGAACGACGAGCCGGACATCGTGATGACGAACGGTGAGCTTGTCTCGGAAGGCACCGAAGGACATCGTTATTTCATTTTTCAGAACAGTGAGTACAAGTACCTCGTCTATGCCGGTTCCCCGTACTACCGCGACTTTGCGGGATTCGTCCAGGTCTTCAGGACCGCCGCCGAACCGCTATTGGACGAGACGGGAGACAGGAGAACGACGGTCGAAGACTGGCACGTGCGCGTCCAGGAAGTAACGAGAGGGCTGTTTCATGAAGAACCAATACTGGATGAGCCCGTTGTGAATAGAGAGGACAGAGGGACAAGAGGCACTTACACGCGGATTTCCTCATGCGGTGAGTGAGAGAACTGACCATCTTCCCAGCCCCGTGAGACAACGCATGCGTCCGCGAGCCGCGTCCCACGTGGGCGCCGGCACTGCACCGTTCCTGCTGGCGGTGCCGATGCTGGGCCTGCTGGTGCTGCCGGTGCTGGCCCTGGTCCTGGCCACCTCGCCGGCCGACCTGGCCGCCGGCCCGCGCCATCCGCTGTTCTCACCGGCGCTGTGGCTCAGCGCACGCACCAGCGTCATCGCGTTGGTCGTGGTCCTGGCCGCCGGCACGCCCCTGGCATGGTGGCTTGCAGCCGCCCGCGCCGGCCCTACGCGCGCGGTCGAGCTGCTGATGAGGCTGCCGATCGTGATCCCGCCCGCCGTCGTGGGCATCGGCCTGCTGGCCACGTTCGGGCGGTCAGGCGTGCTCGGCCCGCTGTTGCAGGCGCTGGGTCTGCAGGTGCCGTTCTCGGCCGCCGCCGTGGTGCTGGCGCAAGTCGTGGTGGCAGCGCCGTTCTACGTCCAGTCGGCAGCCGCGGCGTTCCGGCGGGTCGACGCCGACCTGCTGATCGTCGCCCGCACGCTCGGCCAGCGGCCGGCCGGCGCGTTCCTGCGCGTGACGCTGCCGCTGGCCATGCCTGGCCTGATCGGCGGCGCGTCGCTGGCGTGGGCACGCGCGCTGGGCGAGTTCGGCGCCACCCTCCTGTTTGCCGGCAACCTGCCGGGGGTGACGCAGACCATGCCGCTGGCGATCTACACGGCGCTGGAATCCGACGTCCGCGTGGCGCGCGCACTGTCGCTGGCGCTGGCCGTGCTGGGACTGGGGCTGCTGCTGGCCCTCCGCCTGCTGCCGGAGATCTGGACCCGGCGCCGCAAAGCGGCGCGTGCACAACGCGGCGCCGCGGTAGTATCGGCCACACGCCGGCAGGAGCGGCGCCCCGGCCGGCCCGAAGCCGCCGCGGAAGGCGCTGCCGATTGGCAGGTGCGGATCTCCGCCCGCCTGGGCTCCTTCCAGTTGGACGTCGACCTGCACGGTGGCGCCGCCCCGGTCGCTCTCATCGGCCCGAACGGCGCCGGCAAGACCACCCTGCTGCGGCTGATCGCCGGCGTCCACCGTCCGGACGCCGGGCTGATCAGCGTCGGCGGCGAGGTGCTCTACGACTCCGAGCGCTCCCTCCTTCGGTCCCCGGAGGAGCGCCGCGTGGCCTACGTGCCGCAGGGCTTCGGGCTGTTCCCGCACCTGAGCGTGGCGGACAACGTCGCCTTCGCCCTGCACGCCGCCCGCCCCCGCCCGCCCCGCGCGGAGCGCCGCCGCGCCGCCGCCGAGCTGCTGGCCGGCATGGGCGCAGCCCACCTCCTGGATCGCCTCCCGGAGTCCCTCTCCGGTGGCGAACGGCAACGCGTCGCCCTGACGCGCGCGCTGCTGGTCGACCCGCTGCTGCTGCTGCTCGACGAGCCCCTCTCCTCACTGGACGCGCAGGCGCGCCAGACGCTGCGCGCCCACCTGGCCGATCACCTGGCCAAGCGGGCTCGGCCGGCGATCGTCGTCTCCCACGACGCCCGCGACGTGCTGGCCATGAACGCCGACGTCTACGCCATCGAGGACGGCCGCATCGTCCAGCACGGACCGGCCGCGCGGATCGCCGCCGATCCGGCCACCCCGTTCCTGGCCGAGTTCTTCGCGAGCTGACCGGCGGCCTTCTTTCGTCCTGGCTCCGCCGGCGCTTGATTCACCCCGTCCCCGGCGCGCAAGGTTCCGGCCGATGGCCCGCACCACGCTCCGCATCAGCAAACCGATGCCGGCGCCGCACTGGGCGCTGCTCGAACGGCAACTGCTCGACGCGATCACGGACGCCTACCTGGAGTTCTACGACCGCTACTTCGACCCGCGCGGCTACCTCAAGTGCGTGCCGCGCTGGGGGGCGCTGGACGGCGCCGACGACGCGGCCGAGAACGTCGACGGCCTGACCGACCTCTACGCGCTGGGCGCGCCGCAGGTACTGCTGGACCGCTACCGCACCGGCATCAACGGGCACATCCGGCAGTACACGGAGGCGCGCTCGCCTTCCACCGAACTGGCGCGGGACGGCATGTACTTCCGCGAGTTCCCGACCAGCATGGACTGGCTGCACAACGGCGAGGGCTACCACCCGCTGTTTCAGGAGGGGCTGTGCGACCCCGACGACGCCATGTGGCAGGCGCGCATGAGGCGCTTCGCCGGCTTCTACCTGGGCGACGATCCGTTGGCCCCCAACTACGACCCCGAGCATCGCGTCATCCGCAGCCTGATGAACGGCAGCCGGGGGCCGGTGACGCGGCGCGCGGAGCTGGCCGACTGGGCGGGCGAGCCGTTCGAGCCGGGCCGCTTCAGGCCCAACCGCTGGCACCGCACCTACGAGGACTACCTCGAACACTTCTCCACCTACCGCAATGTCGCCGGCGACAACCCGTGCAACCTGAGCGCCACGGCGATGGCCTTCCAGACCTACCTGTTCTCGGGCGAGGAGCGCTATCGCGACTGGATCCTGGACTACGTGGACGCCTGGGTGGAGCGCATGGCCGCCAACGACGGCATCATCCCCTCCAACGTGGGGCTGGACGGCGTCATCGGCTCCGCTGCCGGCGGGCGCTGGTACGGCGGCACCTACGGCTGGAGCCACACGCTCACCGGCGGCCCGGTGGTGCGCCACACCCCGCGCCACCTGGGCCGCAGCATCCACGGCTTCGCCATGGCGATGATGCTCACCGGCGACCGCGGCTACCTGGAGCCGTGGCGGACCATGGTCGACCGGATCAACGGCCTCGCCCGCACCGAGGACGGCAGGACCGTCTATCCGCAGATGCACGGCGACGACGGTTGGTACGCCTGGTCGCCCGAGCCGTTCCAGCACGCGACGGGCGAGCTCCGCTACTGGAGCCGCCCGGTCGGCGACCTTGGCAACACGCCGTGGCTGACCTACCTCGCGGGCGAGGATCCGGACTATCCCGTGCGGGTGCTGCAGGGGGAGCTGGCGCGCGTACGCCGGCAGCTCCGGGAGATGGACGAGGATCCCACGACGCCCGACACGCGCATGTCCGAGAACCCCAACGGCCTGAACCCCGCCAACGCGCAGGCGCTGGTGGAGCTGATGGCCGGCGGGCTCGGCGACGGCCTTGCCTCGGGCATGCCGCTGCACGCAGGCGTCCGCTACTTCGACCGCGGCGGCCGCCGGCCCGGCCTGCCTCCGCAGGCGGCGGCGCTGGTGGAGGGGATGACCAACGGAACGCTCGATCTGACCCTGGTCAACTTGGACCCCGGCCGGCCATGCTCCATGGTCGTGCAGGCGGGCACCTACGGCGAGCACCGGTTCTTGGACGCTGCCGTCGGCGGCGCCACGGAACGGGTCGGCGCGTCGGCAGTCGACGTGAACCTGGATTCCGGCGCCGGCGCGCGCATCTCGTTCACGCTGGAGCGCTTCGCGGCGCGGCCTACCCTCGCCCCGCCTTGGTGAATACCCTGCCCTGGTGAAGCACATGCAAGGAACGGCGGACGCGGTAATCATCGGCGGCGGCATCATGGGTGCTGCCTGCGGCCACTTCCTGGCCAAGGCCGGCATCGGCTCGGTGGTGCTGCTGGAGCAGCGCACGCTCGCCGCGGTCTCCACCGGCCACTCGGCAGCCAACGTGCGCTGCTCCTACTCCAACAAGGTGACCGTGGAGCTGGCGCTGCGCGCCATGGACATGTTCGAGAACGACCGGGAGGAGCTGGGCGGCCCGACCGGCTTCCGGCGCACCGGCCAGCTCATCCTGTACGGCCCCGAGCACGTGGAGATCGGACGGCAGGTGCTGGCCAACGAGGACCGGTTCGGCACCGGCACGCGCGAGATTTCGGTCGACGACGTGACCGAGATCGCGCCGCAGCTCTCCACGCACGGGATCGCAATCGCCTGCCATCAACCCAGGGCGGGCTACGCCGACCCGGTCCGGACCACGCGCACCCTGGTCGAGGCGGCGGAGCCGGCCGGGCTGAGCGCGCACGAGGGGGTCGGCGCACGCGGCATCGTGACGGCCGGCGGACGCGTCACCGCAGTGGAAACCGATCACGGCCGCATCGACACGCCGCTCGTGGTCAACGCCGCGGGGCCGTGGGGCAGCCTGGTCGGGGCCACCTCGGGCCTGGGGTACTCCATCCGCTGGAGCCGCGAGTCCGACCTGGTGATGGAGCTTCCGGCCGGCTTCGGGGCGCTACCCATCGTCGCCGACCCGATCTGCCACATCTACTTCCGGCCGCACGGCGACGACGGGCTCCTGGCCGGCCTCGACTACCCCAAGGAGCTCGAGCCGCTGGACATCGACGACTACGACGCCGAGTTGGACGACAGCACGCGTCAGCGCATCGAGACCGGCCTGTTCCAGCGGCTGCCGCAGCTCCGCGGCGCGCGGCTGGTGAAGGGCTGGGCGTCGATCTACACGATCACCGACGACTGGCACCCGGTGGTCGGCGCGGAGCCGGAGCTTTCGGGCTACTACGCCTGCTTCGGCGGCAGCGGCCACGGCTTCAAGCTCGGCGCCCCGATCGGCGAGTCGCTGGCCGCGGAGATCACCGGTGGCACGCCGCGCATCGACCTCCGCGCATTGCGGCCGACCCGATTCGCCGAGGGCGAGCCGATCACCTCCGCCTGGGGGTCGGGCAACCGGGCATGAGCGACCGCGCTCGGTTGCATCCAACCACCCTTGACCGTATAGTTTCCGTCACAAGGTCGGAACCTATGCGACGAATACTCGTGAAGATTCTATTGCTAATCGCGGTGTCTTCGATCGGGGCCCAAATCCCGGAGATGTCACCACGCAATCAGCCCTCAAGCCAACGCTGGGAGCGCCAGTCAAAGCTACCACGACTGACCCTCGATAATGCATCTTTGGAGGACTATGATCTGAGCTTTGCGTTCCTACCTCACGCCAAGTTGATCGGAGCCTCTCTGGACGGGGCGAATCTACGTTCCGCTCACCTTCAAGGCGCTGATCTCAGAGACGCATATTTGACGAAAGCGAACCTGACCTACGCAGATTTGCGAGAGGCAGATTTGCGATACACTGTCCTCGTTGACGCGTCATTCCACAATGCAGACCTCACCGGCGCAGACCTGAGAGAAGCTCTTCTCCACAACACCGACTTGAGTGGAGCGAACCTAAGCGACGCGGACTTTCGTTACGCACGATTCAGCAGAAGCTCACTCAACGATGCATGGGCGTGGGACGATCGACGACCTCGAGGTATACCGGAGGAGTATTACCAGAATGGTGGTTACTATACAGAAGCGATAATGCGTCTCTGTAATAGCTCAGAGCGGCTCGAATACGAGGCATTTGGACGCTCCGGAATACCCGAGAGTTGCCGAAACTAGGGACTGTCGGTCACGGCGAGTGCAAACGGAGTACCTGTCGTCGTTTTGCGCACTACTGCGAAGTACATGGCGCAAAGTCAGAATTATATCCTACTACTCCAATCTCAGCCCCGTCTTTCATGTTGCGATTCAAATAGGCACCGTGACGGGCGTTGCTATAGTGATAGTCAGCCTTGTCCATAGCTGTGACACGCAACAAGAACAACGAAAGGTGTGGGCATGGCAGCTAATAGCTACAAAATCATGCGGCAACACTGGAATGGTGACTGCACTCCACTATCTCAGGAGAACCGAGGACCTTAGAAGCATCGACTTCTCTCCTGCAGATGGATGCGCGACAGGAGTGTACCTCAACGGAGCAAGACTCCAGGGAGTGAATCTGGAAGGTGTGAAAACACTACGGGGTGCCCTGCTTCAGAATGCCGTTCTTCGCAGAGCGCGGTTAAACCGGACAAACCTGATGAAAGCCAACCTCCAAGACGCCATCTTGCGCCGTGCTCAGCTCATAAACGCATCACTAAATGACGCTATATTGAGAGGGGCAAACATGAAACACGCGGTGATGTTTTATGCTAGCCTTGAACGGACCGACGCAACACGCGCCGATTTTCGAGGTGCCGCGCTCGGCGGTGCGAACCTATCTGGCGCCGTCCTACACGGAGCTGATCTGCGCGGCGCACGCTTGGACCGTGTGAATCTTCAAGATGCAAAGTACCGTTCGCTGACCTGCGCGACGCCTATCTCGACCACGCGAATCTTCGAGGTGCAGACCTCTCTTCCGCGGACCTGCGTGGGACACGATTGACCTTTGTAACCTTGGTCGGTGCAAACCTTCGTTCTGCTAACCTTGGATACTCGCAGACGAACATGACAAGAAGGAAGGCGCGCAGTATCAAGCGGATAGAGTCGGCGGTTGACATTGCTGATCTTCGTCAAACAGGCGATATTTGTGGGCATATCCGCGCCGCCAATCTGAGCGGTTTGGACCTGAGCTACACGGACTTGCGCGGAGCAAAGCTGACCTGCGCGAATCTTGATGGAGCGAACCTCAGCGGGGCACTTCTGTTCGGCGCGGACCTGACGGGTGTCAGACTTGCGGATGCGTGGGCTTGGAGCGATAGTCTGCCGAGTGGCTTTCCGAGTAACAGAAAACTCTTGATGTGCGATCGCTATTTAGACCCATCCTTCATCATTTTGCGGCCAAGGAGAATACCTGATCTTGCTTTCTGTGAGCATGCAGCCCGAGGATGAGCACGAAAATGATTCCGTGATCCGGCTAGGCGTCATCGGCTACATGGGTCCGGAGAACGCCCATCCCTATTCCTGGTCGGCGATCATCAACGGCACCTACAACGCCGACGTGATGCCACTCTACGCCAACAAGCGGATCGCGACCTACCTAGACGCCAACCGCGACTTGCTGGGCATCGACGGTGCCCAAGTGACCCACGTCTGGACTCAGGACCGGGTGATCTCCGAACGAATCGTCGCGGCCAGCCGAGTGTCGAACATCGCCGCCGAGCCGCGGACAATGGCGGACACGGTCGACGCCGTGCTGATCGCTCGCGACGACCCGGAGAGTCACGCGGCGCTGGCGCAGCCGTTCCTTGAGGCGGGAATGCCGGTGCTGATCGACAAGCCGTTGGCTTCCACCGAGTCGGATCTTGCCTTCTTCACGGATCAGGACCGCGCGGGCCGGCTGATTATGTCCTGCTCGTCCATGCGCTACGCCGCGGAGGTGCGCGTGCTCAAGGAAGCCGCGGCCACGCTCGGCCCGGTGCGCTTGGTGACGGCTGTAGGCGTCAAGGACTGGGTGAGCTACGGCGTGCACGTGCTGGAGGCGATCTGCACAGTGCTGGACGACCCGCGCGCGCTGCGCGTCCGCCACGGTGCGTTCGGCTACGGCGAGGTGGTGGAGATCGAGTTCGACGGCGGCATCGTCGCGACCATCCACCAACTCCGCAACGCCGCGCCGACCATGCAACTGCACCTCTACGGCGAGGGCGGCTCCCGCTCCACGGAGCTGGACGGACTGTTCGCCGCCCACCGCGGCATGCTGCGGCAGTTCATCCGTTCGGTCGCCGAGGGCAAGTCGAGACTGCCTTTCGAGGTCACCCGCAACGTGATCGGGATCCTGCTGGCAGGCCTGCGCAGCAAGGACCGGCAGGGAGCTTGGGTCAAGCCGGCCTGATTCCACCGCTGTTTCAGGCAAACAGGCGACGATCCCACCAGACGGGAGTCTCAAGCCCGACCGCCAGTCCTTTGAAATCAGGATGCTGGCTGTTGATTATCACGTTGCGCTCGATGCGCGCGACGACCGACGGGACGATCAGTAGTGCGCTTCGGCACTCCTCGTACCATGCCCGACCGAATCTGCGGGCCGCTTCCTCGCTTGCTCGGTACCAATCCGGGACGACATCGGCTGTGACGACCTCGTAGCTGGTCCCTCTTGGTATGGTGATTTCAATGAAGTGCTGGTTCGGTGGGATCACTCCATCCCAGTGTGCCAGCGTCTCCAGCATGGCGGTCGAGTAATGTTCGGACGTGTAAATCACTGCGGCCCCCTCATCGTGCCACCTGCCGGAGACATGCTTGGCGCCCTCCGTGCTCCATACCGGGAACTGGCCTGCGGGGTCGCCGATCCGATACGCGCGCATCGTCTCCGGCACCGCTCGCGGTTCCATCAAACAGCCAAGCCAGCCTCCGCCCGGCGAATAAGGTTCAAGACCTCGTCCGCACCCGCCGAGCTGGAGCGCGCCTTGTCGATAGGCGTCTTCCCTCCCAACAATGGATGGGGACGGTTCAGGAAGATCTCGATCCCATCCCGATCCCCGCGGTAGGCGCGGCTGACCGCATGGACCACACGGGGTGGAAGACTTGTAGGGAAGGTCCTGTTAGCCTTCTCGAATTCGGCTTTGCTGCAACGCCGAAGCTGAAGGGTACGATCCTGTCCGCGCGCCTTGCGGATCGTGATGTACTTCCTGGATTTGGCGGCCGCTTCCAATAGCGCCGCGCGGGCCTGCTCTATGTCCTCTTTCGCCGAGAACTTCAGGAATCCTACCTGCTTGTCCGGAAGGCGGTCGATGAAACGTTGGTACTGTGCGACTACCTTCGGCGGGACCCCGGCTGCCTTCGCGGCATTACTGCGGATGGTGAGTTGCGGCACAATTACACTTCAGTGTCGAGGCTGATCGTCGTATGACGATGATATGGCGTCACGTTACGCTTGTCAAACATCCGAGTCACCCACCACACCCAGTAGTCCTCACGTGCCGAATAGGCGAGACAACGTAGCGCCGCGCGACAACTCCGACGATCATGGAGTCAGATCAGGTTCGCGCGGCCGCGGTCTCGGCGCGGTGCCTGACCCTGGTCGGATCCGTGAGGCGGGCGAAGCCGGGGCTGGCCACCAGCCCTTCGATCCGATCGATCACGTCGCCGGCGCGCAGGGCATCGGCGATCTCGGCGAACACCGGGTCCATCGCCTCCGCGTACTCGTCGATCACCTCTTCCGTATGAGGCAGCGACACGAACATGCCGCCGGTGGACAGGAAGCCGCGCTGCAGCATCAGCCGGATGTAGAGCGTCACCAGCTCCTGTGACTGCTCGTGCTCGAAGCGCACGTGCGGGTGCTCGTCGATGTCGCCCTCGCGGACCAGCGGCACGCCGTGCCGCTCCGAGGCCCCCAGCACCGCCGCCAGGTAGCGGCGGCCGATGTGCCCGCAGTGGGCCGGCAGATCGATGCGCATCATCTTCTGGAGCACCGCCTTGGCGGCCACGAAGCCGACCCCCTCGGTCCAGTAGGTGCTGGAAATGAACGACCGGTGCGCGCCCTCCATGCCGGCGGCCGAGCCGATTACTGCGGCCATCGGATGGCCGTTGCCGATCGACTTGGCGAAGATAGCCAGGTCCGGCTCCACGCCGTAGCGCAGGTGGGCGCCGCCGCGGGCCAGACGCCAGCCGAGCGACACCTCGTCGAACACCAGCAGCGCGCCGACGCGCCGCGTCTCCGCGCGCACGTGCTCCAGGAAGCCGGGCGGCGGGTGGTGCATCCGGCACGGCTCCATGACCACGCCCGCCAGGCGGTCGCCGTGTTCGGCGATCAGCCGGTCGAACGCCTCGACATCGCCGTAGTGGAAGGTCAGGTTGGTGCCGCGCAGCTCCGGCGGCACGCCGACCGGCTCCAGGCCGGTGGCCAGGTGCCCCTCCAGCGCGTCGTCCCCGCCCACGTTAGCGGCCAGGTACCAGTCGTGCCAGCCGTGGTAGCCGCAGATCGCCAGCAGCGACCGGCCCGTGGTGGAGCGTGCGATGCGGGCGCCGATCGAGCAGATCTCGCCGCCTGAGCGCGCGTAGCGGACCTTCTCCGCCCAGGGGTGGAGCTCGCACAGCAGCTCGGCGACCTCCATCTCCTCGCGCGAGTTGAGCATCGAGTAGCTGCCGAGCGCCACGCGCCGCATGACCGCGCGCGTCACGTCGGGGTCGCGGTAGCCGAGCGCGGCGGCGCCGATACCGTGATGGCCCACGTCCCGGAACCGCCGGCCGGACTCGTCCCAGACGTCGATGCCGCGCGCTTCGCGGAAGTACGGCGGCCATGCCCCCGGCGCCATGTTGTCCGGGTTCTTGGACTGGAGCTGCGTGCCGCCGGGGATGAGCTCCTTGGCGCGGGTGAACAGGCGCTGGCCGAGCTCGGGATCGTCCTCCTGGAAACCGAGCAGACGCATGGTGTTGTCATGGAAGATGTCGGCGAGATCGCGCTCGTCGAGGTTCATCAGGTCGGCGGCGGTCAGCACGGCGCGGATCCCCTCGATGCCGACCTGCGCGGGCGTCTCGTCAGGGAAATCCCACCGCTCGACCCGGTCGGTGACCACCCAGGCGAAGTTGGTCCCCAGGCTGATCGGGCGGCCGCGCTGATGGGAGATCGGGTAATCGGTGCCGAACAGCAGCCGGCGCGGACCGAACTCGCGCAGAACCGCCACCAGCGCCTCCGGCTCGCAGATGGCCGAGGTGTCGAACCAGACGTTCTCCAGGCCGCTCAGGGAGCCGATGCCGGCGACGGTGTTGGGCGCGTAGAAGCCGCGCGCCGCGTGCGCCAGGACCAGGCGTGCGTTGGGGTAGCGTTCGCAGTGCTCGCGCACCTCCCGCTGGTTGCCCGGATCGGCCAGCGCCGCATCGCGCATCAGGTGCAGGGTGATGAACCAGCCGCGCTCGTGCGCCTGCTGCCACACCCATTCGGGCAGGAACTGCGACGGCGCCGCCTGCCGCGGGTCGCCGGGGCCGGTGGCGTAGCACCAGTAGACCTTGAAGCCGCCGATCGCCGGCTCCGCCAGCGCGTCGATCCCGTCCGGGTCGCACTCCGGCGTGGCCAGCAAGGCGGCGCGGATCCCGTCGTGGCCGCGGGTGGCCTCCACGACGAAGCGGTTGACCTCCGCCGTGTCCGACGAGCGGTTGGGATACGGCAGGATCAGCGCGCCGTGCAGACGGCCTGCGCCGCCGACGAGGGTGCCGACGTGCGACCGCCACTCCTCGATGCCGCTGTCGGCCGGGCCGGGCGCGATGAAATCCGGGACCGGATCCAGGTGCGCGGTGCGGTAGATGTGCGCGTGTCCGTCGGCGATGCGCTCCGGCAGCCGGCCGACCAGCTCGGCCAGCAGCGAGCGGTCGGCGTCGGTCTGGTGCCAGCCGTGCCGTGGGGGTGTGCTGTCCATGCGGTATCTCACGCCCGAAACCCGCCAGGCGTCAACGGTGGCCGCCCGCGCGGGCGCCGCCGGCCACCGTTGACCCTGCACCGCCGGCCACGGGAAGCTGCCCGCATGAGCGAGCGGCGGATCGACCGCGACCGGTTCCTGGAGGAGGGATACCTGGTCGTGCGCGAGGTGGTCCCCCCCGGCGACCTGGAGGCGGTCCGGGAGGCCTACGAGCGGCTGGTGGACGTGCAGCGCGGGATCTGGGCGGAGACCCGCGCAGACGGAGACCCGCCCGGGGGCATGTGGGAGACCCACCGCCAGCCGCGGCTGCATCTGAGCCGCCGGCCGCTCTCGCAGCGGATCGACCGCAGCACGGCGCGGGCCGTGGAGGTGTGGCTGAACGAGGGCGCGCACGGCGTCTCCAGCGCCCTGCTCGACCTGCCGGACGCCGCGGTCACCGAGATGATGATGATGTGCAATCCGGTGCGGGACCACGGCCCGGCCGAGTGGCACCGCGACATGTACCCGCCGATCACGGCGCCGTTGCGCAACTACAACGAGGACGTCCTGGAGAACGGCCCGCGCTACGTGCAGTGGAACATCTCCCTGTACGCGGACGACGTGCTGTGGGTGGTGCCGGGCAGCCACGTGCGGCGGAACACCGCGGAGGAGAACGCGCAGCTCCGCGCCGACCCGCGCGTGCCACTGCCGAACGCCGTACAGACCCGGCTGCAGCCCGGCGATGGGGTGGTCTACATCCTGCCGATCCTGCACTGGGGCAGCGCCTATCTGGCCAGGCGGCGGCGCTGCATTCACGGCGGCTTCGCGCGCTACGCGCAGGACCGCGACCAGTCGTTCCTGCCGCACCTGTCGCCCGCCGTGCGCGCGGCGTTCGAGCGCTGGACGGAACGCACCGACCGGGCGTTCGAGCACACCGAGGCGGCGCTCCGCGCCGCGATGGCCGGGGACGCAGCGGCGTACCGGACGGCGCTCGATGAAATCCATCCCGGCCGCGGCCCGCAGGGGCAATTTCTCTTCTCCATCTACCTGAGCAAGCAGGCCAAGTACGTGCTGGGCAGCAAGCGCCCCGCCGCCGTGCGCTGGTCGGACACGGAGCGGGTCTTCGCGACGAACGCCCACCCCATGACCCTGCACTGGGGCACGCGCATGGCGGATCGCTTCACCACGGAGGAAGCGGAGCGGGTGTTCACAGCGTTCGAGCCGCTCGACGCGGCCCTGCAGGCGGACACCGAGCAGCTCACGCCCGGCTTCCAGGGCGCCGCCTCCACCTACCGGTTCGACGAGCTCCCGGACTTCACCCTGGACGACTTCTACCGAAGCTGGCGAGCGGCGTAACGCCCGCGATCGGAACGCTCGATGCTGAAGGCCGGTGAGCACATCAGGGTGGTGGTGTCCAACATCGACGGGACCCCACGGCGTTCATGGACCGCCGAGATCGAGGCGGTGGACGAGGACTCCGTGCGCACGATCACCCGCATCGGCAATCCGGTCAGCGGACCCAAGGGCGGCTGGGCCGACAAGTCCAACAGCCGGGCGTTCTACTGGTTCTCCCGGCCCTACAACCTCGTGGAGATGTACAACGCGGCCGGCGCCCTGACCCAGCTCTACGCCCACATCGCGAGTCCCGCACGGCTCGTCGACGGCGAGCTGCGCTACACCGACCACGAGGTGGACGTGGTGCGCCGCCGGGGCAGGGCGCCGTTCACGATCGACGCGGACGAGCTGGAGCAGGCGCTGGCCGGCCACGGCGCCGCGGCAGAGTTGCGCGCCAACTGCTACCGGGCCGTGG
Organism: Spirochaetaceae bacterium; assembly: GCA_028820215.1. The sequence goes on along the minus strand of JAPPKD010000302.1, from coordinate 12,879 downwards.
ACGAGGTCACCCACCTGCTCTGGTCCTGGGACCCGCGCGGGCCGTTCGCGACCGTGCGCTGACCGTGGCGTGAGAGTTGGCGACCGCATCAGGGTCGTGGTGTCCAACATCGACGGCACGCCGCGGCGCTCATGGACCGCGGAGATCGAAGCGGTGGACGACGAGGGCGTGCGCACCCTGTCCCGCACCGGCAACCCGGTCGCCGGCCCGAAGGGCGGATGGGCCCACCGATCCAACACCAGAGCGTTCTACTGGTTCTCCCGGCCCTACAACCTGCTGGAGCTGTACGACGATGCCGGAGCCCTGACCGAGCTCTACGTCCACGTCGCGAGTCCGGCGCGGCTCCTCGGCGGTGAGCTCCACTACACCGACCACGAGCTGGACGTGGTCCGGCAGTGGGGCACGGCTCCGTTCACGACCGACGCCGACGAGCTCGAGCAGGCGCTGATCGGCCACGACTCGGCGGACGAGCTGCGCGCCGCATGCCATCGGGCGGCTGCCGAGGTCACCGCCCTGCTCGGCGCCTGGAACCCGCGCGGGCCGTTCGCGCCCGCAGCCTCCCGCGACCTGGGCGGGGAGACACGCATCCTGGAGTTCGGGACGCGAGAACCGGGGAGAGCGTACGTCGTCCGCCCCGGGGCATATGCCGTGATCGCGGACGAGGCCGGACGGGTGGCCGTGATGAGAACGCCAACCGGATTCCATCTTCCCGGCGGGGGAGTGGATGCCGGCGAAGCACCCGAAGCGGCGCTCGCCAGGGAGGTGCATGAGGAGTGTGGCCGAGGCATCGTCGCCGGATCGCGGATAGGAGAGGCGATCGAGCACGTGCACGCGGTCGGTGAAGGTTTCTTCTCAAAGCACTGCCGGTTCTTGCGCGCATGGCTTGCCGGCGATGTCTCGAAGCCCGTGGAGACCGGTCACACGCTTCACTTCGTTACGCCAAGCCGAGCTTGCGCTCTTCTGAGCCACGCGAGTCATCGATGGGCCGTGGACGCGGCCGTCAACACCGTTCCGTAGCCTCTTGCCCATCGTCGTTCCGGTCCCCGGACTGCTTCGGCCATGCCAGGTCGACGGCGAACCGGGCGATCGGCACGAGCGGCAGCCTCCGAGCCTGGTCCTCGGTGAACCACTCGCAGCGGTCGGTCGATCCGTCCCTCTCGGCACGGACGTCGAAGCTGCCGGGCTTCACCTCGTAGATCAGGCCGACGACGTGGAACGGGTCGTACGGACGCTCGGCGGTCCGTTCGAAGACATGGGAGAAGACCGCGGCGACGCGCGCATCCCGGACGTCCGTGATGCCGGTCTCCTCCTCGAGCTCGCGGAGGACCGCGTCGTCGGGGTCCTCGCCCCACTCCACCCCGCCCCCGGGCATCGTCCAGAGCCCCTCGTCCAGCAGACCGGGACCCAGGCGGGCCAGGAGCAGCCGGCCCGGCGGGTCACGGCACAGCGCATACGCCCCGAGATACCTGCCCCGCCCCTCGTCGCCGGCCATGGACGCAGTCCCGGATCAGTCCCATTCGATGCCGGCCGAGCGCGAGATCGCCGTCACCGCGGCCACCGCGGCGGCGAACCGGTCGGCGGGAAGGTGCTCGATGTAGGCATGGACGCCCGGCCGGGACGCCTGCAGCCGGGTCAGGTAGGCCGCCTGGTCCAGCATGCCCACGCCGATCTCGGCCTCCTCGAAATGCGGCAGCAACGCCTCCACCAGCGTGAAGTCCTTGACGTGCGCGCTGACCGTCCAGCGTCCCAGGCGGTCGAAGCTGTCGGCGATCAGCGCGCCGGTGTCGTAGGCCTGCTCCAGGCTGCCGATCAGGTTGACCGGGTCCTGGTTGAAGCCGAGCGCGGGCGAGTCGACGGCGGTGATGAACGCCTCGATCCGCTCAGGCGAGTACATCGGCGACACCACGCCGCCCTCCACCGCCACCAGCACCCCCTCGCCCTCGGCCACCGCGCACACCTGCCGGGCGCTGTCCACCAGCCGGTCGAACACCTCCTGCGACCGGTTGCGCGGATGCGGCAGCCAGGCGCCGCGCGGGTTCAGGCTGCCCGGCCGCAGGTAGGTGGTCGGAGAGCCGAGCAGCCGCGTCAGCCGGCACATCTCCTGAACGAACCGCACCGTGCGCTCCCGCTCGGCGCCGTCCTCGCTGACCAGGCCGCCGCCGTAGTTGCCGGCGGTCTGGCCGGCGGCAATGCCGTGGCGGTCCAGGATCTCCCGGAAGCGGGCCGCCTCCCCCGGTGTCACGGAGTCCGGGTCGTCCGTGCGCGCGTTCAACGCGCGCAGCCCCAACGCCGCGGCGGCGGCGGCGGTTTCGTCGGTCAGGGCGCGAAAGTCGCCCGCGTGATAGCCCGCGGCACCCAGAAGCATGGTCCCTACGGTACAATGCAAACGGCGCGGCGAGCGCGACCGAGGAGGTGTGCCGATGTCGTCGTTACCGATCTGGCCGGGGCAGGGACGCGTGCCGTACGTTCCGTTGCCGCGGCGGGACCCGGCCTACACCGGCAAGATCGTCGTCACCCAGGAGGACGGCATCGTCGAGGATCTGCCGTACGGCCGGTTCGTGAAGCTGCTGTGCGAACAGACCACCGGCGACGAGCGCTTCACGGTGGGCGAACGGATCATCGCGCCGGGAGCGAGCAGTGACCGGCTGGAGGCCGACAGCGAGGCCGTGCACGTGACCGAAGGGACCGGCACGCTCCGGGTCTGGCTGGACAAGCCGCCGGGGCGGCAGATGGACATTCCCCTGCAGCCGGGGCTGGAGGTGGTGATCACCGAGGGCACGCGGCACCAGTGGGTCAACGACCCGGGCGCCGAGATGCTCACGGTGGTGACGATCTCGCACGAGCCGTTCCCGGCCTACCCCCACCACTACCCGGCGATCTTCCAGGCCGGCGAGGGCAACGAGATCCACCAGCACGACAACCGCGTCGAGGGCTTCTACGTGGTGTCCGGCCCGGGATCGATGGTGATCGCCAACCCGGACAACACCGACGTGCAGACGGTGGTGGTGCCGCCACGCGCGGTCGGCTTCAAGCCGCTGTACGTGTACCACCGGCAGTTCAACCACGCCCCGCCCGGCGGCGACCCCTGTTACTGGATCCATAGCATGGTGGTGTTCACCCACCGCGGCTCGCGCATGCCGCAGATCCACGTCCGCCAGCACGAGCTGGACGGCATGACCCCGCGCTGGGAGCATCCGACCACCTGAAGGGTGGAGGACGATGGTGAACGGCATCATGAGCGAGTCCGCGGAACCGATCCTGCTCGACGACGCCCGGATGCAGCACTTCATCGACCGGGGCTACGTCACGCTGCAGTCCGCGCTGGCGCGCCCGTACCACGACGAGCTGTGCGCGACGCTGGAGCAGGTGATCGCCGCCGAGGGCAATCCCGGCAACAACCTCCTGCCGCGCATCCCCGAGATCGCGCTGATCCTGGAGGATCCGCACGTGACCGGAGCCCTCGCCAGCATCCTGGGGCCCGGCTACACCATGCACGCGCACCGCTACTGCCACGTGAACCCGCCGGGGCGGCAGCCAACCCGCATCCACACCGACAGCCCGGAGGACTTCTTTCACCGCGACCGCTGGGCGCTGATGTTCTACTACCCGCAGGACACGCCGCCCGAGCTGGGGCCGACCGGCGTCCTGCCGGGCAGCCAGTTTCACGCCGAGCGGCCGGACGAGATCCCCATGAGCAAGCTCGCCGGGGACGCCGGCACCTTCGTCATCGTCCACCACAACATCTGGCATCAGTCCACCCTGAACGAGTGCGAGCGCAACCGCTTCATGCTCAAGTTCCTGTTCCGACGTACCGCCGAGCCGGCCGGCCCGGCCTGGCGCTGCGGGGACCGAAACTGGGGCGCGCCGGACCCGATCCGGCAGGCGATGTGGGCGTGGCACAGCCACGGTGAGGCGCCGCGCCTCGGCAACGGGGGCACGCCGGCGCTCGCCGCACGGCTGCACGACGACCGTGAGAGCGAACGTCTGCAGGCCGCCTATCGGCTGGCCTTGAACGGCAACGGCCTGCCGGCTCTGGCCGCGGCGCTTACCGGGAAGGACGACGCCGAGCGCCATGCGGCCGCCACCGGCCTGGCCGCGGCCGGAGCCGCCGCGGTTGACGTGCTGCATGTGGCCCTCGACGACGAGCGCTCGGAGGTGCGCCGGATTGCCGCCGCTGCTCTTGGCGAGATCGGTCCCGGCGCGATCGACGCAGCGGCCGGCCTGGAGGGACGCCTCGCCGACGACGACGGCGAGGTCCGGCAACGGGCGGCGCGAGCTCTCGGCCTGGTCGGCGCCGGCGGTTCGGTGCCCGTGCTGGAAGTCGCCCTGCAGGATCGGGACGAGCACGTCCGCGAGCACGCGGCGGAGGCGCTCGGCTTCCTCACCCGCGGCACGGATCGTGCGGTCGCTCGCTTGGCAGAGACGCTCCACGATTCCGCTCGCTACGTGCGCGGCGCCGCCGCCGAGGCGCTCCGCTTCATCGGTACCCCCGGCGCCACCGCGCGGCTGCTCGACTACCTGGCGGTGTCCCGCTGGTGCCCGATCACCACCAGAGACAGCCCGTATTGAGTCGGGAAACGGCGTGGGCGTAGCGCAGGGACATCAAGCGCTCGCCGATGTGCAGGCCGGCGTGATCCCACGGCGACCGAGGCCGACGGCTGAAGCGGTAGCGCCGCTGAGCCCGTTACCGGGGTATGGTAGGAGGTGGGCGATGGCGGAGACCATGACCCTGAGAGATGAAGACGTCGGTCGCATTGGAGAGTACGTCAAGCCGTGGCTGCGGGAGTTGGTGGTCGAGATGGTCCCGCAGCCGGAGCTTGGCGGTATCGGCACTCGACTTCTCGAACGGATGGTCAGAGTCGAGGAGGAGCTCAAGTCGCAGCGCACCTTGATGGACGAACGCTTCGGATTCATGGAGCGCCGCTTCATTGCGATGGACAACCGTTTCGAGGCGGTCGACAAGCGTTTCGAGGACTTGATCGGTCAGATGAACGCACGATTCGAGACGGCAGACAGGCGCTTCGAAGAATCGAACGCGCACACCGACAGCCGCTTCAGGACGTTGACCTGGATGATCGGTGTCGGGTTCGCCGTCGTCACCTCACTGACGACACTGTTCTCCCTGCTCTCCTGAGCTGCGACCGTACCCATGCGCCCGACCCCGCAATAGCCACGCCGCCGATTCCGCAGACTCCGGCACAAGCTTGTGGTAAGGTGCGTTCTCCCAAATAGGATGGATCGAACATGGCGCAAGAACAGAGCACCTCGCTGACCTTCGCGGAGGAGATCATGCTGCTCCTCCTGGACGACCAGAGTGGGCGCTTCGAGCACCTGTCAGGATCGACGATACGGTATGCCCTGTCCGGCGCCGTGCTGATGGACCTGGCGCTGCTCGACCGGATCGACACCGACCTGAACGAGCTCGTGCTGCTGGACTCCACGCCGCTGGAGGACCAGATGTTCGATCCGACCCTCGCGGCCATCAAGCACGCCGGGCAGCGGCACGACGCCCGGTACTGGGTCGAACGGATCGGCGACCTCTCCGACGACATTCGTGAGACCGCCCTCGACCGGCTCGTGGAGCGCGGGATCCTGGAGCGCAAGGAAGACCGGTTCCTGTGGGTGTTCCGGTCGCGGCGCTACCCGCTGATCGGCGGCAAGGCCGAGCGGGAAGTGAAGCAGCGGATCATGGGCGTGCTGTTCAGCGACGAGATCCCGGAGCCGCGCGACATCGTGATCATCTGCCTGGCCAACGCCTGCGGGATCTTCAAGAAGCTGCTGTCCCCGCGCGAGCTGGAGCGCGCCTCCGAACGCATCCAGCAGGTGCGCAAGCTCGATCTGATCGGTCAGGCGGTATCCACCGCGATCTGGGAGATCGAGACCTCGCTGGCCACCGCCATCATCCCCTACATGTAGGCATCCCGTACCTGCAGGCCAGGCCGGCGGAGATCGTCAGCGCGTCATTACCTCGCCACGGACGTAGTCCCCCTCGTCCGACAGCAGGAACCGCGCCACCTTGGCCACTCCGGCCGGGTCCGCCAGGACCTGGTTGCGCGGTTTGCCGCTGGCGTCCATCGCCTCCTCGGCGCAGCGCTTGAGCGGGGTGTCGACGCTGCCCGGCATCAGCAGGTTGAGCCTGATGCCGTCCTCCGCCAGCCGCGGGGTCAGCGCCTTCGACAGTCCGTAGACGCCTCCCTTGCTGGTCGCGTAGGGCACCGATGAGCTGCCGGAAGCGATCCCCGCCCCCGACCCGAGCAGGATCACCACCCCGGAGTGCGACGCACGCAGCGCGGGCAGCGCGTGCTTGACGCAGAAGAACGAGCCGTAGACGTTCACTTCCACCGTGCGCGTCCAGTCGGCCGGGTCGATCTCTTCGACCGGCACGGCCGCCGCCTGCAGCACGCCGGCGGCGGTGACCAGAGCGTCGATGCCGCCGATCAGCTCCTCCGTGGTCCGAGTCAGCGCGCGCACCTCTTCCTCGCTGGTGACGTCGCAGCGCACGAAGTGGGCGGTGCCGCCCGACGCACGAACCGACTCGACCGTGCGTTCGGCATCCTCGACGTTGACGTCTGCCACGACCACCGCAGCCGGCGGCGCACAGGCGATGGCGATGGCGCGCCCGATGCCGGTCGCGCCGCCGGTAAGCAGCAGCCGCTTGCGGATCTCCATCGGTCCTCCTCCCGACCTACGCGGGCACGCGGGCGTACGCGGTGACATGCGGCGGCAGCACGATCAGCCGCCCTGACGCGGCGGCCTCCTGCCGCAGCCGCTCGGCCAGGGTCTCCACGACGACCTCCGCTGCGGTGGCGATGCCGAAGGACTCGATCAGCGGGAGCAGGCTGGCGAAGCCCTGTTGCAGGTACTCGTAGCCGGCCCAGTCCGGTCCTCCACCGGCCGGCGCCTCCAGGTTGGCCACCGGCGACGGCAGGCCCGCCTCCACGAAGGCGCCCTGCAGCTCCAGCCCCATGCCGATGTTGGCCCCCGAACGGCGGAACACCTCCAGTCCCCATTCCACGAGCTTGTTGACGACCGGCGTCGCCGGATGCGCGATGGTCTCGTACAGCGTCATCTCGGCCTCCTGAAAGGCGACGATGCCGCCGGGACGCACGCGCTCGGCGAAGCTCTTCAGGGCCTCCGCCGGGTCGGCCAGGTACATCAGCACCAAGCGTCCGATGACCGCGTCGAAGTCATCCGGAAGATCCAGGGTGCGCGCATCACCGGCGATGAACTCGACCTGGGCGTGGCCGGCCTGCTCCGCCCGTGCCCGCGCGGTGTCCAGGATCTCCGGGTTGACGTCCACCCCCGTCACCGAGCCGTCGGGTCCGACGAGCTGCGCCGCAGCGAAGGCCACGTCGCCGGCGCCGCTGCCGACATCGAGCACCTTCATGCCGTCGCCGACACCCGCGTCGCGCAGCATCCGTAGCGTCATCTTCTCGTACAGGTGTGCCTGCTCGATCAGGCGCTCGGTCTCGCCTTCGCTCCGCCCCATCGTGTAGGTCGCGTCCCGTTCCGCCGTGGCCATACGTCCCGGCAGTGTATTCGCCGCTCTTCGCCGATGGAAGGACCGGTATACTCGCGGACATGGCCCCCTACCAGAACCGATGCCGCGCCAACCACGTCGCCGAGTGGAGCTTCCAGTCGGACGTCGACCGCGCCGACCCGTTCAACGAGATCACGCTCGACCTGATGGTCACCGGCCCGGACGGTTTCGAGCGGGCGGTTCCGGCCTTCTGGGCGGGAGGCTCCGCGTGGGGAGCGCGCTATGCCTCCCGAACGCCGGGCACGCACCGCTGGCGCACCCGGTGCTCGGACGCGGGCGATGCCGGCCTGCACGGACGTGCCGGCGAGCTCGAAATCACCGCAGGCGAAGACGAGCCCAATCCGCTGCTCCGGCACGGCCCGATCGGGGTCGCGGCCGACCGGCGCCACCTGGAGCACGCCGACGGCACGCCGTTCCTGTGGCTCGGCGACACGTGGTGGATGGGGCTCTGCCGGCGGCTGCGGTGGCCGGACGATGTGCGCGAGCTGGCCGCGGACCGCTCCGCCAAGGGATTCAACGTCATCCACCTCGTGGCCGGGCTGTATCCCGACATGGACCCCTTCGACGAGCGCGGCGCCGGCGACGGCGGCTTTCCCTGGGCCGAGGACTTCTCCACGATCAACCCGGCGTACTTCGACGCCGCCGACGTGCGCATCGCCCACTTGGTCCGCTGCGGCATGGTGCCGTGCGTGGTCGGCTTCTGGGGGTACTTCCTGGACGTGGCCGGCGCCGATGTCCTCAAGGCGCACTGGCGCAACCTGATCGCCCGCTGGGGCGCCTACCCCGTCGCCTGGTGCGTGGCCGGCGAGGCTCTGATGCCGTTCTACACCAGCGAAGCCAACCAGGAGATGAAGCGCCGGATCTACCGCGGCGAGCCGTGGCTGCCGGCCGACCGCCGCGCCGTCTGGTCCGACATGTCGCGCTACATCAAGGAGACCGACGGGCACGGCCGGCTGCTGACCATCCACCCGACCCGCGTCGGCACCGACCAGGTCGACGATCCGTCCATCATGGACCTGCACTGGCTGCAGACCGGCCACAACGGCTATCCGGCCACCGTGCAGGCGGTCGACATGATGGAGAAGGCGCTGGCCGCCGAGCCGCGCATGCCGGTGCTGGACAGCGAGGGCAACTACGAGATGATCCGCGGCACCAACCGCGACGACATCCAGCGGTTCCAGTTCTGGTCCACCATGATGGTGGGCGCAGCCGGCTACAGCTACGGCGCCAACGGCATCTGGCAGGTGGACCGCAGCGACCGCCCGTACGGCGCATCGCCGCACGGCACGACCTGGGGCGGACGCCCGTGGGACGAGGCGATGTCGTTCCCGGGATCCACGCAGGTCGGCGTCGGCAAGCGGATCCTGGAGCGCTTCCCGTGGTGGCGCTTCGAGCCGCACCCGGAGTGGGTCGATCCCGCGCAGGACGCGGAGGACCGTCACCAGCCCTACGCAGCCGGCATCGACGGCGGCGTGCGGGTGATCTATGTGCCGTGCGAGGTGATGAAGCCGGTGGCCGCGTGCGAGCTGGAGCCGGGCCGGACGCACCGCGCGGAGTTGATCGACCCGTCCACGGGACAGGCGCATGACCTGGGCGAGGTCCGTGGCGATGCCGAAGGCCGCTGGGCGATGCCGCAGACGCCGGCCTTCCACGACTGGGTGCTGGTGCTGACCCCCTCGGGATCGTGAGCCTGCCCGCGTGACGGCCGACGCCGGCGGCCGGAGCGCCGGCCTGCTCGACGCCCTCTACTACGGCCATCTGCACGGCGGCGCGCGCCTGCGGAGCATCTTCTCCGGCGACGGGCTGCTGCAGCGATGGCTGGACGCGGAAGCGGCGCTGGCGGACGCACAGGCGCGGGTGGGACTGATCCCGGAGGAGGCGGCCCGCGGAATCGAGCGCTGCGCGCGCGCCGACCGCTTCGATCAGCGCGAGCTGGGCGACGAGATCGCACGACGCGTGCACCCCCTCGTGCCGGTGGTCGAAGCGCTGGGCCGGGCCGCGGGCGCCGAGGCCGGCGGCTACGTCCACTGGGGAGCCACTACCCAGGACATCATGGACACCGCCTCCGTCCTGCAGCTCCGCGATGCCGCTCCCGTCGTCGATGGGGCGGCCGCGGCGGTCGAGTCGGCGCTGGCCGACCTGGCGCGCGCGCACCGCGACACGCCGATGGCCGGCCGCACGCACGGGCAGCACGCCGTGCCGATCACCTTCGGGCTGAAGGTGGCGGTGTGGCTCGACGAGTGGCGGCGCAACCGCGACCGCTTCGGGCAGTGCCTGCCGCGCGTGCTGACCGGCCAGCTCGGCGGGGCCGCCGGCACGCTGGCGACCATGCCCGAGCACGGCCCGGAGGTGCGGCGGCTGATGATGGAGCGACTGGGGCTTGCCGACCCGCCCGTGGCGTGGCACACCGCCCGCGACCGGATTGCAGAGTGGTGCGCGGCGCTGGCGTTCCTGGCCGGCACCTGCGGGAAGATCGCGCGCGAGGTGATCGCGCTGCAGAAGGACGAGGTGGGCGAGCTGGCAGAGCCGCACGAAACCGGCAAGACCGGCAGCTCGACCATGCCGCACAAGCGCAACCCCATGCTCAGCGAGGCGGTGATGGCGCTGTGCCAGCTCGTCACCGGCGGCGTGGGTCAGGCGTTCACCGGCCTCCTGCACGAGCACGAGCGCGACATGGGGCCGTGGCAGGCGGAGTGGCGCTACGTGCCGGACCTGACCGGCGCGGCGGCCGGATGCCTGCAGCTCACCGCGCGCGTGCTGTCAGGGCTGACCGTGAACGCCGGGCGCATGCGGGAGAACCTGCACCGGTCCGCCGGAGCGATCTGCTCCGAGGCGGTCATGATCCGGCTGGGCCGGCTGATCGGCCGGCAGCGCGCGCACGCGCTGGTGCACGAGATCACCATGGACGCCTACGAGAGCGGGCAGGATGCCGGCGACGCCATGCGCGCCGACGCGCGTATCCGCCGCCACCTGGACGCGGACGAGCTGGACCGGCTGCTCGACCCGGCGAACCACCTCGGCCATGCCGCCGCGATGGTCGACGGCGTGCTCTCAGCCGGCTGAGCCGCCGGTCACCGCGCGCAAACCGTCGAGCACCTCGTCGACCGACATCACGTCGCCGAGCTCCAGGTCGATGTCCATGAGGTTCACCTCGTGGAACAGCTCGCAGCGGTCTCCCACCGCCTGCCGGGCGACGATCAGGTGGTAGCTGTCGGCGCCGTCCCGACAGGTCGCGTACACGCAGTGGCTGGTGCTCACCCCGGTGATAATGAGTGTGTCGATGCGCAGCGCGGCCAGCATCTCGTGCAGGTTGGTGCCCTTGAAGCAGGAGGCGTAGCTCTTGCGGAATACCTTCTCGTTCGGCCTGGGGGCGAGCCGGGAGTCGATGTCGAACACCGACAGGTCGTCGGAGTCGACGCGCAGGGTGAGCTTGCGCTTCTGCGGACCGTGAGGATCGGCAGGGTCCCAGGCGGCCGTGGAGAAGAACACCGGCACCGAGCGGGCGCGAGCCTCGTCCACGATGCGGACGGTCGATTCGACCACGGGATCCATCTCGCTTCCCATCTGGTGCGCCGGCTCCGTCCAGAACCGGGCCAGGTCGATGACCAGCACGGCCGGTCGGCTGCCGAATCCGGTGCGGCCGCCCCAGCCGCGCGCCTCGTACCGGGAGCGCAGATGATCCAGGTGGCGCAGCACGCCTTCGCGCAGCGGTTCGGGCAGGCGCATGTCGCCGGCGCCTGCATGCGGGTCGGTCGGTGAAGCGTCAGACATGTCGCGAGGCTCGCACGAGCACCCGACGAGGACAACAACGGCGGGGCCGCCGTCTACCGTGGCGGAACCCCAGCGGGTAGAGTTGCCCGGTCGCGGCCGGTCAGGGATGACATCTCCGTCTCAACCCGCGCCGAACACGAAGGAGTTGTCGATGGCTGGAGCGGTGAGCGAAGAGACGATCAAGGCGTTGCGAGGGTTCGACAGCCCGACGGTGATCAACGCCGTCGAACGGTTCGCGGTGCGCGACCGCACCGCCGGCTACGCGAACCTGGATCTGAAATGCCTGTTCCCGGAGCGGCCGCCGCTGGTCGGCTACGCGTTCACGGCGATCGCGGACACCACCACGCCGGCCGACCCGCGCCCGGACCGCCTCACCGAGCTGTTCGAGCGGATCGCCGCCGCGCCGCAGCCGAGCGTGTACGTCGTCAAGCACGTCGGCCAGGACCGGCTGCGCTCGTGCTTCGGCGGGGACATGACCGCGCGGGCGTTGCAGCACCTGGGCGCGGCCGGGATGGTCACCGACGGCGGCGTGCGCGACCGCGCCGGGATCGAGCGGCGCGTAAGGGGCTTCCAGCTCTTCGCCGCCGGGCTGGTCGTCTCGCACGGCATTCCGGCGATCATCGACTTCGACGTGCCCGTGGAGATCTGCGGGCTCACGATCAATCCGGGCGACCTGCTGCACGGAGACGAGAGCGGACTGCTGACCGTGCCCGCCGAGATCGCCGATCGCGTCCCCGAGCAGGCGCAGGCGGTGCTGGACGTGGAGGCGCCGCTGTTCGAGCTGCTGGAGCGCCAGGACGTGTCCTTGCAGGAGCTGCTCGACGCGTACCACGTGCACTGACCATGGACCACAGCACCTACGACTGTGCGCCCACACTGGCCGACTCGCAGGTCCTGGAGTTCTGCAAGTACGGGCACCTGATGCTCGAAGGGGTCGTCCCGGAGGAGATCAACGCCCGCTGCCGCCGCTGGCTGGATGACCATCACGCCGGCGACGGGCCGGCCGAGCTGCAGGAGCTGCTCGACGAGGAGTGGTTCTTCGAGGGCGTGGTCCGCAACCCGGAGGGCGCCGGCGCCATGCGCTCTCTACTGGGCTCAGATTACGTGGAGCCGACTTGGCTGACCTACTTCAAGGGGATCGGCCCGGCCGAGGCCAACCAGTGGCACATCGACGGCGGTTCCCGCTTCGGTGCCGAGCTGGACGTGCTGAAGTGGTTCTACTACCCGGCCGACTCGCCCCTGGAATCGGGGCCGACCGAGTTCGTGCCGGGCTCACACCACGTCTACAACCAGGTGCGCTTCATGGCCCACTACGGCGAGATCGGCGGCACCTGGAAGGCGGTCGCGCCGGCCGGCTCGATCTACCTGACCGCCTACTCGTTGTGGCACCGGCGGGCGCGCGCCACCTGGGACGGCGTGCGCTACATGGTCACCAGCTCCGCATGGCGAACCAAGCCTCCACAGCGTGACTGGGTACGGGAGCCGGAGTTCGACGTCAAGGCGGCCGACTACACCGGGTGCATTCCGTCAGCGTGACAGGTCAGGCAGCCATTCGTTCGTTCTCCTGA
>JAPPKD010000231.1:12441-26302 GCA_028820215.1 Spirochaetaceae bacterium | reverse complement strand
GTCGCCCCATGATCCCAACCTGCCTCAAACCGTCCGCCCCGGCTGAATAGTTACCCCAATTGAGGATCTGGCGCAGCATCTCCGGGTCGTGGGAGGACGATCGCTCGACCGAGCGGATCATCGCCGACATCTACGACCAACGAACCACGGGACGCGAAGTCAGCCTGTGATCATCCTCGACACCGACACCTGCGTGCCTGGAGCGCTGGACGTGACCGCTCAGGCGAGCGTGTTCGGCCTGGAGTCGAAGCCGAGCAGGCGCTTCAGGGTCGGGGTGGCGCGCGCGACCACCTCGTCGGAGACGATCCTGATCTGATCCTGCTGCGGCTTCAGGAACGCGCGGCAGAAGAAACCGAGCAGGCACACGCGTTCGCGGTCGGTGCCGTTCGCCGACGACGCGTGCCATAGCGCTCCGTTGGTGATCATGACGGAGCCCTTCGGCCCGGTGACCTGCAACTCGTCCTCATAGCGCACGCCCGGCTCCGGCAGCCCTTCGAGCCGCCGGTGACTGCCGGGAACGCAGCGCGTGGCGCCGTTCTTCGCCGTGAAGTCGTCGAGGAACCAGATGCTGTTCGCGGACAACGGGAACGCCGGACGGGGCGTCGGCATGGTCCCCAGCGGATGGTCGATGTGCAGGCCGCCGGCCGGTGCGCCGGCGCCGATCACGTTGACCGTGAACGAGCTCAGCGTGCAGTCCGCGCCGAGCAGCCAGGTCATCGCGCCGAGCACGCGCGGGTGCTGAATCGCCCGCTCAAACACCTCGCCCTTGTCGACCAGGTTCCAGACCCGTTGCGCCTTGTCTTCCAGATACACGAATTCGCCCGACGTCCCGCGCTCCCGCCGCGCCAGGGCCATAGACCGTTCGCGCAGGGCATCCGCGTGATCGGCCGAGATGGCGTCCTCCAGGACCACGAAGCCGCGCTCGTCGAGGTGGGACCGCTCCGCTTCGCTCAGCATCGCGCTTCCCATGCCGCTGTCCTCCGCTGCCCGTCAGGGCTGATGGTCGACGCTGACCATCTCCTCGTCGTTGCCGACGAAGCGCTCGATGGTGTTGTGGGTGGCCGGCCTGGTGCGGAAGTCGGCGATCCACGGCGGGCGGAAATACGCCTGCTTTTCGCGCGGCAGCGACTCCAGGACTGCCGTGGGCAGGGTCAGCCGGTGCCAGTGGGTGGCGAGGTGGGCGTAGGCGTTGAGCACCGCCACCCGCGGCGTGTCGCGCTGCCACTCCGGTCCGGCGTGGCACACGTTCTCGGTGAAGAAGATGGCGCTGCCGGCCGGGCACTCATAGGTCGTCAGGAACGGGCTGCGCTTGCCCGGCTCCAGCGACATGTGGTCGGGGTGCATGGGAAAGTTGCTCTTGTGGCTGCCGGCGATGAAGTGGGTGCCGCCGTCGCCCTTCGCGACGTCGGTCAGCTCGAACACGACGCGCACCATGCCGGCGTGGATGCGGCCGTTCTGGACCCGGTAGCCGAAGATCGGATCCCCCTGCTGCGGCCCGCCGCCGTGCAGGTCGCCGTGCGCCTCTCCCTGCAAGCGCCACACGCTGGAGCTCGACTCCAGGCGGACGTCCGGGCCGATCACGTCGTGCAGCACGTCGATGACTTGCGGGTGGTCGATGAGCACGTTCGACGGCCCGCCCGGCACCGCCCGATGGGCCGGCGGCAGCGATTCGGGATCGTGCTTGATGCGGTCGATCTGGTCGACGATCGCCTCGATCTCGTCCGTGTTGAGGATCGCCGGCCGCACCATGAACCCGGCCAGATCGAAGTGGAACCGTTCCGAGTCGGTCATCGCCATCGCCTTCCCCCTCGTCAGTCCCGATCGTCGCTCCGCTCGACGAAGTGGCCGGCCGCGCGCAGCGCCTCCGCCCCCGAGCCGGCCATGGTGACCGGGAAGCTCACCGGGCGGTTGCCGTCGAGCTGCGACTGGTAGATCGCCATGATCATCTCCATGGAGCGGCGCCCGACGCGGCCGTCGCTGCGCAGCGTCCCCGTGCCGTCCAGCGCGTCCAGCAACTCGTCGAGGGCGGTGCAGTAGGTCGAGGCCGGGGCCGGCCGCTCGACAGCGGACTCGGCCAGCTCCCGCCACGCGAAGCCGCTGTCGGGCTCGACGTCGCCGGGGTGCGACCGGAGAAGCCGCACCTGCTCGCCCTGCATGTCGATCATGCCGGTCGAGCCGCTCAGCATGAACGCATGATTCTCGTAGTCGGTGAGCTCCGCCCCGTGCACGATGCCGGTTACACCGGAGCCGAACTTCATGAACGCGGCGCTGAAGTCCTCCACCGCCCACGGCCGGGAGCGCTGCTCGGCCATGCCGCACAGCCACTCCACTTCGCCGGCGAACAGGTCCATCAGGTCGAAATAGTGGGTGAAGTCATGCAGCAGAGGCCCCTCGTTCTCGCTGCGCCACGACGGCGTCGGCTTGCCGCCGTCCATCGAGCACCGGATGTAGTTGAGCTCGCCGATGGCGCCGCCTGACACCAGCTCCTTGGCCAGGATCCACTCCGGGTGCCAACGCCGGTTGTGGTTGATCTGCAGCAACACGCCCGCGCGCTCGCAGGCGGCGATCATGCGGTCGCACTCTTCCAGCGAGAGAGCCATCGGCTTCTCGCAGATGATCGCGCGCGTGGACGGCGCCGCCGCGCAGTCTTCCACCATCGCGCAGTGCAGCTCGGGGTGGGTGGCGACGATGCAGATCTCGGGCGAGGTCTCGGCGAGCATCTTCCGGTAGTCGTGATACAGCGCCTCCACGCCGAAGCGCTCACCGAACTCCACGAGCTTCTCGCGCCCGCGGTTGACGCCCGCCACCAGCCGGCAGCGGTCGCTCGCCGCCACCGCGGCGGCGTGGTTGTCGGGCAGGTCGCTGAAGGTGAACTGGTAGCCGACGCGGCCGGTGCCGATCAGAGCAACGCCATACATGCTCATATCCGCTCGAACTTCTGCAGCCGGTCGCGGTCGAACGGGACCTCGCAGACGTAGAGGTCGCCGTGCGAGTCCTCCCAGATGCCGTGCGGGGAACCCTTGAACCGGCCGGGCTCGTCCCCCTTCTGTCCCCAGCGGCCGATGACGCGGCCGTCCAGATCGACCAGCGCCACCGTCCCGTCGCACTCGGCCAGATGGATGACGTGCCGGTCGTCGATCACCAGGTCGTTGGCCGCCTTCACGTCCGTCCACTCCTCGACGAAGTCGCCTTCCCGGTCGAACACCTGGATGCGCGCGTTGGTGCGGTCGATGACGAGCAGCCGCCCGCGCGGGTCGACCTTCACGCAGTGCGGGAGCTGGAACTGGCCGGGGCCGGCGCCCTCGACTCCCCAGGAGCGCACCAGCTCGCCCTCCGGCGTGAAGCGGTGCATGCGCTCCTGGCCGTAGCCGTCCGATACGTACAGGTCACCCCACGGCGCCCGCACCGCCCAGGTCGGCTGGTTGAACGGTGCGCCGGGCTCGCCGGGCTTGCCGCGGGTGCCGATGGTCTGCACGACGGTGCCGTCCAGCCGGCAGATCTCCACGGTGTGGTGGATGATGTCGGTGATGTAGGCGAGCTGGTCGGGCCCGATCCAGATCGAGTGCGGCCGCTTCAGGAAGTCCCGGCCCCAGGTCTCCACGTAGGTGCCGTCGCGCTCGAACACCCGGATCACGTCGTTCGGCTCCCGGTCGGCCACGTACACCCGGTCGTTCGCGTCGGTCGCCACCGCCGTGACGATGCCGATCTCCGCGCGGATGGCCTGGTCGCCCCAGTCGGGCACCAGCCGGTAGCGATAGCCTTCTACTCCCACGGTCATGCCTGCATCTCCTTGTCCGATCGAAACAGTATCCACACGGGCGACTCGCCCACCTCACTCACCTCGAGCGGGGTCAGCCGCCCGTCCGCCGGCCCGATGCGGTAGGCGGCGATCCGGCCCGATTCCTGCCCGGCTGCCAGCAGCAGGCGGCCCGCAGGGTCGAGCTGGCAGGCACGCGGCACCGGTTCCGTGGGCACGATCTCGCGCAGCGCCAGCGCGCCGGTTTCGGCGTCCAGCGCGAAGTTGGCGATGCTGTCGTGGCCGCGGTTGGGGGCGAACAGGTTCGCCCCGTCGGGGGTGATGCGGATCTGCGAGCAGGTGTTCTCACCGTCGTAGCCGGATGGCAGCGTGGAGACGGTGTGCCACCGGGTCAGCGTGCCGTTTCCGGTGTCCAGGCGGTAGGCCGTGACGCTCCCGCCCTGCTCGTTGGAGACGTACATCAGCGGCAGCCGCGGATGGAAGCAGAAGTGGCGCGGCCCGCAGCCGTTCTCGCCGGTCAGCCGCGGCGGCGTGTTGGGCCACAGCGTGCCGGTCCGCTCGTCGAACAGGAACTGGTGCACGGCGTTCGACCCGCCCGGGCTGGCGATCGTGCAGGAGAAGGCCCAGCGGTTGGTCCGGTCGGTCTCCAGGATATGGGCGCCGGTGCCGATGTCGATCCGGCAGAGCGGCGGGCCCGCGGCCACGCCGTCGTCGCCGATGGCGTGCACGGCCACGGCGCCGTCCGCGTAGTAGGCGGTCAGCAGGAAGCGGCCGGTGCGGTCGGTGGACACGTAGCAGGCGCCCGATGGGGTCGCCACCTCGCCCGCAGGGGTCAGGCTCCCGTCCGGTTCGACCGTCAGGGTGCTGACGCACTCGTCGGTGCGGCGGCTGACGTACACGAAGCGCTGATGAGGATCGAACGCCATGGGAGCGGGCCCGCCGGCCAGCGCGTACGAGCCGGCGGGCCGGAGCACCCCGTCGTCGGGGTCGAGCGCCAGCCGCGACACGCGGTCTTCTCCGCTGAGCGCGACGTACACGGTCAGGGGTTTGGCACTGATGCCGGTGCTGGCGATGGCGAGTGGAGGGTAGCAGCACCCACCGATCACCGTCCATGATGCGCCCGACATGGCTGAACGACGCCTACGAGTTCTCTTTCTTACACAACCGGGCGTACCGGTTACCGAAGGCCGCACGTACCGCCACCTGGCGGCGGTCAGCGAACGGCACGACACCAGAGCGTTCGACGACACGACGCCGGCGGCGCCACAATTCGACGGCATCGAGGTCGTGGTCGACATGGGCGGCAACGCGAGCAAGGAGAGGATCGACCTTGCCGCGGCGGCCGGCGTCCGCCACTTCCAGGTGCAGACCAACGGCCTGGACCACGTCGAGGTGGAGCACATCCTGGCCAGGGGGATCACGCTCTCGCACTGCCCCGGCTACCTGAGCGCGGAAGCGCTGGCCCAGAACGCCATGATGTTCATCCTGCTGCTTGCCGCCCAGTACAAGGCGGCGGCTGTCAACTTCGACGGCGGCACCTACTACCACCCGGAGGGCATCCGGCTGGACGGCAAGAAGCTGGCTATCGTCGGCTACGGCGCCAGCGGCCAGCAGCTCGCCCTGCGCGCCCATCCGTTCGGGATCAAGGTCTCCGCCATCGACGTGCGCATGATCCCCACCGAGGTGCTCGACCAGGTGCCCCTGGAGTTCCTGGGATCGCCCGAGGACATGGACGAGGTGATCGCCGAGTGCGACATCCTGTCGGTGAACCTGCATCTGAATGCGAGCACCCGCCATATCATCGACCGGCGCCGCATCGGCCTGCTGAAGCCGACCGCGTGGGTGATCAACGTCGCGCGCGGGGCGCTGATCGACGAGGAGGCGCTCTACAACGCGCTCCTGGCCGGGAACCTGGGCGGCGCCGGGCTTGACGTGTTCGAGTCCGAGCCCCCGGACAGCAACCACCCGGTGTTCTCGCTCCCCAACGTGTACGCGACGCCGCACACGGCCGGCGGCACGCAGTCGACCACCGACAACCGGGCCCGCTTCGCCGCCGACAACCTGGACCGCATCGCCCGTGGCGAGGAGCCGCGCGGCCTGATCACCGGCCGCATTTCCTGAGCGGCCACTTGTTGACTAAGTCTTATGACTAAGTCATTGTGAGTCGCACCATGGCACAAGTGACCGTGCACGAGGCCAAGACCCACCTGTCGCGCTTGATCCATCGGGCACAGGCGGGTGAAGAGGTGATCATCGCGCGCGGCGACAAGCCGGTAGTGCGGCTGGTCGCCGTCGACGGCACGCCGCAGCCGCGAAGGCTGGGCGGAGCGCCCGGGCTGGTGGAGTACATGGCCGAGGACTTCAACGCCGAGATCGACGATTTTCGGAGCGTACGCGCCATCCGACTCCTGATCGACACGCAGGTATTCCTGTGGAGCATGGATGCACCACAGAAGCTCAGCGCCGAGGCGCGCTCCTTCCTCGAATCGAGCGAGCACGACCTGTTCCTGAGCGCGGCGAGCTATTGGGAGATCTGCATCAAGGTGTCGATCGGCAAGCTGCGGCTGGCCTCCGGCTGGCAGGCGACCGCGGATCGAGAGATGACGCGGAACCGCGTCGAGTGGCTGCCCATCGACAAGCCGCATCTGCAGAGGCTGATCGACCTGCCGTGGATCCACCGTGATCCCTTCGACCGGCTGCTCGTCGCGCAGGCTATGGTGGGCGGCATGAGCCTGCTGACGTCGGACCGGAATCTCGATCGATATCCGGTCGAGACCTGTTGGTGAGGAGCGAGGATGGCTGACCGGGACGATGCGGCAGCGGCGGCCCACGAGTGGCTGGCCCTTCTCGACTCAGGCGATTACCAGGCGTGCTGGGAGGGCGGCTCCGCGCTGCTGCGCGGGGCCGTGAGCCCGGGTCAGCTTGCAAAGTCGCTTCGGTCGGCGCTGGAACCGATGGGCGCTCCCCAGTCGCGGTCCCTCGACGGCGCCGACTACCACGAGACCCTTCCGGGCGCGCCCGACGGCCGCTACTGGGTCATACGGTTCTCCGCGTCCTACGGGCGCAAACAGGCGGCGACGGAAACCGTCACGGCGTCGTGGGACGACGATGCCTGGCGGGTGAGCGGGTACTTCATCCGGTAGCGGCCGCCTGAAGGACCGGGAGAGCGCGGCAGTTCGCCTTGCCGGCACGTACCGGCCGGCGTAGAATCGCGCGGCTTCCGGCCTCCTGCCCGTACATGGCGAACATCGCACCCCAGACCGCGCCTCACCTGTCGACGGCCGAGTCGAGGGCCGGCTACAAGCGCGTCCTGCGCCGTCAGACCCGCGCCAGGGCGTGGCGCATGCGATCGTTCTACGGCCTGCTGCTGATGGCGTTCGCGCTCCTGGCGTTGTTCAAGTACGCGCCGATGTGGGGCGTGTCGATCTCGTTCCTGGACTTCAACTTCTACGACGGCATCCTGGGCAGCACCTGGAACGACTTCGCCCACTTCCGCCGCCTGTTCCGGGAGCCGTTCTTCCTGCGGGTGTTCCGCAACAACGTCATCCTCAGCCTGCTGCACCTGGGGATCACGTTTCCCGCCCCGATCGTCCTGGCGCTGCTGCTCAACGAGGTGCGGCACACCGTCTACAAGCGCAGCGTGCAATCCATCGGCTATCTCCCCCACTTCATGTCCTGGGTGGTGCTTTCCGGCATCCTGCGGGAGTTCCTGTCGCCGAGCACGGGTTTCGCCGGGTGGCTGTTCACGCAGCTCGGCCTTGACCCGGTCAACTGGTTCACCACCGTCGAGACGTTCCGGGCGTTGCTGGTCGGCACCGCCATCTGGCAGAGCGTCGGCTGGGGTTCGATCATCTACCTGGCCGCCCTGTCCGGGATCGACCCGCAACTCTACGAGGCGGGAGCCATCGACGGCACCAGCCGCTGGCAGAGTGCCGTTCACATCACGCTGCCGTCGCTGGTGCCGGTCATCACCATCCTGTTCCTGCTGCGGCTGGGCAACCTGTTCGAGCAGAGCTTCGAGCACGTGTTCATGATGTACAACGCGGCCGTGTACGAAGTCGGCGACATCATGGAGACCTACATCTACCGGGTCGGCATCCAGGGCGGCGACTTCGATTACACCACCGCGGTCGGGCTGTTTCAGAACGTGCTGGGCCTGGTGCTGCTGGTGGTCGTCAACCAGATCACCCGCCGCTACAACGACTTCAGTGTCTGGTAGGACCGGATGGCGATCGTAGCAAGCCGCACCTCGGTTACCGGCAAGCTGTTCGACGGCGTCAACTACCTGTTCCTGGCGCTGTTCGCCCTGTCGATCGCCTACCCGTTCTGGACGCTGATCCTGCAGTCGTTCTCTTCCATCGACGCGGTCAACAGCCTGCGGCTCCGGATCTGGCTGGACGCCTGGCACCTGGAAGCGTGGGGGTTCGTCCTGCAGGACGACACGATCGGGCTGGCCTACTTCAACACCATCTTCCGCACGGTGGTGGGCACGGCGGCGACCCTGCTGGTCACCTTCAGCGCCGCCTACGCGCTGTCCAAGAGGCTGCTGCCCGGCCGCGCGGTGCTGACGTTCCTGTTCGTGTTCACCCTGTTCTTCCAGGGCGGTCTGATCCCCCTCTACCTGGTCGTACGCCGGCTCGACCTGATCAACACCCGGCTCATTCTGTTGTTGCTGCCGGCGATGAGCGTTTTCTACATCATCATCTGCCGCAACTTCCTGATGACGATCGACGAATCGCTGGAGGAGTCCGCGGTCATCGACGGCGCGGGCTACTGGCGCGTGCTGTTCCGGATCATCATTCCGCTGTCGAAGCCGGTGCTGGCGACCGTCGCGCTGTTCGCGGCCGTCGGCCACTGGAACGATTTCATCCTGCCGCTGATCTTCGTCAACGACGACGACAAGCGCGTGCTGCAGGAGTTGATCCGCGACCTGATGATGGACCTCAGCCTGCTGCAGACCGACGAGTTCATCTCCGAGCTGACCGAGGAGCTGCGCCAGTCCGAGCAGTTCCGGGAGCTGATGCGCATCCCGCCGAAGGCCGCGCAGGCGGCCACCGTCCTGCTCACCATCGGGCCGATCGTCTTCGTCTACCCGTTCCTGCAGAAGTACTTCGTCAAGGGCGTGATGATGGGATCGCTGAAGGGCTGAACGAACCGGCCGGGATCAGCGCCAGGCCGTCTCGAACAGCCGCAGCAGGTTAGCTCCCATGATGCCGCCGACCTCCGCCTCACCGTAGCCGCGCCGAACGAGGCCTTCGGTCAGGTTGGGTACCTCCTCCGGCCCGGAGATGCCTGGCGGAAAGATCCAGGGAGGCGGCGGGTAGGCGGCCGGGCTGAAGCGGCCGGAATCCCAGCTCGCCTGCGGGATCGAGCAGAAGTCCAGGCCGAAGCCGACGTGCTCCGGACCCACCAGCGCCGCGACGTGGTCGATGTGGTCGAGCATCCGCTCCAGCGTCGGCTCCTGCCAGCGGACCATGCTGGGAAAGGCGGTGACGCCGATCACGCCGCCGCGCTCCGCGATGGCGGCGATCGCCTCGTCGGCGAGGTTGCGCGGGTTGTGGCAGACCGCGTCCGCGTTGCAGTGGCTGGCGACCACCGGCTCCGCCGATGCCGCGACGACGTCCATCGCGGTCCGGCGGCCCGCGTGCGAGACGTCGAGCAGGATCCCCGCCTCGTTCGCCGCCCGCACCACCCGCGCGCCCAGGGCGCTCAGACCGTCGTCGGTGGCCTCCGTGCAGCCGTCCCCGAACGGGCTGTGATCGTTGTAGGTGAGCTGCAGCATGCGGATGCCGAGCCGTTGCAGGTTCCACGCCTCGTCGGGTTCGTCGGCCAACTCCGGCGGCGGCTTCTGCGCATGGAAGATGACACCGAGCCGCCCGTCCGCCTTCGCCTCGCGGACGTGTCGCGGCTCGGTCACGTGCAGGAGGCTCTCGTCGTCGCGGAACCGCCTGAACCACGCCGGGAGCTGTGACCGGACCGCGGTCGCCGCGAATGCCGTGGTGCCGCCGGCCCGGATGCGCTGCCAGTACGCGCCGCGCTGGTCCGGCCGCGCCAGCACCTCGGCGCCGTTGATGACGATCAGCTCCTGGTGATCCATCGCGTCCCCGTGCCGCGCACCACGCCGAGCAGGGTGTCGACGTAGTCGCGGATCCCGAACAGCCGGCACCCGGCGTCTCCGACCAGCCCCCGCCGCAGGCGGCCCGTGCGATCCCATAGCGCCCCCAGCCGCGGCCGGTCGAGCCCCATGAACCGCGCCCGCGGGTCGGACTGCCGTCGCTCCTCCCACCACATCGCCTCCACCACGTGCACGTAGGTCGACGAGTGGTAGTCCACGCCCAGCATCAAGAGGCGCCCGTCCCGGTCGCGGGCCCGGATCATGGGCGAGTGCGTCCCGTAGGTCCGTCCCCACGGCGGACGGTCCCAGGGGGACGGCAGCCCCTCGTCGCGGCGGTGGCCGTCCACGAAGCTCGGAGCCTCCCGGCCCCGCGCGGCGACGGAGTGCGAGTAGTGGTCCGACCGCACCGTTCCCGGCATCCGGCGGAAGAACTCGGTGAGCCAGCCGACCGATGACGGCGCGTTCTCCACATCCCAGCTCGCCGCCCGCCAGTCGCGCCCTCCGTCCAGGTTGAAGGACGGCATCAGCAGCAGCCCGTCACCGACCGCGTCCATCAGGGCATCGACGACCGACTGCGCGCCGCCGGCCACCTCGCCCAGGCTCTTGAACGATGAGTGGACGAACAGCGTGTCGCCCTCGCGCACGCCGAGCGCGCGCAGATCGCGGGTCAGAGAGGTTCGCGTGTGCATGGCGCTGCTCTACTACTTCCTCAACCGGGCCGGCAACGTCCCCGGACGAGCGGTGGCATAATCGGAGTCCCATGCAGCGACTCGACACCCAACAACTCTGGATCAGCGGCGAGGACGGCTATTTCCGCTACCGCATTCCCGCTCTTACGGTGACCGCCGCCGGCACCGTGCTGGCATTCTGCGAGGCCCGCAAGTACACCGGCGGGGACTCGGACCAGATCGACCTCCTGGTCCGGCGCTCAAGCGATCACGGCAGGACCTTCGCCCCGCCACAGCTCGTGGCCACCGAGCCGGACTGGGTCTGCGGCAATCCCGCGCCGGTGCTGGACCGCGATACCGGAAGCATCTGGCTGCCGTTCTGCAAGAACCGCCGCGACGGCGACGAGCGCATGATCTGCCAGGGGCAGGCGCCGCGCACGGTCTGGGTCACCGCCAGCCACGACGACGGCGGCACCTGGGAGGAGCCGGTCGAGATCACGGCACAGGTCAAGCAGCCCGACTGGACCTGGTACGCCACCGGTCCCGGCCACGGCATTCAACTCGCCTCCGGCCGCCTCCTGATCCCCTGCGACCACATCGTCGCCCGCCACCACGAGGCGCAAGATCCCTACCACTCCCACGTCATCCACTCCGACGACCACGGCGCGACCTGGACCATCGGCGGCAGCGCCGACGAGGGCACCAACGAGTCGACCGGGGTAGAGACCGAGGACGGCTGGCTGTGCCTCAACTGCCGCAACAAGAGCCTCCTGCGCGATGCCGGGGGCGGCCATCACCGTGCCGTGGCGTGGAGCAACGACGGCGGCGAGACGTTCTCTCCGATCGTGCGCGACGTGGCGCTGCCCGAGCCGATCTGTCAGGCGAGCATGTGCCGCTACCCCGGCACCGACGGACGCCAGCGGATCCTGTTCAGCAACCCCGCGGCGACCACCCGGCGCCGCATGACCGTGCGCCTGAGCTACGACGGGTGCCGGAGCTGGCCGCTTGCGCGGGTGCTGCACGACGGCGCGGCGGCGTACTCCGATCTGTGCGTGACGGACGACGGGATGGTCTGCTGCCTGTACGAAAGCGGTTCCGGCAACGACCCCTGCGAACGGCTGACCCTGGCGCGCTTCAACCTGGAGTGGCTCACCCGCGGCGCGGACGTCGCCGGCAGCCGTTGACGCCCCCTGGCAGGTCTGAGAAGGTCCCGCCGAGGTATCCATGAACACATTTCTGAAGAGACTGATTCTGGTCGCGGCAGCGCTGCCGCTGGCCCTCACGCTGGCGCAGGCGGACGACTTCGTCGGGTCGGGCGTGCCGGAGTTCTATAACTCGCCCGCCGAATTCGAGGCGGCCACCGGGCACACGCTGACCTATGGCGAGGCGCCGGTGCTGGCCGCGCTGGTGGCCTCAGGCGATCTGCCGCCGGTCGGCGAGCGCCTGCCGAGCGATCCGATCGTCATCGCGCCGGCCCATCAGATCGGCGTCTACGGCGGCACCCTGGTGATTCCCGGCGATCCCGGCTGGATCAACGACGAGTACATGCGCCAGTGGGGTCTCACCATACCGGTGAACGGCGAAACGCTGTTGCCCAACGTGTTCGCATCGTACGAGCCGAATGCGGATGCCTCCGTGTACACCATCCGCTTGCGGGACGGCCTCCGCTGGAGCGACGGCGAGATCTTCGACACCGAGGACATCCGGTTCTGGTTCGACCACGACGCCTCCGACAAGGACCTCAACCCGCACGGCGTCGGCAACCTCAAGGTCGGCGGGGTGATGGCCACCCTGAACGTGGTCGACGACACAACCTTCCAGTTCCAGTTCGCCGGCCCCTACCCGAATCTGCCCAACAATATGATGCGCTGGTTCCCCGATTCGTTCCTGCCCGAACACTACATGGGCCAGTTCCACCCCGCCGTGGCGGGCGACAAGGCGGAGAGCGCGGCCAAGGAAGCCGGTTTCACCACCTGGATGGCGTATTGGAAGGAATACGTGATCTGGAGCAACTTCAACACCGAGCTGCCGGTCATTCACCCGTGGAGGCTGGAAAGCAAGAGCGACACCCTGGGCGTGTACGGCCGCAACCCCTACTACTACAAGGTGGACGTGGCGGGGAATCAGCTCCCCTACATCGACGGCATCCGCGTTCCGCTGATGGGGATGGGCAGCGACGCCTATCTGCTGCAGGGCCTGGCCGGCGAGATCGACTTCGGCCTGCGCGGCGACTTCGGCGACATCTCGAACTTCAGCGTGCTGCGCAACGCGGAGGAATCAGGCAACTTCAGGCTGCACGCGGCGATGTCGGCGATCATGTATCACGGCACCGTGTACTTCAACTTTGCGAGCGAGGACTCCGAGCGGCGAGAGCTGTTCAACGACATCAAGTTCCGGCGCGCCGTGGCCCTGGCGATCGACGGGCAGGAAATCAACAACCTGCTGTTCCGCGGCCAGTACACGCTGTCGCAGACGCCGGTGGCGGGTGACCTGGTACATCCGGCCGACGAGCCCTACAAGGAGTACGACCTCGACGCGGCAAACCGCATGCTCGATGAGCTGGGCTTGGCATGGAACGCGGGCCGCACCGCGCGCACTTTCGCGAGCGGCAAGCCGTTGGAGCTGATCGGGCTCGTCGAGACCGACAAGAGCGCCGAAGTCTCCATGTCCGAAATCTACAAGGAGCAACTCAAGAAGGCCGGCATCGAGTTCCTGATCCGACCCTACGCGGGCGATGCATACGGGGAGAAGCTGACCACCGGCGACTATGACATCCTGGTTGGCCCGGTCGATATCGGACGCGGCATACCGACCGCCAGCATCGCGCGTTTTCCGCATGTGGTGCCGAGCAATCCGCAGGGCTACCACGTCTCCACCCCGTGGGCGCGCTGGCTGCACTCCGGCGGCGCCGAGGGAGTGGAGCCGCCGGACGGAGTGAAGAGGCTGTACGAGTTGTCCGAGGAGTATCCGCGTGCCATGGACCTCGCCGCCAGGAAGAAGATCGAGCAGGAGGTCGTGCAGATCTTCAGCGAAGGGCTGTGGTCGATCTCTCCGCTGGAGTCGAAGGTCGACATCCCGCAGGTCTCCTTCTACTACTTCCACAACAGGGTCGGCAACGTGCCGGACGAGCCGCTGAGCTCCGAGGCCAGCTACCTGTTCTTCGACGTACTGTTCCTGGGCCAGTAAACTGGCCGACGAGTAGACCGGCCCATACCGCTGTGCGCCGCCCCGCGCCACCCCCGGGCGGCGGGCGCCGCCCCGTGTGGACGCTGTCCCAAAAAAATCTGGGGGGCGGGGTGGGTATTAAACCGGGTGGGTTGT
>JAPPKD010000231.1:0-12431 GCA_028820215.1 Spirochaetaceae bacterium | reverse complement strand
TTTTTTTTCGAGTTAGTGTTCTGGGGCATTTAAAGGGGCGTTGTTTTTGACGGGCCAATCCGGGTGGCCGCGGCCTTGCGAAACGGGGTGGGGGGGTACGCGGCCCTTTCTGACCGATGACCATCTACGTGCTGCGGCGCGTGCTGATGATGATCCCGGTGCTGTTGATCGGCAGCGTGATCGTGTTCGTCATCATCCAGCTTCCCCCCGGCACCGTGATCGAGGCCAAGATCGCCCTGATGCGCAACCGGGGCGTCGAGATCACCCCGGAGCTGGTCGCGTCGCTGAACGCCCAGTACGACCTCGACAAGCCGATCATGGTGCAGTACTTCTTCTGGCTGGGGAACATCCTGCGCGGCGACTTCAGCTACTCGATGCTGTTCAACAAGCCGGTCAGCGCGATCCTGGCCGAGCGCCTGCCACTCACCGCGCTGATGTCGTTCATCTCGTTCCTGCTCCTCAACGCGATGGCGATCCCGATCGGCATCGTGTCGGCGGTGCGGCAACGCACCTGGCTCGACTACTGCATCACCTTCGTCGGATTCATCGGCCTGGCGGTCCCCAACTTCATTTTCGCCCTGGTGCTGTCGTGGATGGTGTTCTCGCTCACCGGCAGCACCGCCACCATCGGCCTGATGTCGCAGCAGTACCTGGACGCGGCCTGGAGCCTGCCCAAGTTCCTCGACCTGTTGAACCACCTCTGGATCCCGGCCATCGTCATGGCCACCGCCGGCACCGCCGAGCAGGTACGGATCATGCGCGCCAACCTGCTCGACGAGCTGGAGAAGCCCTACGTGATGGTGGCGCGCTCGAAGGGGGTGAGCGGCGCGCGGCTGCTGCTGAAGTACCCGTTCCGGGTCGCCCTGAACCCGTTCATCGTGCGCCTGGGATGGCTGCTGGCCAGTCTCATGTCGGGCGAGTTGATGGTGTCGGTGACCCTGGGCCTGCCCACGCTGGCGCCGATCATGCTGCAGGCAATCATGGCGCAGGACATGTTCCTGGCCGGCAGCATCCTGTTCATCGAGCTGTGCCTGACGGTGGTGGGCATTCTGCTCTCCGATATCCTGCTGGGGATCGTCGATCCACGCATCCGGGACGCGATATGAGCACCTCGGGCACGTCGCTGCAGTCTGGTGAGCCGCAGGCGGCGACCGGCCAGCGCGCCTATGCGTCCCAGTGGCAGCTCATGCGCTGGCGCTTCCTGCGCCACCGCGTCGCCGTGGTGTCGCTCGGCTTCATCGGCTTCCTCTATCTCGGCGTCATCTTCGCCGAGTTCATCGCCCCCTATGATCCCCGCGCCTACGACGAGGAGTTCACCCTGGCGCCCCCGCAGCGGATCAGGTTCTTCGACGCCGACGGCCGCTTCCACCCGCGCCCGTTCGTGCATCCGATCGTCAAGACCGTCGATCCGGACACCTGGGAGTACCTCTACTCGGTGGACACCACCGTCGTGCAGCCGCTGTACCTGTTCGTGCGCGGCGACCCCTACCGCATGTGGGGATTGTTTCCCGGCGACCTGCATCTGTTCGGCCTGCGCGACGGCCGCATCTTCAGCCTGATGGGCAAGGACTCGCTCGGGCGCGACCTGTTCTCGCGCATCGTGTACGGGTCGCGGATTTCGCTGACCGTGGGCTTCGTCGGCATTCTGATCGGGTTCTTCCCGAGCCTGTTCATCGGCGGCATGGCGGGCCTGCTCGGCGGGGCGGTGGACAAGGTGATCATGCGCATCACCGAGACCTTCATGAGCGTGCCCACCTTGCCGCTGTGGGTCGCGCTGGCGGCGGCGCTGCCGGTGCGGCTCTCGGTGGTGCAGCGCTACGTGCTGATCACGGTGATCCTGGCGTTGATCGGGGTCGTCACCGGTGGCAGCCGTACCGTGCGCGGCAAGTTCATGGCGCTCAAGCGGGAGGAGTACATCCGCGCCGCCCGTCTCGACAACGTCGGCGACGGCAAGCTGATCTTCTCCTACCTGCTGCCCTCGTTCCTGAGCCACACCATCGCCGAGCTGACCCTGGCGATTCCCGGCATGATCCTGGGTGAGACCGCGCTCAGCTTCATCGGCCTCGGACTGCAGCCCCCGGCGATAAGCTGGGGGGTGATGCTGCAGGAGTGCCGCCACCTGCGCAACCTGATCGCGGCGCAGTGGCTGTTCATCCCGGCATTCTTCGTGGTGGCCGCCATCCTGGCGTTCAACTTCATCGGTGACGGCATGCGCGACGCCGCCGACCCGTATTCCAAGGTGTAACGTCAAGGCCTGATGGCAGAGGCGCTGCTCGAGGTGGACGACCTGCACGTGGTGTTCCCTTCCAAGGAGGGCACGGTGCGGGCGGTGAACGGCGTCAGCTTCGCGCTGCACCGCAACGAAGTGCTCGGCATCATCGGCGAGAGCGGCTGCGGCAAGAGCGTCACCTCGCTGTCGATCCTGGGCATCCTGCCGCCGGTGGCGCGGATCACCAACGGCACGATCCGTTACCACGGCGCGGGCGGCACGGTGACCATCACCGGCGAAGCGCGCGAGAGCGACACCATGAAGACGCTGCGCCGCAATGACATCTCCATGATCTTCCAGGAGCCGATGACCTCGTTCAGCCCCGTGCACACCATCGGCAACCAGATCATCGAGGCGATCGCGATGATGGACGAGGCGCAGAGCATTCCCCGGCAGCGCCGGCAGCGCGAATTGAACGAGCGCGCGCTCGACGTCCTCGGCCGGGTCGGCCTGAACGACCCCGACATCCTGGCCGCCTACCCGCACAACCTGAGCGGCGGCATGCGCCAGCGGGCGATGATCGCCATGGCCGTGGCCTGCGAGCCGCGCATCCTGATCGCCGACGAGCCCACCACCGCGCTCGACGTGACGCTGCAGGCGCAGGCGCTGAACCTGATGCTGGAGATGCAGCGCAGCATGCACATGGCGGTGATCCTGGTGACCCACGACCTGGGAGTGATCGCCGAGGTCACCGAACGCGTGGTGGTGATGTATCTCGGGCGCGTGGTGGAGACCGCGCCGGTCGGCGCGCTGTTCGCACGGCCCGAGCACCCCTACTCGCGCGCGCTGCTGGCTTCGATCCCGCGCCTGAGCGGCCCGATCGAGGCGCTGACACCGATCCGGGGCATGGTACCGAGTCCGTACGAGATGCCGAGCGGGTGTCCGTTCCACACCCGCTGCGACGAGTTCGTGCCGGGGCGCTGCAATCGCGACACGCCGGCGACGGTGGCCGTCGCGGCCGACCACCGGGTGGCGTGCCTGGTCCGGGGCGGATGAGTCCAGCGCAAGGGCCGATCATCGCGGCCGAGCGGCTCAGCAAGAGCTACGCCAAGGAGGCGGGCCTGCTGCGCCGCCGGCAGGGAGAGGTGCGCGCGGTCGATCGGATGTCGTTCACGCTGGCGCGCGGCGAGACGCTGGCGCTGGTGGGGGAGAGCGGCTGCGGCAAGACCACCACCGGGCTGTGCATCGTGCGCAGCGAGGAGCCGACCGGCGGCCGCATCTGGTACACGCCACGGCCCGGCGCCCCGCCGCGCGACATCGTGCAGATGGATGCCGACGAGCTGCGCGCGCTTCGGCGCGCGGTACGGGTGGTGTTCCAGGACCCCTTCGCCTCCCTCAACGCGCGCATGACCGTGCTGCGCATCGTCGGCGAGCCGCTGATCAACAACCGCCTGGCTGGCAACAGCGCCGCGCTGAAGGAGCGGGTGGCGGACATGCTGCGCCTGGTGCAGCTCGACCCGGTCTACATGAACCGCTACCCGCACTCGTTCTCCGGCGGCCAGCGGCAGCGGCTGGCGTTCGCGCGCGCGTTCATCCTCCAGCCGCAGGTGGTGATCGCCGACGAGCCGGTGTCGGCGCTCGACGTTTCCGTGCAGGCACAGATCCTCAACCTGATGCGCAGCCTGCAGGACCGGCACGCCATGAGCTACCTGTTCATCGCGCACAACCTGGCGGTGGTGCGCTACCTGAGCGACCGGGTGGCGATCATGTACCTGGGCCGCATCGTGGAGCTGGCCAGCCGCGCCGAGATCTTCGCGCGGCCGAAGCATCCCTACACCGAGCTGCTGCTCACCTCCTCACCCAATCCCGACCCGACCGCCCGCAAGCTGCACCTGGTCAAGGCGGGCGAGAGCCCCTCGTACGGAATGCTGCCGGCCGGCTGTCCGTTCCATCCGCGCTGCCCCTACCGCGAACCGCGCTGCACCGTGGAGGTGCCGGAGCTGGAGGAGACCGGCACCGTCGACGCCGACGGTCCGGATGGCGGCGCATCGCACCAGGTGGCGTGCCACCTCCACGGACAACTCTCCTTGCGCACCTTCAGTGGCTGATAGGCCGCCCGTTTTCGTGAGAGACTGCCGGTAACCCGCTTCCATGAGGACGACCGCTGCCGAGTCCCCCGCCGCGCGCGCGGCTCCCGTCGAGCACGATTGGGCCGCGAACCCCAGGATTCAGTGGTATCGATCGCCGCTGCCCATCGCCGAGCTCCGCGCCCTGTCGCGGCGCCGGACGCTGCGTCCGCTGCTGCACTGCCTGGGATTCCTGGCCCTGCTGACGGTCACCGGCACGGCGGTGATGCTCACCCATCGACACCTGAGCTGGCCGTGGCTGATTCCCGCGCTGTTCGTGCACGGCACCCTGTTCCGCGCGCTGCAGCATTCGCGCCACGAGCTGTCGCACCGCACCGTGTTCCGCTCCAAGGTCGTGAACGAGGTGTTCCTGCGCCTCTTCTCGTTCCTGCACTGGTCGAGCCCGGACAGCTTTCGCGCCAGCCACGTGCGCCACCACCAGTACACCGTGCACGACGACCTCGACCAGGAAGTGACGCTGCCGCGCCCGCTGCGGCCGCTGCAGTGGACGGGCCGCTTCGTGCTGGCGGTGCCCGGCATGATCGGGGAGATCAGGGCGCTGCTGCGCTGGAGCCTTGGCCGGCTGGCCGACAATCCGTGGCAGCAGCGCTGCTTCGCCGACCGTCCCCACGGCCAGGGCGACGCCGCCAGGCGCGCGGCGCTGTTCGGCTGGGCGCGGGTCGTGCTGGCCGGGCACCTGCTGCTGGCGGCCGTGTTCATCGCGACCGGCCAGTGGATGCTGCTGCTGGTGGTGACGTTCGCCCGCTGGCTGGCGCCGTGGCTGAGCTTCCTGTTCATCGAGACCCAGCATTCCGGCCTGTGCTCGGACGTGGCGGACTTCCGCCGCTGCTGCCGCACGGTCCTGCTGGGACCGGTGACACGCTTCCTGTACTGGCACATGAACTACCACGTCGAGCACCACATGTACCCCAGCGTGCCGTTCTACAACCTCGGCAAGCTGCGGCAAGCGATCGCCGACGACCTGCCTCCCGCCACGCGCGGCCTGTGGCGGTCCTGGGCGCAGATGCTCCCCATACTGTGGCGCCAGCGCCGAGATCCCGACTACGTGTTCACTCCTCCCCTGCCGACAGGATCGAGCTGAAGCAGGACCAGGCGCGGCAATTCAACCGAAGTTATCCAGGGTTATCCGACGACGATAACCTTCCCTGGGACACGACTCGGCCGGAGTGGCTCGTCGGTGAGCAGCACCTGACGGACGGGCGAGACGCCTTTACGCGAGGCTTACTCGTCCCCAGCAGCGCCGAACGCAGCGTGCGGCTCGGCGTGAACGGTGGCCGCGGCTCCCGCCTGGATCTCCCGGACCTCCGACTCGACGGCGTCCACGGCCTCCTCCCCCGAGGCGACCTCCAGCATCACCGTGGCGGCGTACTCCCCGCCCGCGGGAAGCTCCACCACCCGGCCGGCGTCGCGCTCGACGCTCTTGAGGTTGGGGAAGTTGGTGCCCGGCTCCAGGCCGGTCACGTAGCCGTCGCGCTCGCCGGCGGTGTTCTTCCACAGGCTGAAGCAGGGCAGCTCGCCGACGTCGAAGCGCATCACCGCCGCGGCGGTCCGCGAAGGGTTGACCAGCGCGGCGAGAGTGGCCGTATCGCCCGGCCGGGCGGCCGGCCGGATCCAGTACGCCTGCTGGACGAAGCCGGGGGTCGGTCCCCCGTAGCGCTCGATCTCCCCCACGCCCTCGGCCGAGCGGGCGTCGCGGGGTGCCGCCTCCGTGAACGGCAGCAGCACGCGGCTGCCCTCGCCCAGGAACGGCGCGCCGTAATTGCAGTGGTACAGGAGCTGCAGCTCGGCCGGCGTCTCCTGCAGGTTGCGCACCGTGTCGGCGATGGTGATCCGCGACGAGTCGGGACCGGCCGAGATCGAGGTCGACAGCCGCAGCGACGGCAGGAACAAACCGGCCTCGTCCACCTGTCCGGTGACGGTGATCACCCGCGCGGCGGCATCCGCGGTGACCTGCACGGTGTGCGCGGGCAGGTTGGCGATCATGCCGTGCAGCGTCAGCTCGACCGCTTCCGCAAGGCCGCCGGCGTCCACCCTCGCGTCCGTCCCCGGCATGCCGTTCGAGTCCAGGCCGCAGCGCACGATCCACTCGTCGAAGCCGCGCAGCCAGCCGACGCCTCCGCGCTCGGCCGGATCGACGAACGCCGGATGCACCGGGCCGCGCACCGGCGACCGCCAGCCGAGAGCCTGCCCGCCGTAGCTCCCCCGCCACACGCCCATGCCGCGGGTCGGCACCACGCTGAAGGACAGCTCCCCGCAGGTCACCTCGACCACGTCCACGCCGTCGCGGAGTCCGCCGCGCAGGCGCCGCTTGCGCACTGAGCAGCCCGGAATGCCGAGCTCCTCCGGTCCAAGGTCCAGCGTCTCGACCCACAACCCCGACGCCGCGTCGGTCAGCACCCAGCTCCGTTCCATGACCGCCGACCATAGCGAGAGGCCGTGCCGGTGGCAACGCGGCGGAGAAGCCGCACGTCGCGTGGCCATCGACCGCCGAGTCGTGCAACGCTCCCGCGCATCATGCACACGACCGGTCAGGAGCGTTGATCATCGCCGACCCCGCTTCGCCCAGCGTTCTGGCGCTGGCCTCTCAGGCTGACGGTTTCGACACGCTGCGCCCGCACCACCGGGACCAGGCCGAGGCCGGCATCGACCGGCTGCGCGACGGCGCGGCCCGCGAGGGAAGAGACGCGCTCGGAGCGGCGCTGGAGACGCCCGCGGGGCAGGCGTTCTTCTCGTTCCTCTGCGGCAACAGCCCGCACCTGAGCCTGCTGCTGCAGCGCGACCTGGAGCTCACCCAGGCGCTCGTGGAGGAACCGCCCGAGGCCATCACCGGCCGCGTGCGCGGCGACCTGGCCGCCGCGGATCCCGCCATGGACCGCGACCAACTGATGACCTTCCTGCGCCGCCAGCGCAACCGCGTGGCAGTCCTCGCGGCCGCGTACGACTGCTTCGGCATCCACGGCGTCATGGAGTGCGCGGAGTTGCTGTCGGACATGGCCGACCACGCCGTGCGCCTGACCGTCTCCCACCTGCTTCTGGACCGGGTCGAGCGCGGCGACCTGGAACGGCCGGACGGGGACCGGTGGGGGTACTTCGCCCTGGCGATGGGCAAGCACGGCTCCCGCGAGCTCAACTACTCGTCCGACATCGACCTGATCGTCCTCTTCGACCCGGAGTCGGTCCGCTACACGGGTTCCCGAACCCTCAGCGACTGCTTCGTGCGGGTCACGCAGGACCTGGTCCGCATCCTGCAGACGCGCACCGCCGGCGGCTACGTGTTCCGCACCGACCTCCGGCTGCGCCCCGACCCGTCATCCACGCCGGTCGCCATCACCGTCGACTTCGCCCTGAACTACTACCGGCGCTTCGGGCGGACCTGGGAGCGGACGGCGCTTATCAAGGCGCGGCCCGTCGCCGGCGACCTGACGGCCGGCGCGGCATACCTGGAGCGGCTCTCGCCGTTCATCTGGGACGAGGCGCTGGACTTCACCTCCGTCGAGGAGATCCGTTCGGTGAGCCAGCAGATCCACGACTTCCACGGCCACGGCGCCGTCCGCGCAGCGGGCCACAACGTCAAGCTCGGCCGCGGCGGCATCCGCGAAATCGAGTTCTTCGTGCACATGCACCAATTGGCCCACGGCGGCCGCAACCGCCGGCTGCGCGGTTCCCGACTGCTGGCGATGCTGGAGACGCTGGATGGAGAGCACCACATCATGCCGCGGGAAACGGCGGCCCTGCGCGACGCCTACCTGTTTCTGCGGCGCGTCGAGCACCGCCTGCAGATGGTCAACGACGCGCAGACGCAGGTGCTCCCGGACTCCGAGGAAGGGCTGGAGCACATCGCCTCCTTCATGGGACTTGCCTCGGCGGAGGAGCTGGTGCGCCGGATCGAGTCCGTGGCGGGCGAAGTCCACGACCTCTACCGCACGCGCTTCAACGTCCCCGAGAGCGAGCAGGACATCAGCGCCGTCCTCCTGGACGGACCGGACGAGCACCCGGACGCCGTCGCCAAGCTGGAAGCGGCGGGTTTCACGCGGGCTCCCGAGGCCATCGCGGTCTTCCGGGGATGGACGGAAGGACGGCATGAGTCGACCGGTTCGGAACGCGCCCGCACCATCATCCGCGAGATCCTGCACGAGATCGTCGACGCGCTGGGCAGGACGCCCGACCCCGACCGCGCCCTGGCTCGCCTGGACCGCTTCTTGGCGGCCCTGCCGGAGGACCTCTCGTTCTTCTCCATGCTCCGGGCCAACACCTGGCTCCTCAACCTCATCGCCGTCGTGATGGGCAGCGCCCCCCGCATGGCCGATGTCCTGGAGGGGAATCCCCGGCTTCTGCAGGCCGTCCTGGACCCGTCGTTCTTCCTGCCGATCCCCGAGCGGGATGAGTTGGCCCGCGAGCTCGATGAGCGCCTGGCCGGCCGGCGGGACGCCGCGGAGCGGGTCGAGCAGGTGGCCGGCTGGGCCGGCGACCGCCGGTTCCAGGTGGCCGTCCAGGCGCTCGAGAACCTGGTCACCGTGGACGAGGCGTCCGCGGCTCTGTGCGACGTCGCGGGGGCGGTCATCGATCGCCTGCTTGCTGACGTGCTGGACGGGCTCCACGAACGCCACGGACCGGTGCCGGGCGGCGGCTGCGCGGTCGTCGCAAGGGGCAGGCTGGGCGCCGGAGAGATGACCTTCGGCTCCGACCTGGACCTGCTGTTCGCGGCGGACTTCGAGGCCGGATCGACTACCTCGGGCCCGACCCCCATCGACGCTTCGGCCTTCTATCGAGACGCGGCCAGCGAACTGACCTCCCTCCTCCGCAATCCATCGACGTACGGCCGGCTCTACGAGCTGGACGAGCGCCTGCGGACGTCAGGGCAGATCGAGCTTCCGGTGTCGACGCTCGACGAGTTCAGGGACGGTCACACGGGCGCGGCGTCGACCTCGGAGCTCATGTCGCTGACCCGTGCCAGCGTCGTCTGCGGCGACCCGGCCACGTCCGCGGCGGTCACCGCGGCGATCGAGGGAGCGCTTGCCAGCCCGCGCGACCCTGCGCGGCTGCACGAGGACGTGGCGCGCCGGCGCGAGGCGATCGCCGCCGGACATCCCTCGCAGGACCCGTTCGACGTCCAGCACGTGCGCGGAGGGCTGGTGGACCTCGAGTCCCTGGCCCAGTACCTGCGCCTGCGCCATGCGCACGAGTCGCCGGAGGTGCTCGTGGGAGCGACGGCGTCCTGCTTCGATGCCCTGGGCGCCGCCGGCGTCATCCCGGAGGAAGAGGCCCGTTTCCTCGCCGGCGCGGTGCGGATGCAGCGGACGATGCAGGCCATGCTCCGCCTGACGTGGAGCCAGGGAGCTCCGGTGCGCGACGCCCCGGAACCGATGCGGCTGAAGCTGGCGACCGCGCTGGAGTGCGCCGGACTCGACGAGCTGGACGCGAAGCTCC
Organism: Spirochaetaceae bacterium; assembly: GCA_028820215.1. The sequence goes on along the minus strand of JAPPKD010000231.1, from coordinate 2,648 downwards.
GCGAGACGCAGGCGGCGGCGTTCGACATCTATCGGCGCCGCATCGGCCTGACTCCATAACGCGCGCATGGCCTGTGGCTGCTCGTCCGCACCTGGCCGCGAAGGCCCGGAGCGGCGACGGCGTCGCGGCGGGGCGTGCCCCGGAACCGATCCCTTCTTCACGCGCCAGGCCCCGCGCATCGCGCGACGCTACCGCCGGCGCGGGCCGGAGCCGGTGCAGCGCAAGTTGCTTGCAGGGCTGACCGCGGCCGGCGTCACCGGCGCCTCGGTACTGGAGATCGGCTGCGGAACCGGCGAAATGCAGCGACGCGTGCTCGCCGCCGGAGCGGCCAGCGCGGTCGGCATCGACATCTCGGGCGGCATGATCGAACAGGCGCGAGCCACCGCGGAGCGCACCGGGATCGCGCCGCGAACCACCTACCTGATCGGCGACGCGGTGGAACGGGCCGCGGAGTTGTCGCCGGCGGCCGTGGTGCTGCTGGACAAGGTTCTGTGCTGCTACCCCGAGATCGACCCGCTGCTGGCGGTGTCCTTGGAGCGCGCACAGCGCCTGTACGCGGTGGTGGTTCCGCGTCCGCACTGGCTCGTAGCCGCCGCGTGGCGGCTCGGCATCGCCCTGCTCAAGCTGCTGCGCAGCTCCTTCCATCCCTACTATCACGACTGGCAGCGAACCGCGGCCACCATCGCGGCCGCCGGCTTCCAGCGCATTTGCGCCGCCCGCACCCTGGCCTGGGAGGCATGGATCTTCCGCCGCCAGGCAGGACTCACGGAACATGCAGACGCGAGACCGGTCTCACGTCCCTGATCTCATTCAGCCTGCCACTCTTGCGCCCCGCCCACGCGGCATCGGAGCCGTGCGGAGACGGCCACCGAACGGCACGCATCGGCTCGCTCATCATTTGCCTCAAAGCATTTATATTGATATATTTATTCATGTTAGACTCCGCCGTCGAGGCCACGATCACGTCCACTGTCTCCGGCCTCCCCGACGATCAGCTCCTGGAGCAGGCAGGCCGGCTCGCGCGCCTCGATCACCAGGTTCACGTCTTCGTAATCGATCACCTGATCGAGATCGAAACCCGCGGCCTGTACCTGCGCCGCGGCTTCTCCAGCCTGTTCGACTACGTCAAGCGCGGGCTCCGCTATAGCGACGCCGCCACTTGGCGGCGGATCAACGCCATGAAGCTGTGCACGAGGATCGAAGGCGTGCGCGAACGCCTCTGGGACGGCTCGCTGACCCTGGACGCGGCCGCGCAGTTGCAGGCCGCCTTCGAACGGCGCGCTCGCTTGCAGCGACTTGATCGCGCGCGCGGGACCGGGACCGGATTGGTTCTGCGGCCGAACGGCTCGGCGCGGCCGGCACCGGCCCGCTCCGCCCCGCGGAACCCGTCGCCGGAACCAAGCCCGGGACCGGTGCTCGACCTGTCGGCGCAGAAGGCGCTGGTGGAGAACGCGGCCGGCAAGAGCACCCGGGAGGTGACAAGGATGCTGGCCGAGTTGGATCCTGGGCTGACGGTGCCCGCGGACCGGGTGCGACCGCTGGGACAGGGGCGCTGGGAGCTCAAGGCGGTCGTCGACGCGGACTGTCAGAGCGGGCTGGAGCAGCTCCGGGGACTCCTTTCCCACGTCGACCCGCGCATGACGCTCGGGCAACTCGTGGGAAGGCTGGTCAAGGAGGGGCTCGATCGCCACGACCCAAGCCGCCCACTGCGCCGCGGACGCGCCCGGAGCGCTCCCGCGGGTGCCGACCGGCCCCCGGCGGCGCCGAAGTCGAGCTCCGACGGGGCCGCCTGTTCGCCGGCGAAGGCACCGGCAGAACTTTCCCGCCGGGTCCCGGCGCCGACGCGGCGAGCCGCGCAGCCAGCAGGCGCCGGCAGCTCCCCCTCGAATGGGCAGCCGAGCGCGGACCTCCACACCACTTCGGCGCCGAAGTGGCGCGTCCGGTCCAGCGGCGCCAGGACTTCGGCGCCGAAGGCGGGCGCCCGGGCCCCTCGCGCCATTCCCGCGGCGGTCAGGCGGGAGGTCTGGCGTCGCGACGGGGGACGCTGCCGCTACGTCGATCCACGCACCGCGCGCCGATGCGCTTCACGGCATCTGCTGCAGGTCGATCACGTGCTCCCGCATGCGCTGGGCGGCGGTGCTGAGCCGGAGAATCTGAGACTACTCTGCTTCGCCCATCACCGCGATCGCCATGCTGAGCGGACTTCACGTCGCGGGCCGCCCGCGTGATCGGCGTGGGACTCGCCCGGAATCTCGCGCTGTCCGCTCGCGCGCCCATCGGTCAGACGCCGTAGAGGGAGACATGGCTTGTGCTGGACGACGTGAACCGGGCGCCGGACCAGCCGCTCCAGCGCTCGCGCAGTCGCAGGCCGGCCAGATGCGCCATCAGGTCCAGCTCCGAGGGCCAGGCATAGCGGAGCTGCGCCGGGAACAGCCGGGTCCCCGCCGCGTCGATCACGAGGTGCTGGCAGGTCACCCGCTGGCCGGCGGCGTCGTGGCGGGACAGGTCAAGCTGCACGGCGTCGGACTCCAGGTGCGAGATGCCCACGTTCTGGCCGTTCGCGAACCGCGTCGGGTCGGGCACGAACGCCTCGATACCGGGTAGGAGGCGGGGTCACCCCCGCCGTCCCCCCACACCACCGTACGTAC
>JAPPKD010000376.1:2540-2957 GCA_028820215.1 Spirochaetaceae bacterium | reverse complement strand
ACGGACCCCCAGGAGCTCCCCGGCCGCCGTGTTGGCGACGCAGACGACGCCGCGCGGGTCCACCGCCACCACCGCGTCGGGAAGCTGGGCCAGCAAGCGCTCGACCCGACGGACGCCGCGGGCCTCCGCGACCGTCGTGCGGGCATCCCGGCGCGCCCTGACGGCCGCGGCCCACGCGCGCCTCAGGCACCACGCCAGCACGCCCGCCGACGCCCCCAGCAGCGCGATCGCCAGCCGGCCGGCCCCCCGTGCCAGGAAATCCGCCGGCAACAGCACCGCGGCCGCGATGGCCGCGGCCGCCACCCCGGCGCCGGTCACCGGCGCCGCGGCCATACCGCCGCGCTAGCCGGGGTGGTGCGGTGCCAACCGTGCGGGGAATAGCGCATCCGGGAGCCCCCCCCCCCCCCCCGCAACACC
>JAPPKD010000376.1:0-2530 GCA_028820215.1 Spirochaetaceae bacterium | reverse complement strand
ACCACAACAAACCCCCCCCCCCACCCCCCCCCCCCGCCCGCCCCCCCCCCCCCCCCCCCCCCGCCGCCGGCCCCCGGCCCCGCGACCTTCCGGCCGCGATCGCCGGGATCGTCCGGTCCCTCCGGTGCGCTCATTCGCGCATGCGGAAGCCGACGCCGCGCACCGTCTCCAGCCGCCACGCCTCGTCGCCCAGCTTCTTGCGCAGAGAGGCGATGATGACGTCCACGGATCGGTCGGTGACCGGGTAGTCGGCACCGTGCACGCCGGTGACGATGCGCGACCGCGACGACACCCAGCCGGCGCGCCCGGTGAGGAACAGCAGGGTCCGAAACTCGGTGGCGGTCAGCTTCAACGACGTGCCGGCCACGGTCGCCTCGTGCCGCCGCGGGTCGAGCCGGATGGGTCCGGCGGAGACCGGAGCGGCCGGTTCCTCCCCGCCGGCGGCGGCGCCCGCCGAGCTGCCGAGCGGATCGAGGCGCCGCAGCAGCGCGCGCGCCCGTGCCACCAGTACGCGGGGGCTGAAGGGCTTGGTGATGTAGTCGTCGGCACCGATCTCCAGGCCGGCGATCACGTCCCCCTCCTCACCGCGGGCGGACACGATCAGGATGGGAATGGCACGCGTCTGGGCGTCGTCCTTGAGCCGGCGGCACACCGTCAGGCCGTCGACGCCGGGCAGTGCCAGATCCAGGACGATCAGCTCGGTCGGCTTGCGGGCCACCGAGTGCAGCGCCTCCTCGCCGCTGGTCACCCGCCGCGGCTCGAACCCCGCGCTGTCGAGGTTGAAAGCGATCAGCTTCGCGATGTCGCGGTCGTCCTCGACGATGAGCGCGTGCGGCCGCGGGTCGCGTTTTTTTTTCACGCCGGCTCGTACATGCGGATGAACGCGCGCGGCAGCGTCCAGCACAGAAGCCGCACCAGCCGCGCCACAGCCAGGGTCGCAAGCCGATGTGATCGACTGGGGCGCGCGGCGGCAGCCCGCTGGAGGATGGCGGCCAGCCGGTCGTATTCGGCACCGCTGAAGCGTTCGGCGACATCCTCTGCCCCGCGCTCCGCCACGCGCGCGGCCTCCTCCGGGTTGGCCAGCGCGTGGTGGATCGTGCGCACGTATGCCGCCCGGTTCGCGGCCAGGTAGCCGCCGACCGTGCCGTCGGTGATCTGGGCCGACACGCCGGCATCGTCGGCCAACGCCACGATCGGCAGCCGGCAGAGCTTTGCCTCGGTGATCACCAGTCCGAAGGTGTCGCCGAGGCTCGCGTACAGCATCAGGTCCGCTTCCACCATCTCGCGCAGCATGCGCTCACGGCTGACCGCGCCGGCCAGCCGCACCCGTTCGGGCGCCCGCACCGATCGGCGCACCCAGTCGGTAAGCGGTCCCGGTCCGACCAGATGCCACTCGGCCCGCGGGTAGCGGTCGGCCAACTCCTCGTTCCAGATCGAGACCAGGAGTTCGACGTTCTTCTCCGCGGACAGCCGCCCCGGCGTGATCAGGCGGGGGGCGGCATCGGCACCCGCGTCAGCGGCAGATTCCGGACGCGGCCGGGTGCGCGGCGGAGGAGTGGCGCGTTCCGGGAACCGGTTCTCGACCACACGCCAGGCTGCCACGCGCAGGACCTCCACCAGATACCGCCGCATCTTCTCACAGAGGATGCTCAGGAGCACGCGGTGCATGCGCCGTTGCGTGAGGCCGAGCAGCCCCGTGAGCATCCAGCGGATGAAAGCCTGCGCGGCCGGACCCGAGCCCGGCGGATAGGTGTAGACCATGTAGTCGGGCGCGTAGGTGGTGAAGCGATTGATCGCCGGCACGCCGAAGCGGGCCGACAGGTACAGCAGGAAGAACAGCCCCTGCGGAGCCACGCAGTGCCCGTAGGCCACGTCGAACCGGTATCCGCGCAGCCGCCGTGCAAGGCGGCGCGGATCGGCGTCGAACACGTGGTAGAAGCCGCGATAGGCGACCAGGTGGTAGGTGCGCGTGTGCTCGGTGTTGGTGGAGACCACCACCACCGTGTCGCCCCGCTCCCTGAAGTACGCCAGCTCGGACTCGATGCTGCGGCTGACGCCGTCCACCAGGCCGTACGAGTCGCTGACGAGCAGGATGCGCACGTCAGCCGAGGGCGCGCTCCATGACCCGGTTCAAGCGCTTGGCGAAGGCGATCGGATCCTCCGGCCGGACCCCCTCGATCAGCAGGGCCTGCTCCAGCAGCAGGCGGCTGGCGTCGTCCAGCAGGGCGTCGTCGCCGCGCTCGGCGAGCCCGACGATGATCGGGTGTCCGGGGTTGACCTCCAGGATCGGCTTGCTGTCCGGCAGGTCGCGCTGGCCGAGCTGCTTCAGCACGTTCTGGAAGGCCAGGGTCGGATCGCTGCCGTCGGCGACCACGCAGGACGGTGAGTCTGAGAGCCGGGCGCTCGGGCGCACGTCCTTGACCTGCTCGGAGAGGAGCTTCTTCATCTTGCCGAGCAGCGGCTCGATCTTCTTCTCGCTCTCCTCATCGCGATCGTCCTTGAGGTCGTCGGCGGTGTCCGAGCGGTTGAC
>JAPPKD010000181.1 GCA_028820215.1 Spirochaetaceae bacterium | reverse complement strand
CACTTAGGAGGATTTCTTTCTACACGCCACCTCTCTATCGCTTATTTGGGGTCAATAGTAATGTTGACTTACCCAACAAAGCTCGGTGTACTGACGCTTACGCTCCTCGCCTTACTGACTGGGATTGCAGCCGCACATGACGAGATCCTCCCTCAAAACTCGACAGCCATACGGAACACGTTAGAGAATCGTTACCAATTCGGGCCTGACCGGTGGCCAGACGACGTGCGACTAGCACCTGCTTTCTTTGATCCTAACTACCCGTTCATCCATCAGGAATCTCTGGACATGTGGTTGAACGAACGAGAGTGGCGCATCCCCTCAGAGAGCAAGATAAAATCGATACTCGACGCGATATGCGAACTTGATCCTCGTCCGCAGACTGCAACCATCGCCTCACCACACGCCGTCGCCTTTGAGACGTCGGTAACAGTGACCTACAACATCACTGACGAACTTTGCTACTAGTAGCACCAGCCGCAGAGGCAAACGGCGTTTTTAAGAACTCATCATCGAAGGGAACGGGGACTCTAGCGGACTTCGCCATCGCCTTCATCAGGTAAACAAGACCGTCCGTACTGTCGCCCAAGGCAAGCATACGTTTCAATTCAGAGACTACCTGCTTGTTACGAGCGAATACCATGCAGGCTTCGTTCAAGGCAGACATTAGGGGAAAGCGATCAGCTGAAGCTACACCCGGAGTCAAGAGATGCCGATTTGAAGCAACACGAAAGAGGATCTCCCGCTTCTTCTCTAGGGTAGACGCACTGCGACGTAGAACATCCGACACCAACGCAGCAAACAATCCCGCAAAAACTGCGGTTGGAACAACAGATAGGACTATTGGGACAAGAGCTTCCACCGAATCACCTCACTGATCTGAGAACTAACGCCGCGGAAGAGCCGCGCCGAAGTGGCGACAGCATTCGCGCGTGTAGAATTCCGGGTGTAACCAACACATATCGGTTCAAACGTAGCGGTCTTGCTCGATATGGTCAATGACCCGCTCGCCAACCTACGCCGCGTCGCGCGTACCGCTACTTGGTGAGGACGCGAACAATGCGGCAATGAAAGAGCAGGCCGCTGGGCCATCACGGTGAGGTCCCTGTGTGCGGGGCGCGCTGCCACGTCGGCACCCACCGCAGGCTTGCGACTACGTGGACGTTCATGGCTCTGGATTCGGACAACAAGCTGACGGTCAGCTATGGTCTGGCCCCGCAAGCCCCGGGCGCCGAAGCCCGAAGGGCCGCCGAACCGCCCCGAATACCTGCCGGTCCCGAAGGTGGAGCTGAACAGTCGGCGTCCGGGCCGGTGTCGCAGGTCAAGTATTGACGAGGATGGACAGGCCGACGAGGGAGACGGCTGACGCCGCAACGCACCACGAGACGAGGGACAGCAGAGCAGCCTTGGACCGGAGAACCAGTTCGTTGGCAGCGACCGCGTCGCTGGTGAATTCCCCGGCCCACTCCGCGACTTGCTGATCGTTGAACTCCGGCAGCCCCGCGGCAAACGCACGCAGGTCCGGCTCGTGGCGCCACGGGCGTGGGCGCGCCACGAGCCCGGCGCATACCATGGCGCAAAGCACGGTAAGCCCAACCAGGGCCGCCAGCGCCGCTTCCTCGACGGACAGGGTGCGCGCGCTCGAGAAGTCCTTTACGCAATCGCGGCTGCCGCGGCTGCCGCGGTCGCCGATGCGGCGCGCCCGTCATACGAGCGGCTTCTGCGATATTGCTCTTCGAACTGCGCACGGGCGATCTGCAGGTATAGCTCGTTCTTGCTCACTCTCGATACCGGTCGCTTCCGTGATGACCGACCACTCGACTCCGGCACGCCGCGCACTCGCACGCATACCGCCAGCGTCGCTTACTTGGTAGAATAACACCGGCCGATAGGCGCCAACTCCGGTCGCGTATCGTCGTCGCGCACGGCATCCGCCCAGATGCGGCAACAGGGGGCGCGGGCACCTTCGCTATCTCGGCGCGGCCACCGTCGCCCGGATCACCGCCTACCTCGATCGCGCCGGGCACGATGTCGGCGCTCTATTCCGCCGCGTCCGCCGAGGCGACCATCCGGCGCCGGCGCGCCTCTCCGCGGCCGCCATCCGCGGGGTCGTCAAGCGCCGCGACGCGGACGCCGGCGGGCCCGGTCGCGTCTCGGGCCACTCCCTCCGGGTCGGCTCGGCACAATCGCTCGCCGCCGCCGGCGCCGGTGAGGCCGAGTTGCGCGAGGCCGGCGGTCGGATCGACTTGGCGATGCCGGCACGGTATACCCGCCACCACACCGCCGTTGCGTCACCGCAGCCACCGAAGTGGTCGCAACGGAATTCGCCACCGGCGCGCTCCCCTGCCTACAGCGACCATGCGTCGGTGCCAGGTGGCGCGGCGGCCTGCGACCGGGAGAGGTAACCGGACACGTAGGCTCCGAGGACCTCCGTCACGGTGCACGGTTCGTGCGGCTGTCATGATGTCGCGACGTACAATGTGTTCTGATCTATACTGACGTTCTGTAGTGGAACCCGGCGGGCAGCGAGTCGCAGCAGAGATCGCATGGAGGAGTTGCCGGTGACAATTTCCGTCATCAACGCAACGATGCTGTGTCGTCAGGAAGTCCAGGACAAGATTCGAGCGGTCAACCGCCAGTTGCAGGACGACTTCAGGCGCTACTGGCATGCGGATGTGCACCTGCGGCTTGAGGGATGGACCGGTGAGGCCCCGATCCAAGACGACCGCTCAACATGCGCGGCGATGCCGTGATCTATCTCTGGGACGGCGACAAGACGGCAAGGGCGCTCGGCTACCACGGGCTGACCGCTCGTGGAGTACCCTACGGCGTCGTCTTTCCCGCTCTGTCGGATCTGCTGAACGAGGACTGGAGCGTAACCCTCTCCCATGAAGCCCTTGAGTTGGCGATGGACCCGGAAATCAACCGCTTGGTGCAAGGCCCCCATCCCGACCCCGCGGAGGGTGG
>JAPPKD010000332.1 GCA_028820215.1 Spirochaetaceae bacterium | reverse complement strand
CATTCTGACCAATTCACCCGCTCTCTCGACGATTCAATTCGGGATACAACAGACGCGTACGCCGCCGATGTGCGCGAGGCGCTCGGGCTCGGCGACCAGGAACTCCTGATCCTGCAGCCGACGCGGGTGCTGCAGCGCAAGGGCATCGAGCACGCCATCGAGCTCGTCCGGCGGCTCGACCTGCCGGCGAAGCTCGTGATCTCGCACGCCGCCGACGACGAGGGGCGCGAATACGAGGTGCGTATCCGCGAGTACGCGCGCCTGCTCGGCGTCAACGCGCTGTTCGTCAGCGACATCATCGGTTTGCGGCGCGGCACCACCGCGGACGGCCGCAAGGTGTACGCCCTGGCCGACGTCTACCCGCACGCCGACCTGGTCACCTACCCGTCTCTGTTCGAGGGGTTCGGCAACGCGTTCCTGGAGGCCATCTACTTCCGCAAGCCGCTGGTGGTGAACCGCTACTCCGTGTACACCCACGACATCGAGCCGCTCGGCTTCCGCACCATCGAGATGGACGAGTTCGTCAGCGATGACACCGTGCGCGAAGCCCGCCGCTACCTGACCGACCCCGCCCTGCGCGCCGAGGCCGCCGAGCACAACTACCGCATCGCCCGCACCTACTACTCCTACGAGACCCTGGAGGAGCGCCTCCACCTGGTCCTGAGCATGTTCTGAGCCGAGGTCGCCACGGGCACGCCCACTCGCATGCCGGCGCCGGTCGGGATACGCTGGCCAGTGCCGGATCGCCACCCGGCGACGGAGCGATGGCAGAGACACCGGAACAACTCGCGCAACGAATCCGCTTGGGCGAGGACAGCGCGCTGGAGATCAAGGAAGTCACCATTGCCCACGGTCGCGTGACGGGGCCGCGGCGCGACCAACTGGCCGACGAGCTGGCCGCATTTGCCAACGCCAACGGCGGGACGCTGGTGCTGGGCGTCGAAGACCGGGCACGCTGTGTCACCGGCATACCTCCTGCGCATCTGGACGCCGCGGAGCGCCTCGTCGCGGACACGGTGCAGGACTCGATCACACCGCCACTGGATGCCGATATCCGCAAACTGGAGCTGCCGGGTCCGCAGGACGCGCCGGTTGCCGTGCTGCGCGTCGACGTGCGCCGGGGTCTATCCGTCCACAAGAGTCCGGGCGGGTACTTGCGCCGGATCGGCAGCTCGAAGCGGCAGATGGAGCCCGAATACCTGGCGCGGCTGTTCGAGTTGCGCGGCCGGTCACGCTTGCGCGACTTCGGCACCCAGGCGATCGCGGGCGCCTCCGTCGATGACCTCGATCCTCGCCTGGTGGACCGGTTTCGGGGAGAGATCAGCGACGACGACCGGGCCACGGCGTTGCTGAAGCTGGACATGGTGGCCGAGGAAGAGTCCGGAGCTCGGCGCCCGACCGTGGCGGGCGTGCTGCTGGGCAGCCGTCTCCCGCAGCGCTGGCTGCCACAGGCGTTCATCCAGGCGGTAGCGTACCGCGGCACCAGCATCGCCGAGGCCCTCGACGAGCCACGCTATCAACTCGATGCGAAGGATCTGGACGGCCCGCTCGACGACCAGATCGCCTACGCCTGCCGGTTCGTTTCACGGAACCAGCGCGTCGAAGCTTCCAAGGCGGTCGGCCGGTGCGACTGGCCGCAATACGATCCGGCGGCCATCTTCGAGGCGGTGGTCAACGCCGTGGCGCACCGCGACTACTCGATCCGAGGCGCCAAGATACGCTTGCGCATGTTCTCCGATCGCATCGAGCTGAGCTCCCCCGGCATGCTGATGAACGGCATGACCGTCGCCGATCTCCCCTACCGCCAGCAGGCCAGAAACCCCGCCATCACCAACCTGCTCGATCGCTGCCCGATCCCCGAAGGACTCGACACGCCCCGCCTGACCCTGATGGATCGCCGCGGCGAAGGCGTCCCGGCCATCCTCGCGCGCAGCACGAAACTGTCCGGCAAGCGCCCCGTCTACGATCTGTTCGGCGACGAGCTCCGGCTCACCATCTTCGCCGCCTCTCCGGAGGCGTCACCATGAGCGATCAGGCCGCCACGACCGGATACGAGGCCGACCTGTGGTGCATAGCCGACGCGCGTTTCTACTTCACTGTCTCGATCAACGCTATGTCGCGGCGCAGCATTTCGTTGACAAGCTGAGAGACTTCCATGCCCTTTGATTCTGCCCGCTCATCGAGATAACGCTGGACGTCTTCCTCTAGATAAACCGGGAGAATCAGTCGGGCGTCTTCGTGATGGAACTTCCCACGTTCACCCTTCGAAAAGTCATGCTCCTGTTTCATGGCTCTCCTCGTACTGTCGTCGTTCACGCCTCGTGGCCGGCCTGGCCGAGATGATCCTCACCGCGGTCTCCCGCAGGTGGTGCTGAGCTTGTTTCGGACGCCAAGCCGAGCGGGGTAAAGTGTACTCGACGCGCCGGCAGTGCGCGCGGCAGGAGTTGTAGATCAGCGTCATGGCACGGGGACGACCGAGAGCGCAGAAGGCAGAGGGAGGATGAGCGGGCACCGCCCAAGCCGCCACGACCGGATACGAGGCCGAGTTGTGGGGCATGGCCGACGCGCTGCGGGGCTCCATGGACGCGGCGGAGTACAAGCACGTCGTCCTGGGGCTGATCTTCCTCAAGTACATCTCGGACGCTTTTGAGGAGCGGCACGCCCAACTCGAACGCGAGCAGGCCGAGGGCGCCGACCCGGAGGATCCGGACGAGTACCGCGCGGAAAGCATCTTCTGGGTCCCGCGCGAGGCGCGCTGGGGCCATCTCAAGGCACAGGCCAGGCAGCCCACCATAGGCCAGCTCGTCGACGAGGCCATGGCCGCGATCGAGCTCGATAACACGGCCCTCAAGGACGTGCTGCCCAAGGACTACGCCCGTCCGGCCCTCGACAAGCAGCGGCTCGGCCAGCTCATCGACATCATCAGCAACATCAAGGTGGGCGACCAGGACGCCCGCTCGAAGGACGTGATCGGCC
>JAPPKD010000096.1 GCA_028820215.1 Spirochaetaceae bacterium | reverse complement strand
CTCGGCTTCAACTTGGTCCCGGAGACTGCCTGATTCTGCTTGTTTCTAAGGAGGACGCAAGGGTCAAAGACGATGTCCACGCCAATCTCGGCGACGGTCTCTTCGGAGTTGGAGCATCTCTTGTAGTGGGTTTCTTGCCCAACTATGCGGAGGGTCAGTCCGTACTGGCTTCGCGTGCTTCGGGAACTCACAAGTGAGGTCCTTCATCGAGGCCACTATGCTTGGAGGCAGCCGTCTTGAAAGCACTCTTGTTTCGTCGGCGAAGGGCATCGCAGATCTCGTGTTTGGGCAATGCGTCGAAGGCAGCGTTCGCCCGGGCCACGGTGTGAGGAAACTGATCCCGACGCAGGGCTCCAACTTCGCGGGCGCGGATGCACTCCTCCTCTATCCTATCTCTGGCTCTTCTGTGGTGGTCGTCGAATGACGCCTCAAGCGCCTGATCGATGGCGTCGCTGACTGGCATGTCATCCGCCAGCCGATAAGCGACCTCTCGCTGCAGACTGTCACCAAACGCGGTCTTGTGATGGCTGTGGAAGATGCGTTCAATCGAGGACAGCGGGGTCAGATCCAGTTGATCTTCGCGCACGTAGGCGAAGAGATCACTCAGGAGCGCTTGGGTTTCGTCGGTCAGGATCTCGTGCACGATCGCATCCGCAGCCAAGACGCATCGTTCCGTGGGATCAGCGGCATCGTTGTGTGCAGCTGCGGCGAAGCGCTTCCAGCGGCTGCCCAGCTCAACGTTCTTGAACGGTCCATCGGACATTCTTGCCTCCCATGCGCAGAAACTAAGCATAAGAAGCTGACAAAGTCAAGGTACAGAGCAACAAATCTGACCTTTCCCCGTCGTTCCCGATGGCTCGGTGGCGCTGATCGATATGAGAGCGCAGACGCCAGAGCGCCCAGCCACTCGGAACGCTACGGCCAGCCGGTCGAGTTCGTCCGCACGATCAGTAGTGGTTACGGGCTGCGAGGAAGCGCACGTGCCATTCAGTAAGTCGATACACCAGAAGGTGCTCCTCGTCGACGCGCGAGGACCAGGCGCCGCTCAATTGAGCCAGCAGCTCCGTTCTACCCGGCCTCGAACGGGTCTCGGAGCACCGCCTCAATCAGCCTCAGGGTGCGGAGCGCCCGCCGCCGGTCGGTGGGCACCCAGTGCTCCAGATCATCGAGGCGGTTCGGATCCAAGAGCGCATCCCGGCTGCCGCCGTCCGTTATGCGCCGTCGGGTTGTCGACGCTCGGCGGGACGCTCCGTGGGCTGCTCGGTCGCTGGCGCTGGATCAACACGATGATCGATCCGCTATAAGGCCTTCGGGATGCGCCAGTTGGCGTGCCAGCGGGAGTCGGGCGGGACGGTGCCGTCGCCGTCCTGCATGCAGGCGAAGGTCGGGAACTGGGGGGCGACCACCTCGGACCAAAGCGCCTCGACCTGGACGTACGTGAGGAGCCTGACCTCCGGGGCGAGCCGCTTGTGCTCGGCCAGTAGGCCGGCGGCCACGCGGCCGAGCCAGGCGGTCTTGTGGCGGAGCAGCGCCTCGCCGCTGCGCCGGGCGGACTCGGCTGCGCTGGGATCCATCGCGAAGTGCGGGCCCGGCTCATCCGATCCCGGCAGGCGCGACAGGTCGACCGCGTCCGGCTCGACCGCCCAGAGCTGTGAGGTCTCGCCCTTGCCAGCGTGGTCGGCCCACTCGGCGTACGCGAACGGGCTGGACGGGTCCTTCAGATCGTCGCCCTCGACCACGAACGCCAGGCGCGCGCCGACCCGCGGCTGGATCAGCTCGACGAAACGCGCAACGTCCTCCGCGTGCGGGCCGCCGTGGCCGGAGTAGAGCACGGCGGCCCGGAAGCCGAGCTGGTCGGCCGCGCGCACATGGTAGCAGAGGGTCTTGAAGAACAGCCACGGCGGCACGGCCGTCAGCCACGGGCGCGCCACCTCGCCCACCTTGCCGCTGGCCCAGATGCCGAAGCCGCCGCTCTCGTGGATGTGCCAGTAGTGCGGCGGGGCGACCAGGCCGCCGTGGGCGGTGGCGGCGCGACGGCAGATCGCGTGCGCGCGCAGGCCGTCGCAGCCCAGGGCGCTCTGCGGACCGTGCGGCTCGCACAGCCCGTAGGGCAGGTAGAGGACCGGGCAGCGCTCGAACGCCTCATCCAGCTCGTCCGGGAACATGCGCTCCCAGCGCACCTCGGGGACGCCAATCGGCCGGCTCATCAGCCGCTCTTGACGTCCGCCACCGGCTCGCTTCCCGGCACTTGGTCGCCGTTCTGCTCCAGCGCAGCCATCAGCGAACTTCCATGTCTTGAGCCAGGGCAATCCTGATTTTGTCCGCGTCCAGACTCACAGCCTGTCCCAATAGTCGATCGATCTTCTGAATGGAGACTTCGGGAGCAAGATCCGGGAAGGACTCGACGAGGGTGGCAAGGCCTCGAACGCAATCGTAGCTGTGGGTCGTGGCGAAGACCTGCACGTTGGATCGTCTTGCCGCCGTGACGATCAACCGCCATGTTTCTTCCATCGCCGTCCAATGCAGACCGGTATCGATCTCGTCGATCAGTACGAACCCGTCTGCCGCTCGAACGACGGAGAGGGAGAGCGCAAGCAATCTGCGCATGCCGTCTCCGCAGCTTCCCAGCGGCACGCGCTGCCCGGTACGCAGTCCGACCAGGACGCCTGCCCGTTCAGACGGTCCGCGAAAGAAGCCATGCGTCAGGAAATGAATCGTGTCGAGTTCCCCATCGAGGATCCTCAAGGCTTCGACGACGTCCGACTCGCGGCCGTCTGCCAGGACCTTGTCCCACGCGCCGCGCATCGATTCTGGGTACAGCGACTCCGCCGTAACGAACTGCACGACCGGCGCAGCAGGGACATTCTTGAGTCGCATGCGGCGGGAACGAGGCATCGCCAACACGGAACCATCTTCGGAGACCGGCAGGAAGGGCGTGCTCGACCGACCGTCTACCTTGGTGACCAAAGCCAATACATCGCTTGTATCCTCGCCAAAGAGAGAGAGCATTCCATCGATCTCGCGGTGGTCAGCGTCTTCCGTGACGTCGTCTACGTCCGCGAACTCGATGGATAGCGATCGAGTGTCATCGTTCGACGACAGATGTAGACCGACTCCCGGCTCGACGACTCGTCCAAAGAAGAGGTGTGAGACGTCAGGGACGGCTTGTGTGCCGTAGGGTTCAGGATCTTCGCGCACGTTCATCTCGCCGCGACGGTCGGCACCTTGTTCGATTACGGAGGGACTCCCCCCGGACACGAGGAGATTGACAGCCTCGAGAATCGACGTCTTGCCGCAGTTGTTCTTACCGACAAGCAGGTTTACCCGTGTCAGGTCGCTCAACTCGTACGAATCGAAACTGCGGTACTTTTCCAACTTCAGATTCCGAAACATGTTGGCCTTCCTTCGAAGACTATACCGCCGCGACGCCCGAAGCGACCATCACCGCTCCGGTGCGGAGTCACTCGCTCGCGCCGCGTAGTCCAACCAGAGCTGGAGGGCCAGCGGATAGTCCCGCTCGCGCAGCGCGACGACGGCGCGTACGGCCAGGGACTCGGAGCAGCGGTGCAGGGCGCAGGCGCGCTCGGCGTCGTCGCGGGCCTGATCGCCGCGGCCGTCCCGGAGCGCCTGGCGCGCCCGGCGCCGCAGGGTGGCGGCGGCGCGCTCTATCAGCAGCACCTGGTGGAGGTCAGTCTGGCAGCGGTGGCACCGCGATCCTCCGCGGTAGCGGGCGCCGCAGGTCGGGCAGTGTGTCACCAGCTACTCCAGGTAGAACAGGATCTCGTCCAGCTCCTGTCTGGCCTTGGCCGCCTGCTCCGTGTCCCCCGTCTTCACGGCATCGCGCAGGTCTTTCATCAGGTCGGCGATCTCCTCGCGGTCTTCTTCCGGGGCCGTTTCGAGGGCGGACTCCGCCCGTTTCAGGGTCTCACGGATCTCCGGCGGCGCCTGCAGGTCGTCGGTCTGCCCGGGCGCCTCGGCGTCCTCGTCCTCTGCGCCCCAGCGGGCGGCGACCCGCTCCTTCGAGGCGCTGAGCGCCTCCTCGGTGGATCCGCCCATGGCCCGTTCGATCACGCCCCTGATCTCCCGGCCGGTCGCCCGTTCCACGGCATGGACGTCGAGCATGCCGTCGAGGTCCAGGTGGTAGGTGAACAGGATGCCTCGGTCCCTCGCCCCTTCCTGCTGGTTCAGCCCCTCGATCATGAAGGTGCCGATCTCGACGTTCTTCAAGGCGTCGGGATCCTCGCCCTGAAACACCTTGATCTCCACCCTCTCCTGGTCGTCGAACACGGTGTAGAACGTCTCAGTATGGGTGGCCGGGAGCTTCGAGTTGCGCCGGATCAGGGGCACGAACTGATCCGCGTACGGACGCCCGTGCAGTTCCCCAAGGACACGGGTGCCGAACGTGTACGGGGTGATGTCGACCAGCACGGCCGGCATGTCGTGTCCCATTTCGATGCCGGCCTGGATGCCGGCCCCGAGCGCCACGCACAGGTCCGGATCCACTTCGCCATGCGGCTCCTGTCCCAGGCGCTCGGCCACGAGTTGCGCGATGCGCGGAATGCGCGTCGATCCGCCGACCAGCAGCACGCGGTCGAGATCGCTCGGGCGGATCGCCGCGTCGTTGAGCGCGGTGGTCACCGCCTGCATGGTCCGGCCCAGCAACTCCTCGATCGCGCCCTCGAAGTCGGCGCGGCTCAATTCCCAGGAGAGGTGCTGTGCGGCGCCGCGCACCGTGGCCACGTGGTCCTCTTCGATGAGCGCGTACGGCTGGCGGGACAGCTCGACCTTGGCACGCTCTGCCGTCCGCCGCAGCCGGGCCTGCAGCAGGCGATCCCCGGGGGCGTCGTGAAGCCCCATCTCGCCTTCGAGATGATCGTTCAGGCGATCCAGGACGATCGCGTCGAAGTCGTCGCCGCCCAGGTGGTTGTCACCGCTGGTGGCGAGCACCTCGACGACCCCGCTCTCGATCTTCACCACGGAAACGTCGAACGTGCCGCCGCCAAGGTCGTAGACCAGAATCCTGCGCTGCCCTTCGTCGCCGGCGTGGTATGCCAGGGCGGCGGCGGTTGGTTCGTTGATGATCCGCACGACCTCCAGGCCGGCGATCTGTCCCGCCTCGCGCGTGGCCTGACGCTGGGCGTCCGTGAAGTACGCCGGTACTGTGATCACCGCCTTGCCGACCGGCCGGCCCAGGGCGCCGGCCGCCCGCTCCCTGAGCGCCTTCAGGATGAACGCGGAGATCTCCTGGGGACGGTACGCTTCCGGCCCCATCCGCACGAGGGTGTCGGAGCCCATCAGACGCTTGATGGACAGCACGGTGCGCTCCGAAGCGACGGCCTGCTGGTTGCGCGCTTCGCGCCCGACGATCACGTTGCCCGACTCGTCCAGCCCCACGCACGAGGGCAGGAGTGCATCGTCGCCGCTGCCGACGATGCGCGGCGTTCCGCCGTCGATGATCGCCACCTCCGAGTTGGTGGTTCCCAGGTCGATGCCGATCACCGGCTCCCGGTCCAGCGCCATCACTCCGCTCCCTGCACGCGGTTCACCGCGACCTCGGCCAGGCGCAACACCTCGCCGTCGCGCACGAAACCGCCGACGAACTCGTCCACGACCACGCCGTCCTCACGATCCGCGACCCGCCGCGTCTCCACCGCGTGCATGGTGCGAGCATCGAACCGAAGTCCCAAGGCCGGCACGCCGTGGACGTCATACTGCGCCAGCGTTCGATCGCAGCGCCTGAGCGCAAGCTCGTATCCGTCCACGACTCCGGAGATCGCCGGCCGCAGGCGGCGGAACGGCTTGCGCTGGAGCGCCTTCTTTCGTCTGGCCTTCTTTCCCGCCTTGCGCAGCTTCCGCGCCGCCTCGCGGCCGCGCACCAGGGCGTCGCGCAGGTCCAGCACCGACAGCAGGCAGCGGTCCTCGGCGGCCCGCGAGACGCGCCGTTCGAGTGCCGCCAGCTCCTCGTCACGCCGCCGCGTCGTGCGGTCGATCGCGTCGTAGCTCGCCGCGGCGTTGGCCAGCTCCCGGCCGGCCCGCGACTGCTCCCGGTTCTGCAGCCGCACCTCCTGGCGCAGGGCGGCGAGCTCGGCGAACAGATCGTGCAGGTCGCAGGACGGCGGCTCCTGTTCCGCGCCGGCCGGTGGAATCTCCTCCAGTTCGTCCAGCCACCGCCTGAAGTCGTCCAGCGCCCGCTCCTTCCAGGTGCCGGCCATGTCCCGATCACGGCTCCCGTCCTGACGCCCGTCGGCGCCGGTCGCCCGGATGTCGGCCGGCCTCATGGCGAGAGACCTTCCGCCGCCAGCAACTCCTGCAGGCCGGGTGTCTTGCGCGATCCCTGGCGAGCCTCCACCAGCGCCTGCAGCGCCTGCTCCCAGTCGGCGTAGGACGCCATTCCGAGGATGGCCGTGCGCACGCGCGAACGATCGTCCTGCAGCGCTTCGTAGGCGGCGGCGATGCGCCGGAAACGGTCGGGATCGCGACTCGGAGGATGGGCGCGGGTCAGTTCCAGGTACCGCCGGCGTATCTCCTCCTGCGAAGCGTCGGGAGAGAGGTCCAGCGTCAGGTAGTGAGCAAGCATCAACGTCGCTCCTTGCCGGCGTCGGCGCCGGTCGGGGTGGTGAACAGCATGGCGGCCAGCTCCGGCGATACTTCCCGCTGTCCGGTCGTGCACCAGTCGGCCAGCTCGTCCAGCATGCGACGGATTTCCGGATCCGTGCACACCACGTCGGCGACCGCTCTCATGAACTCCGGCGGGGCTCCGCGCAGCTCCGCGCTGTCGATCATGAACTCCAGGCGGTCGACGATGGCCATGGTCGCCTCTTCCGCGAAGAGCAGCCCCTGCGCCGACGGGTCCAATCGTCCGTCCCGGGCGGCCTTGCGCAGCGCCGCCGCCAGATCCGGGGCGGGCGCCACGGCTTCCTCAGGTTCGTCGGGTTCCTCCGGTTCCGGCGACGCGATCGGGGCCGGACTCGCGTGCGGCTGCGTGCGGTTGATGAGCTCGTCCAGCAGCGCCTGAAACGGCGGCAGGACAAGATCCAGAACGCCGAAGTCGAAGCGCTGCAACGCAAGCCGCAGCGGCCCGTCGACGACCTGTGCGAGTCTGGACGCCGCGGCCCGCAGGCGCTCGTGCTCGCCGGACTCGGCCCGTTCCAGGACCTCGGCGAAGAGCAGGGAGTCGCGGTCGACCCCTTGCAGGTAGCGGACTACCGCCAGGTAGAACTGCAGCAGGGAGTCGCGTCGAATCGTGCGGTCGCCGGGCATGCGGCGGTACAGTTCCGCCCGCACCGCTTTGTGCCCGCCGCAGGCGATCAGCGTGTCGAAGCACGCGAGCAGGCGGTCGCCGTCGAGCCGGGCCATCACCGCGCCCCACCAGTCGGCCAGCACCGGGGCGATCCGCAGACTCCCGTAGAGCACGCGGTAGTCGGACGGCAGATCGGCGACCAGAGCGAGCGCCTCATGGGGTTCGAGCTTCCTGATGGCGCGCGCATCGCGCCCCAGAACCCGCCGCAACGCGGAGGCCATCGTGGGATCGGGGTTCGACAGGTTGCTGTTCCACGCCAGGTCGTGGATGGCCACGGCCAGCGTTCTCAATCGCTCACCGGGCGGCAGCGCCCGCAGGTGAGGCACGGCTGCCGCGGCGGCGTTCCTGCCGGCCCGGACCACGTCGAGCACCAGGCGCTTGACGCGCAGGATCGGCTCCAGCTTCCGGCGCCGCAGGTTCGCGGCTTGCTCCAGGTCGCGCTCCGCGAGCGCGAACCGACCCCGCTTGCAGCTCTGGGCGGCGGACTTGAGAAACCCGGTTGCCTGCAGGTCGAGGATCCGCTCGTCGTACGGGGCGCGCCGTCGCGCCTCGGCCAGCGCCGTCTCCGCGCGCCGGTACGCATTCCGGCCGTAGTCCAGGGTGACCATCTCCAGCCACGGCTCGGGGTCGTCGGGGTGGCTCTTCGCCAGTTCCTCCAGGATGCCCCGCACCCGGCCGGTGTTGCCGAGCGAGGGCCTGCGCAGCAGATCGAGCAGCAAACGGTAGGCGGTCGGCGACTCCGGATCGGCGGCCAGGCTGGCCATCAGCAGGTCGACCAGCATCGTCGCCGGATCTTCGGGGCGCGTGTCCAGCAGGACCGTGAGCGACTCCACCGACGCCGGATCGAGGAGGTGAGGGCCGATTCCCGAGCTGACACCGGCGCGCGCGAGCGACTCCAGCACGCAGGAACGCGCCATCGCCTGGTCGGCCAGGCGGGGGAACGCGACCGGCAGATCGTAGAGGTAGTCCTCGGCAACCGAAGGATCCCACACGTCGCCGGCCTCAAGCTCCTGCATCAGCACGGCGGCCTGCGCCATGACGATGTAGACGCGGTCGCGGGGCACCACGACGCCGACCATGCGAGCGAACGAGCCGACCGCCAGCGGGCCCTGGACTGTCGCTGTGGCGGCGATCATCAACAGGTCGATCCGCGCCTGGACGGGGTCCTCCGGGTAGACGGCGTCGGCCAGGCTGACCAGGTGACGCTCGACCTCACGCTGGTTGTCGGCGTGGATCGCCCGGCTCAGGCTGGCCGCGGAAGCCGCAACCGGCGCGGCCCCGGTGCCGAGCGCCCTCCGCACCGCGTCCGGTCCCGCCGGCCCGCCACCGGTGGCGGAGCGCCTGAGCTCGGCAACCGTGCCGCGCAGCGCGAAGTCGTCCGGCAGCAGGTCGACGCTGCGCCGCAGACCCTGCTCGTCACCGGCGGCGAAGCATCCCATGGCCTTGCAGAACAGCCGCCAGGGAGCGAACGGTGAGCGGCGCGCCACGCCCGCCAGGAGACGTGCGGCGCCCTCCCAGTCACCGGCGTCCATGGCGTCCAGGCTGCGCCGTACCGGCTCGGCGTCCCGCCGGAGCGGGTGCTCCGCGGCGAGGTGCTCGATGCCATCCCAGCCGCGGTCGATCACCAGGCGGTCGGCCACCGCCCGCTCGGCCGCGGGCACCGGCGGCCCGACGGCGAGGTGCTCGGCGTAAACCGCCACGGCGTCGCCCGCCTCCAGACAGCTCAGGTAGCGGACCAGGTCTTCTTCCGAGAGCGCCTCGACGTCGATCGCTACGCGCTGCTCCGCGGCGCGGTTCCGCAGCGCCGCCGCCTCGTTCGCCGATCCCTTGCGGTGCAATTGCC
This sequence comes from Spirochaetaceae bacterium, assembly GCA_028820215.1. Next base: position 17,489 of record JAPPKD010000096.1, on the reverse strand, counting down.
GCGCGCGTTCGACTGTGGCGCAGAAGAGCCACAGCGGCGGCACGGCCGGCGCGCCGTCCTGCCGTGACACCCGCCGGAGCAGCTCCAGGGCCTTGCGGGGATCGCCGTCGTCCAGGCTCCGGCGCGCCTCGGCCAGCGCACGCTGGGGATCGAGGCCTCGCTGCCGGGATCGCTGCTGCGGGGTCCGTTTCTTCTGCTTGCGGCTCTTTCCTCGCTGCCTGCCCGGCATCGATCCGCGGGCGTCCTTGACTCCTCAGGCCGAGCGAAGGGCAGCCGGCGCGTCCGCCACCGGCTCGCTGCCGGGAACCACTGCCGGCACCTGGTGCTCGCGCAGCAGTTCCGCGAAGGGCGGCAGCCGGCCTTCCAGCGTCTCCTTGAGCCGGGCGAGCTGCGCGTCGATCTGGCCGGCCAGGTGCTCGTACACGTCGTACGCCTGCTTCGGCGGCGCCACGTCGGCGTTGGTCACCACGCTGGTCAGGGCGCTCAGCTTGGCGACCAGCTTGACCGGGTGGTTGAGGCGGTTGAGCGCCCCCTCGGCGCGTGGCTCGACCAGCTCCTCCTCGATCGCCGTGAGCTCCTTCCGGAGCGCGCGCGCCGCGTCGGCGACCGGCTGCTCGCCGGGGCCGTCCTTGGCGCGGCCTGCCCACTCGTCCACCTGCCGGCCGGTGCTGCGCAGCTCGCTGACGGCGTCGTTGGCCTCGGACACCTTGTCGCGGATCCGGATGGCCAGCTCGAACTGCGCATCCAACCCCTCCTGCGTCGCCTCCAGGCGCGGGTCCTTGCGGATCTCGAACGGCTGCCGGTGGGTGGCGTCGGCGACGGTGAGGCGCGCCTCGTAGCGGCCCGGCGCGGCCAGCGGCCCGGACGGGCGGTCGGTGGTCCCGGTGATCGGATGCGAGCCGGGATAGCGCATGTCCCAGGCGAAGCGGTTCATGCCGGCCTTTGCCGGCACCACCGGATCCTTGGGCGGCTCCTCCTTCCCCTTCTCCTTGTCCTCATCCGAGGGCGGTTCCGGCTCCACGCTGGAGAACGTGCGGATCTCCTGCCCCTCCGCGTCGTGGAACGACAGGGTGACCTCGCCTTCCGGCTCTTCCTTCAAGTGGTAGTGCAGGACCACGCCCGCGCGGGGATTGACGCCGCAGTCGAGCGCGCGGCGCTCGAAGCCCCCGCCGGGTTTCTGCGCGACGTAGAGGGTGCCCGGCTGGCCGAGCCCGACCATGTACTGCTTGGGCGAGGCAGCCGTGGGGTCGGCCTCACCGGCCATGCGCAGCGTGGGGGCCGGCGCGAACAGGTGCACCGGGGCGATCTCGCCTGCCGCCAACTGCCGCAACAGCGCCAGTCCGTCGGTGATCCAGAACGAGCGGCCGTGGGTGGCCGCGATCAGGTCGTCGCCGCGGATCGCCAGGTCGTGGACCGGCGCCACCGGCAGGTTGCACTGGAACGGCTGCCACGAGGCGCCGTCGTCCGAGGAGACGTGGATGCCGCGCTCGGTGCCGGCGTACAGCAGCCCTGGACGCTCCGGGTCCTCGCGTATGACACGCGTGAAGTCGTCGTCGGGCAGGTTGCCGGTAATCTGCGTCCAGGTCGCGCCGTAGTCGGCGGTCTTGAACAGGTAGGGCCGGTAGTCGTCGAGCTTGTAGCGGAAGGCGGCCACGTAGGCGGTCGCCTCATCGTGCGGGGACAGCTCGATCGTGGCCACGGTCGCCCACTCGGGCAGGTCCGGCGGCGTGATCTCCTGCCAGTTGGCGCCGCCGTCGCGGGACAGGTGCATGAGCCCGTCGTCGGAGCCGGCCCAGAACAGCCCCCTGCGGTGCGTGGACTCGACGAAGGCGAAGATCGTGCAGTAGTGCTCGGCGCCGGTCGTGTCCTTCGTGATCGGGCCGCCGGAGGCCTCCTGCTTGCTCGGGTCGTCGCGGGTCAGGTCGGGGCTGATCACCTCCCAGCTCGCGCCGTCGTCGGTGGAGCGGAACAGCACGTTGCCGGCGATGTAGAGCACGTCGGGGTCGTGCGGCGAGATCAGGATCGGATACGTCCACTGGAAGCGGTACTTGAGGTCCTTGGGGCCGTAGCCGGAGTACTCCTCCGGCCAGGCGGTGATGATGCGGATCTGCGCGGTCGCGTGGTCGTAGCGCAGCAGCACGCCGCCGCCGCCGGGGGCGCTGCCGATGGCGCCGGAGTAGACGATGTCGGGGTTGTCGGGGCGCACCTGGATGTGTCCGCTCTCCGAGTGGCCGACCGTGTAGCAGTCGCCCATGCGGATGATGCCCTTGTCCGAGCGGCTGGGCACGCTGATCGCGGAGTTGTCCTGCTGCGTGCCGTACACCCGGTACGGGAACCGCGTGTCGGTGGTGAGGTGGTAGAACTGCGAGGTCGGCTGGTTGTAGATCGTCGACCAGGTGTCGCCGCCGTTGAAGGAAACGCAGGCGCCGCCGTCATTGCCCTCGATCATGCGGCGCGGGTCGGCCGGGTCGATCCACAGGTCGTGGTTGTCGCCGTGCGGGGCCGACACCGTGGTGAAGGTCTTGCCGGCGTCGGTGGACTTCCACGCCGACAGGTTGAGCACCCACACGGTGTCGGCGTCCTGCGGGTCGGCGAACACGTGGTGGTAGTACCAGGGGCGCTGGCGCAGGTCGCGCTCCGCGCTCGCCACCTCCCAGTTGGCGCCGCCGTCCTCGGAGCGCAGCAGCGCACCCTTCTCCGCCTCGACGATCGCCCACACCCGTCCGGCCTTCGCGGGCGAGCAGGCGATGCCGATGCGCCCCTTGATGCCCTCCGGCAGGCCGGGGTTGGCGGAGATCTCGGTCCAGGTGTCGCCGCCGTCGGTGGACTTGAAGATGCCGCTGCCGGGGCCGCCGGATTCGAGGATCCACGGCCGGCGGATCACCTGCCAGAGGGCGGCGTACAGGACGCGCGGGTTGGTGGGGTCGATGACCAGGTCGATGGCGCCGGTCTCGGCGTCGCGGCCGAGCACGTGCTCCCAGGTGGCGCCGCCGTCGCGCGAGCGGAACACGCCGCGCTGCTCGTTGGGACCGAAGGCGTGGCCGAGGGCGGCCACGTAGACCAGGTCCGGGTCCTCCGGGTGGATGCGGATGCGGCCGATGTGGCGGGTGTCGGTCAGCCCGACGTTGCTCCAGGTCGCGCCGCCGTCGGTCGAGCGGTAGACGCCGTCGCCGTGCGAGACGTCCACGCGGATGCACGCCTCGCCCGTGCCGGCGTAGACGACGTTGGGATCGGCGTCGGCGACCGCGATCGCGCCCACGGCGGCCGTGCCGAAGAAGCCGTCGGAGACGTTCTCCCAGTAGGTGCCGCCGTCGGTGGTCTTCCAGACCCCGCCCGCGCAGGCGCCGAAGTAGAAGGTCTGAGCATGCGAGGGGTCCCCGGCGACCGCCACCACCCGGCCGCCGCGGTGCGGCCCGATGCAGCGCCAGTCGATCGTCTCGAACAGTTCAGGTGCGAGCTGAGTGCGTCCCATGATTGCCCCGCATCATACGACGATCGCCGTGACGCGGTACGAGCGCTCCGCTACCGGGGTCTGAGGGGCATGATGAACGCCAGCGTCGGCTTGTCGCGCTCCATCGGCTCCACGCCGAACCCCATGGCCAGCTTGAGCTGCCGGTTCGCGGGGTGGTCGGCGTCGCTCACCGAGCGCACCTGGTAGCAGCCGAGCTCCCTGGCTCGGCGAATCACGTGCTCCTGGAGCGCCCTGCCAATGCCCTGGCGGCGATACGCCTGCTTCACTCCGAAGGCGACGATCTTCGTTTCCGTGAGCGTCTGTCCGTCGACCGAAAGAGGTGGATGATTGCGATCATGGGGACCGATGTCCCAGACGACATACATGATGAAGCCGACGATGTCGCTTTCCTGTCTTGCCACAACGTAGTGGTGCGGAAACGGCTCGAACTGCGCGGCGAATGCCCATCGTCCCTGACCTTCGCCCTCGATCACGTCGACGTAATCGTTCCAGTCACGATGCCCCGGCGTCAGCTCATGGATCGAGAGACCAAGCCGGCTCATTGGGGGCACGTCTACTCGGACGTGTACGGCGACTGGCGGGAGGGACCGCTCATCCGTTCAGGTCAAGGACCGCCAGGCGTTCGCTGAGCAGCGCGAGATAGAGCTCCCGGTGCTCCGGCGGAAGGAGGGAGTGGCCTATACGCCGCCGCCACGCCGGAGCGGCCTCCGCCAGCTCCGCCTGGACGCTGCCGATCACCTTGTCGGGAAGCCCCAGGCGCTCCTTGCCGAAGTAGGCAGTCCATGACCTGCGGGTCAGGCCTCGCTGTTTGCCTCCCAGAGGCAGAGCGGTCTCCATGATCGTGTCGGGTCGCTTGCCGAGAGCCAGATAGGCGACCGTGGAGCTGAGGAAGTCGTACGCAGGGGCGAGCTCGACCTTTCCCTGCCTGGTGATCAGCGAGTGGTTCTTGAGGTGCATGTCCTCGTTCCCTACCAGGAAGTTGAAGAGGCTACGCTTCAGCAGCTTCACTTTCTCGATCGCCGGGAACGTGCAATGGGCATCGAGCAGATCCACCAGCCGCTCCATGCTGAAGTCGTACTTCGTGTCGCGGTCCCGGCCGGCAAGCTGCGCGAAGTCCTCGACCGGGACCTGGCGGTTGTGCCCGGCGCGGTCGAAGCGGCGAACGAAGTACGACCAGGTTCCGTCGGCACAGCGCACCATCCCGCTCACCGGCACCTCGATCCCGCACAGTCCTGCCAGGTGCATGGTCAGGCCCTCGTTCTCCGGCAGGCTCGGGTACACGTGGTGCTGCGGCTTGAGGACGTACCGTCCGCCCCGATCGACGATCCGGAACATGCCCGCCGTGGCGTGGAGGCGTACGCTCAGCTTCGGCTGCACTCCCTGGATCGACATCCTGCCGGCGCGGATGACCGCCTCCTGCCGCTGCCGTTCGGCGGCGTAGGGAAAGTCGTGCAGGGACTTCAGATTGGGCGACAGCGAGCGCAGCCCCGCGCGGGAGTACCGGTCGTCGCCGCACGGCGCGTAGGTGATGGGGCAGCGGTTCAAGCCGTATCCTCGACCACGGTTACCGCCCCGACCACCTCCTCGCCCACCGCCAGGAGTTGCGCGAACAGGTCGTCGCGATCGAGCTTGCGCTGGCGCAGCAGTCCCTCCAGCATCTCGCCCTCCGGCAGCAACCCCTCGAAGAACGGGGGAAACCGGTCGAACGAGTGCTCCTGCCTCGCAACCGGCATGGTGAGCGAGACAGGTGGGCCGTCGTAGGCATCCAGGTACCGGAACACGAACCGCCCCGGCTCGCGCTCCTCGAGGACTCCGGCCGGCGCGCCCATCACGTGGACCGCGGCACTCCTCACGGTTCGTTCTCCTCGACCGCGTTCCGGCGCTCGGCGTGCAGCACGGCACGGCATTCCGCCATCAGCGGTCCATCCAGCAGCAGATCGACGTTGAGGACGCGCAGGACCGCCATCAGCGTCGCCAGGCGTACCGTGGGCTTCCCTTTCTCGATGTCGAAGACCGAGGTCTTGCCGATGCCCGCAAGGTCGGCCAGTGCATGCTGGCTCAGTCCGCTGCGCCGACGGTGGTACCTCAACACGTCGCCAAGCGACTGAGCAGTGAGGATCTTCATGTTTGCAGACCCTGTCTTACCGACATAGCGGCATGTTCCTGCCTTAATCCCACGTCGTCAAGCGATCTATGCGAAAATCACCGCCATAGCGGCATTATCGATCAGAAACAAGGCAGATTTCTGTCGATACCGACCTAGACTACCGCTATGGCGGCAATCGAGAGGGATTCGACCAGCGGTTCGATCATGAATCCGCTATCGAGTGCACGCCTGACCTGTCAGACCGCGTCGCCGGTAGCCTCAAAGCTGATCCTCAGGCGTGTACCGGTAGCCTTTGCGAACCGCATCAGCGTCGTCGTGGATGGAGAAGTGCGCCCGCCTTCCAGACGCGCAATGACCGACTGCGTCGTGTTCATCCGCTTGGCGAGCTGTTCCTGCGTGAGGCCTGCGCCCTTGCGAGCCAGAATCACTGCACGGGCAATCTCAAACTCCGGGCCAAGTTCGTCATAAGCGTTCCGGTACTCAGGATCGCTGCTCCACTTCGTGTGCAGCCGATCTACGTTGCTCCCGGATTCTCCTGCTTCGACAGTCCGCGCCATGCGGGACCTAGCTATATCATTTTTGCGATTTTCTATCAAGCACCGCTCTGTCACCCTACGAAGGCCCGCCCGCGGCCCGCCCGGTCGGTCAGACGCCGATGCGGGGATTGAAGCGGACCCGGTTGAGGCCGGCGGTGGAGACCACGATGTTGGCGGCGGGCGGCATGTAGTGATCGACCCACAGCCGCTGCGCTGCGGCGCTCTCCAGCCCCAGGTGGATCATCCAGTGGTCGGTGTCCCAGCGGCTCAGGCCGGTGGCGCCCTGGCGGTAGCAGCCGTCGGCGCGTGTGCGCACCTCCCGGACCGTCATCGCGTGGTCGGCGAAGCTGCCAATTGACGGAACCAGTTCCACGTCCATCCCTTCCAGCGCCTTCCCGTACTGCCCCACTCCGTCGACCAGGAGCTCACCGACGTCCTCCCGCCGCTCGATGCCGCGCGGGTACGGCGCGACGACGTCGACCAGCCCCGCCCTTCCCCAGGCGCCCACGTCGATCCCGTAGCCCAGGCACCACTCCATGTCCGGGCCCGCGATCAGCGCCAGCTTGCGCCGCTCGTACCGCTCCGACGGGCCGAACTCGTCCAGCAGCTCGCGGATCTCACGGATCCACTCGGTCGTGATCTCCGCCCAGACGGCACGCAGCCGCTCGTCGCTGTCGTCCAGCTCGCGCGCGTCGCCGCCGTAGCGCTCCCGGTAGCGGTCCAGCACCGGCTGCTCGTAGCGCACCAGCGGGAAGCCGCGCGCGAAGCACAGGCACACCCCGTCGGCGCCGCGCTCCAGGCACTCGCGCATGATGCCGTTGAGCTGCCCGCGCACCTCAGGAAACGCCACGCTCAGCTTGCTGTGGTCGGCGACCCCGTCGGCCTCAACGCAGCAGTACTCCGGGTGCGCGGCGTAGAAGCGGGAACGGAACTGGTGGTCCAGCGGCGGCTCGCAGGTCCAGAGCTGCACGCGCAGGTAGACGATCAGCGCCAGCCCCGCTCCGTGCGCGCTGTCGATCGCCACCTGCAAGGGGTCGAGCCCCATCGCCATCATCCGGGTGATCACGTCGTAGCTGCCCAGGTAGCCCTCCTCGGCATCCCAGGCGTCCTGGCCGTTGATGTTCCCGACCTCGGTGGGGTAGTCGACGCAGTCGGCGCCGCACACGCCGTAGCAGCCCGCCGTCCACGCGCTACCGGCATACGGCCGGAACAGCCGTTCGATGGCCTCGGCGCCCGGCTCGGCGACGGCGCTGTCGTGGATGAACATCGGCGGCCGCGGCCGCTCGGCCGCAAGCTCCCGCACGTGCTCGTCGCGCACGGGAACGGCTCGCACCGAGCACAGGCGCGCCAGCACCGGCCCCCGCACCTGCCGCGGGAAGCGCACCTGCAGCGACCGGCCGGTCAGGTCAGCGATGATCCACGGCTCCTCCACGTAGTCGATCCACCCCTCGGCGCGCAGGTACTGCCAGTGCTCGTCGCCTTCAAGCCGCACCTCGATCGAGGCCGGCCCCCGCTTGACGCCGGTGCCGGCGATCCCGATCGACACCGCGTGCCACCCGTCGCATCCGAGCGGCACCGTCAGCACGGCGGCCTGCCGGTCGGATGCCTGCAGGAACCGGCCGCCGAACAGTTCGGTCTCGTAGTCGATCAGGCGCCACGCGCCGGGCTTCGGCCTGGAGATCGGGCCGAACGTCGTCCGGTCGTCGGTGATCAGCCGGTCCGCCGGCTGCGCGATCGAGAAGTCGGTGATGAGGGTCACGGGGTCACACGCCGATGCGCGGGTTGAAGCGGAGGCGGTTCAGGCCGGCCGTGGACACCACGGCATTGGCGGCCGGCGGCATGTAGTGGTCGACCCACAGCCGCTGAGCGACGGCGCTCTCCAGTCCCAGGTGGACCATCCAGGGATCGGTGTCCCAGCGGCTCAGGCCGGTGGCGCCCTGCCGGTAACAGCCGTCGGCGCGCGTGCGCACTTCCCGGACCGTCATCCCGTGGTCGGCGAAGCTGCCCAGTGACGGCACCAGCTCCACGTCCGTCCCTGCGAGTGCCCGGGCGTACTCGCCCACTCCTGCGGTCAGCAGTTCGCAGATGTCCTCCCGCTTTTCGATGCCGCGCGGGTACGGCGCGACGACGTCGACCAGTCCCGCCCGCCCCCAGGCGCCCACGTCGATCCCGAACCCCAGGCACCACTCCATGTCAGGGCCGGCGATCAGAGCCAGCCTGCGCCGCTCGTACCGTTCCGACGGCCCGAACTCGTCCAGCAGCTCGCGGATCTCCCGGATCCACTCGGTCGTGATCTCCGCCCACACGGCACGCAGCCGCTCGTCGCGGTCGTCCAGCTCGCGCGCGTCACCGCCGTAGCGCTCCCGGTAGCGGTCCAGCACCGGCTGCTCGTAGCGCACCAGCGGGAAGCCGCGCGCGAAGCACAGGCACACCCCGTCGGCGCCGCGCTCCAGGCACTCGCGCATGATGCCGTTGAGCTGCCCGCGCACCTCGGGAAAGGCGACGCTCAGCTTGCTGTGGTCGACGACCCCGTCGGCCTCCACGCAGCAGTATTCGGGATGCGCGGCGTAGAAAGAGGAGCGGAACTGCTGGTCCAGCGGAGGCTCGCAGATCCAGAGCTGCACGCGCAGGTAGGCGACGATCCCCAGGCCCAGGCGGTGCGCGCTGTCGATCGCCACCTGCAGGGGGTCGAGCCCCATGTCGATCATGGCGGTGACCACGTCGTAGCTGCCCAGGTAGCCCTCCTCGGAATCCCAGGCGTCCTGGCCGATGATGTTCCCCACCTTGGTGTCGTAGTGGACGCAGTCGGCGCCGCCCACGCCGTAGCAGCCCATGGTCCACGGGCTGCCCGCGAACCGGCGGAACGCCTGCTCCACGATCTCCGTGCCCGGCTCGGCGCCGTTGAACATGTTGCCGTCGTTCGAGAACACCAGCGGACGCGGCGGATCGTCCTGGAGCTCGCGCACGTGCTCGTCGCTGACGGGAACCGCCCGTACCGAACACAGGCGCGCCAGCACCGGCCCCTGCACCTGCTGCGGGAAGCGCACCTGCAGCGACCGTCCGGTCAGGTCGGCGATGATCCACGGCTCCTCCACGTAGTCGATCCACCCCTCGGCGCGCAGGTACTGCCAGTGCTCGTCGCCTTCAAGCCGCACCTCGATCGAGGCCGGCCCCCGCTTGACGCCGGTGCCGGCGATCCCGATCGACACCGCGTGCCACCCGTCGCATCCGAGCGGCACCGTCAGCACGGCGGCCTGCCGGTCGGATGCCTGCAGGAACCGGCCGCCGAACAGCTCGGTCTCGTAGTCGATCAGGCGCCACGCGCCGGGTTTCGGCTTGGAGATCGGGCCGAAGGTCGTGGGGTCGTCGGTGATCAGCCGGTCTGCCGGCTGCGCGATCGAAAGGTCGGTGATGAGAGTCATGAACGGTTCCGTGAAGGAGATTCGGGAGAGGCCCGATGCGGAGCCGGCCGTGCCGGCTCCGCCCGGGCGTCCCATGACGAAACCGCCGCGCGAAGCGGCGGTCTGCGGCGCTACGGCGCCAGGGTCGAGCGGCCGTCCTTGTCCGGTACGGGCTCGATGATGTGGCTGTCGGCGCGCTTCAGCGTGTCGGCACGCAGCGCCAGCAAGTCCTGCAGGCCGGCGCGGTCAAGCGCGGCCAGGTAGTCGCCCCAGTCGTCGTCCACGTTCCGCCTGCCAAGAATGAAGTTGTCCTCCCACTCCTGGACGACCGGATTGATCTGCGCGACCAGGGTCGCCTCCTGCTCCTTCTGGGAGTCGTCCATGGCGAACACGTCCACGCGGCGCACCGCGGTCTTGCCGCTGTGCTCCATGACCTGCGGAAGGGTCGGGAAGTCGTGGTTGAACCTGCGGAACAGCAGGAACGCACGCTCGTACGTGCTGTAAGAGGCTTCGATTTCCTCCGCGGTCGCCGGCCGCCGCTCCACCATCGCGTCGCCGAACGACGGCCACATGACGTCGCCGCCGGCGGCGTTGCTGTTGACCCACTTCACCCCTTCGGGCGAGGAGATTCCCGTCCACGCGGCTCCGTACTCGGAATAGAAGAAATCCAGCCACTTGGCGGCCACCTCGGGCATCTCGATGTTGGCGTTGAAGCCGATGCCGAAGGGGTTCACGTTGCTGGACGGCGGACTCACGCGCTTGGCGCTGCCGTGCGTGGGAATGCTCATGAACGCGAACTTCGCGTTGAGCTTGTCCAGCACGGCCTGGCCGGCCGGACCGAAGGGATCGGCGGCTGCTGCCGCGTTCTCCTCGCTGCTGATGCCGAGCAGCGTCGGCGCGTTGCCGTGGAAGGAGTAGCCGTGCGTGCCCTCCATGAAGGTCGTCGCTTCCTCGTTGAGCGCCTTGTTCCACTCCGCGTACTGGCGGGTCGGAAACTCCTGGTCGACGGCGCCGGCCGCGTACAGGTCGGCGATGTAGCGCAGCGCGTCCTGGTAGGCGGTCTGGTGGTAGTAGTCCTCTCCCTGCGGATAGTCGTACACGCCGAACATCACGAAGAACGGCCACCACCAGTCGCGGAACGTCATGTACGGGATGCTGTCCGGATAGAGCTCCTTGAGCTGCTTCAGCACGTCGGCGAGCTCCTCGCTGGTCGTCGGCACTTCGATGCCGTGCTCGGCGAAGATGTCGCTCCGGTAGATGATCGCGTTCTTGATGTTCTTGTACCAGCCGCCCAGCGTCGGCGACACGAAGTAGTCGCCGTCCGCCGTGCCGGCGCGGGCCAGGAACGTGTCGAAGTCGAACTTGTACCGTTCGATGGTGTCGACGAAGTTGGGCCGGTGCTCCTCGAGATCACGCAGCCCCATCAGCAGCCCTTCCAGGCCGAACTGCAGCGACAGGTTGCCCGGCAACCGGGCGGCCAGGTCGGGCAGGTCGTCGGCGGCGGCCATCAGCGCGTAGTGGTTGGGAATGTCGTCTTCCGGGAACAGCCGCGGCTCCAGGCGCACGCCGGTGATCTTCTCCAGCTCGACGAACATCGGTTCCTCGAAGGTCTTCTGGATGCTGTCGCTGACGATCGTGTAGGTCACGGTCTGCGCGACGGCCGGCGCCGCCAGCAGCGCCAGCAGCGCCGCGATCGGCAGCAGTCGTCTGACTATCGTTTGCATCGTTGCTCCTTGTGAGTGTGTCAGGACCGGATCATCGATCCTGCCGGGTTTCTTTCTGTCTTTTCGAGTCTATTTCAGTGCTCCGATGATCACCCCCCTGACGAAGTATCTCTGAATGAACGGATAGACCAGCAGCAGCGGCACGATGGAGACGAACAGCGCCGTCCACTTCAGCTTTTCGAGTTGCAGCATGACCGAGAAGTCAGTCAATTCTTCGGCGAACGGGTTCCTGTTGGAGATGGCCCGCTGCCGCATGATGTCCCCCCAGATCATGTCGCGCACGATGATCTGCAGCGGCATCTTGTCGATGTCGCGCAGATAGACCAGCGGCGCGAAGTACTGGTTCCAGAGGCCGATCGCGTAGAACAGGCCGATGGTGGCCAGCGCCGCCTTGGACAGGGGCATGATCACGGTCCGCAGGGTGCGGAGCACGCCCGCGCCGTCGATCCGGGCCGCCTCCTCCATCTCCTCCGGCAGGTTCTGGAAGAAGGTGCGCAGGATGATCAGGTTCCAGACCGCGATCGCCGGCGGCAGGACCAGCGCCCACATGGTGTCCAGGAGCCCGAGCGCCCGTACCAGCAGATAGGTCGGGATCAGGCCGCCGGAGAACAGCATGGTGAACACCATCATGAACGTGATCGGCACGCGCGCGAACAGCCGGCGCCTCGACAGCGGATAGGCGGTCATCGCGGTCAGCGCCACGCTGATGAACGTGCCGGTCGCCGTGTACAGGATCGTGTTGGCGTAGCCGCCGATGATGCGGTTATGGGTGAGCATGAACTTGTAGGAGATCAGGTCGATGTCGCGCGGAAACCAGGTGATGCCCTGCACGATCGCCCGCTCGCTCGACAGCGACAGCGACAGGACATGCACCAGCGGATAGAAACAGGCCACGCCGATCAGCAGCAGCAGCAGGTGGTTGAGCACGTCGAACGCCTGCAGGCGCCGCACGCCCGTGCCCGCTACCACAGGCCCGTTCCCGCAATGCGCCTGACCACCGCGTTGGCCGTGACCAGCAGCGCGAAATTGATCACGGTGTTGAACAGGCCGACGGCGGTCGCCAGATCGTAGTTCCCGACGGTCGTCAGACCGACGCGATAGATGAACGTGCCGATGACGTCGGAGACCTCCAGGTTGGTGCCGTGCTGCATGAGCAGCACCTTCTCGAAGCCGCTGCTCAGCATGTTGCCCATGTTGAAGATGAACAGGATGGCCACCACCGGCAGGATGCCGGGGATGGATACGTGCCGGATCCGCTGGATGCGCCCCGTGCCGTCGATGATCGCCGCCTCGTACAGCTCGGGATTGATCGAGGCGAGCGCGGCCAGGTAGACGATCGCCCCGAACCCGGCCGTCTGCCAGATCCCGGAGATCACGTACAGCGGCCGGAACCAGCCCGGCTCGATCATGAAGTAGATGGGCTCGATGCCGGCCAGCCCGAGCAGGCGATTCACGCTGCCCGAGCCCGGCGAGAGCATCATCCGCATGATGCCGATGATCGCGACGATGGAGATGAAGTTGGGGAGATAGGTGACCGTCTGGATGCTGCGCCGGAACGGCGCGCTCGGCGACTCGTGCAGCATGACCGCCAGCACGATCGGCACGGGAAAGGCGAAGATCAGCGAGTAGAGGTTGAGCAGGAAGGTGTTCGCGATCAGCCGGCCGACGTTGTAGACCGAAAAGAAGCGGATGAAGTTGGCCATGCCGAACTGGTCGGCCCAGGGGCTGCCCAGGATGCCCCCGCGGAACGAGAAATCCTTGAAGGCGACCTGCAGGCCGTAGATCGGGATGTACTGGAAGATGACGAAGTAGGCGATGCCGGGCAGCAGCAGCGCCAGGTAGTAGCGGTCGCGGTAGAAGCGCCGGAACAGGGACGACTCCCGCAGCCTGGCCGCGCGTGCGCGCGATGCCACGGAAATGCCTGCCATGTGCTGCCTCCTGCCGGCGCCCCGCCTCCCTCGGGACGGTCCGTCGAGGGTCCCATGCTACCCGGCCGGAAGGAGGCGAAGCAATGTACCGGTGGCGGCTGGCTCGTACGAGGGGCCGACCGATGAGCGCGCTGCGCGCCGCGCCGTTTTCGGATGTGGTGGGACGCCGGGCAGGATCGCGGCTACTCGTTGGCGTCGTCTGCTCTCGGGATGAGGTCGTCTACGGTGACCTCCAGGGCATCGGCCAGCTTCTGCAGGGTGCGGACCGAGCCGCTGTTGCGGTCTGCCTCGATGTCCACGATCTGTACGCGGTTGACACCGCTGGCGCGGGCAAGCTGCGACTGGGTCAGGCCGCGGAACTCCCCCCATACCCGCAATGGGGGCTCTCCATCGAGGAGCCGATCGACTATATCGGCCGGGATGAGCTCTTCCTCGCCATTGGCGAGCCGCCCCTCCACGGCCAGGGCCGCCTGTGCGTCCGCGAGATCCTCTTCCAGGACCCGCAGCCTGTCGTATTCGACCTTCGGGATCGTCACCGTCTCGCCCATCGTTCTCACTCCCTGTAGGCGTCGCCCCGGCTGGACACATCCAGGATCGTACACAGATCTGCCTCAGGTCCTAATCCACGACCAGCCTGCCGAGTGCATACTGGTAGCCTGAGGCGCAAGGAATCGCGAAGAAAGGGCGCTCCAGTCTCGAAGGAGGATCTGATGGATGACGCGCGGCGTGGACTGCCGGGCCAGCCGATCGAGTTGGCCGCCGGCACCCACCTGTTCATCGACGACTACGTGATCGAGCGGACCAGCGCCCTCAGCCGCACCGCACACCGGGCGCGCCGGCTGCCGCGGCCGGTCCTGGAGTCCGGACCCGGCACGCGGCACACGCAGGTGCTGTTCTTCCCCAGGGTGTTCCACGATCCCGGCAACCGCGCCGCGCCGTTCCGGATGTGGTACGACGCCGGCTTCACCGGCTCGGAGCGCCGCAGCTACGGCTACGCCGAGTCGGACGACGGTCTGACCTGGCGGTTCCCGGAGCTGGGCATCGTCGAGATCGCCGGATCGCGCGCCAACAACGTCGTGCGCCGCGGCGCCTACTGCATGTGCCTGGTCGACCATGCCCGGCACCCGCAGAGCGGCGCCGCCGACCCGGAGCGGCGCTTCGTGCTGCTCTACACCGGCGGTGACCGCTTCTCCGCCGCCTGGTCGCCCGACGGATTCCACTGGACCGACGATCCCGACAACCCCGTGTACCTGGACACCGCGCGCCGCATGGAGGACCGGCTGAACGGCTGCTGGGACCCGCTGCGGAAGCGCTACCTGGTCACCGCCGGCTACTCCGGCCGGCCCGACGACGGCTTCACCGGCAGGCCGCCGTTCCACCGCGACGGCTACCGCCGCCTGGTCGCGCAGACCACCAGCACCGACCTGCGCCGCTGGACGCCGTTTCGCCCGATCGTGGTCACCGATCCCGAGGAGGAGGGGCCGATGCGGGAGTTCTACGGCATGCAGCCGGTCATGCGCGGGTCGCTCTACCTGGGTCTCCTGCGCGTGCTGCGCGACGACCTGCCGGCCGACGCGGGCGGACCCGTGCACGGCATCGGCTGGACGGAGCTCTGCACCAGCCGCGACGGCGAGCACTGGACCCGGCAGGACGGCGTGCTGCTGGACCGCGACCGCCGGCCGGGGAGCTGGGACCACGCCATGGCGTGGGCGGGCGAGTGCGTGACGGTCGGCGACCGCGAGTTGATCTACTACTCAGGCTACGCACGCGGCCACAAGATGGGCATCTGGGACGGCGACCGCCAGCTCGGCGTGGCGACCCTGCGCCGCGACGGGTTCGTCTCCTACGACGCGGACGCGGAGCAGCCCGGGACGCTGCGCACGCGGCCGTTCGCCTGGAACGCCGCGCGGCTGACGGTCAACGCGCAGGTCCGCGGCGAGCTGCGCGTGCGCCTGCTGGACGAGGCCGGCCTGCCGGTGCCCGGCTTCTTCTTCCGCGACTGCCGGCCGCTGTCCGGCGACGGCGTGACCCAGGAGGTGCGCTGGACCGGCACGCCGGCGTCGCTGCGCGGCCGGGTCGCGCGGCTGGAGTTCCGCCTCCGCGACGCGGAGCTGTACGCTTTCAGCCTCATCGAATGACCAGGAGGACCTCGCCCATGCCGCCCGTGATCGACGCCCACATCCATCTCATTCAGCCGTTCGACGCGGCCGGCCGGCCGCAGCGCTACAGCGTGTGGAAGGAGGACGGCACCCCGAAACCGACCAGCGCGGAGGACTTCATCGCGCTGATGGACGCGTGCGGCATCGACCAGGCGTTCTACATAAGCTGGAGCCCGGAGGACATCCCGTCGGACCTGTCGCGCAAGGGAATCGCCCGGGAGAGCGTCAGGGCGACGATGAACGTCACCTACCCGCTCGACGCCATGCAGCGCTGCGGGGAGCGGTTCTATTGGTTCCCGTGCCACCTGGGGCCGGCGGTGCCGGACCACATGGCGCAGGCGCGCAGGAACCTGGAGGCAGGCGCCGCCGGGCTCAAGCTGGTCACCTCCTTCTGGGGCGAGATCGCGGACGATCCCCGCTGCCGGCAGATCATCTCCCTGGCCGCCGAGTTCGAGGCTCCCGTGATCATCGACACCTCGTTCTGGTACCTGGGAATAGACGAGCCCGAGCCGCTGGAGGCGATCGCACCGGGACACCGGGAGGTGAGGCCGCGGGTGCGCGATTGGGAGGACTACGCCGGCCACCTGCGCCGAACCTTCGAGGCCTTCCCGTCGATCAACATCTCCCTGGCGCACGCTGGCGCGCGCACCTTCACCCCCGAGCACGCGGCGGAGGCGGGCGCCCTCATCGCCGAGTATCCGCACGTGTACGCCGACCTGGGAGCGCTGGACCCGGGGTCGCCGGCGCTGGAGGCGCTGGTCGAGGCGGCCGGCGCGGACCGGGTCATGTTCGGCACCGACTGGCCCCACTTCGCGCAGGGCTCCGACATGGCCGCACGGATCGCCGCCGTGCGGGCTCCCGGCAGGTTCAGCGCCGATACCGCGGCAGCCATCCTGGGCGGCAACGCCCTCGCCTTCATGAAGGGCAGCCCACCGGGACTGACCCCGCGGCGATGAGCGACGCGGGAGGAGTCTGTTGGCCGCGCCGCGCATGCGGCACGGCTCGACAGACTCCGAGCGAAAGGCGGGGACGGGCCGGAAACGGAGCCGAAGGCGACGATTCCGGGGCACGGGCGGAAGAGCTGCACCGGTCCTCCCCGGTCTTCGTCGGGCACGACCACTACTGCCACGAGGAGCACCTGCTGGCCATGCACCGCGCCGGCCTGGCCGGCAAGGTGACCCTGGCCTCCGTGGACGCCCGCGTCTTTTCGGACGTCGAGGACCGGGAGCGCTCCCTGCACGAGTACACCGGCTTCACGGAACCGGCGTGGCGGGAGATGCGGAGCATCCGCGCGATCGTCGACGCCCACCCCGACGCGCTCCTGCTGGCGCGGGGCGCGGGGGACATCGTGCGCGCCCACGAGACGGGCCGCTCCGCGGTGCTGCTGGGCTTCGAGGGCGGCAAGCCCATCGAGCGCGACCTGGGGCTGCTGCACGAGGCCTACGGGCTGGGACTGCGCGTGCTGCAGCTCACCTGGGCCGGCGGCAACGACATCTGCGACCGGCGCGACCCTCCGGTGTGCGAGGGCCTCACCGACTTCGGCCGGGAAGCCGTGCGCGAGATGAACCGTCTCGGCGTCCTGGTCGATCCCGGGCACTGCAGCCGGAAAACCTTCTTCCAGGTCATGGAGCTGAGCTCCCGGCCGGTGGCCTTCCTGCACGGTACGCCGCGCGGGGCCATCCCTGGGGCGGGCGATCTGGACGACGACCAGCTCCGGGCGGTCGCTGCGACCGGCGGCGTGGTCGGCCTGCACTTCTTCAGCCACTACCTGCACCCGGCGCGCCCGGCGACGGCCGCCGACGTGGTTACGCACGTCGAGTACCTAGCCGAGGCGATCGGCGTGGAGCGCATCGCGCTCGGCTGCGACTACCTCTACTTGAGCGACGACTTCCGCCGCGCCCATGGCCTGCCTGCGAGCGGCTACCTGGGCATTCCGGAGGAGCTCGACAGCTACGACAAGCTGGTCAACGTCACCCGCGAGCTCTGCCGCCGCGGATTCGGCGACGAGGAAGTCCGCATGATCCTGGGCGGCAACCTGATCCGGCTCTTCCGCTCGGTCATCGGCGACTGACCCAACGGCGAGGCGCCCGATGAACTCTCGTCTCAACCCGGCTTATTCGTGTAGGAGAGGAGAAAAAGTAGGCGCGTCCGCCGATTTGCAG